>JAUSEB010000410.1 GCA_030650495.1 Armatimonadota bacterium | reverse complement strand
CCTGTTTTGTCTATAAAACCGAATTTATCGTTTTGCTTGACAAGCCACAGATGGCTTTGCTCCCCGAACAGCGGCGCGGCTATACAAATAAGGCAGATTAGGATAATGGCGGTTAGTCTCATATATGCTTAAAATCCTTCCATTGAAGCGCGGTAAACGCTCCGGGACTCATTATAAAGACGTAGATAAGCGTTTTTCAGTTTCCAGGAAAGATACCCAAAAAGCGGGGATTATATGGGCAACCGTTATTCTCCCTGCATCTCCCGATACGCCGAGGAATACGCCACCACCATCCGCGCGTCTTTTTCGCTGATGCACTTCGCATTGTGCGGAATCCCGCGCTGGATGCAAATGGACCCTCCCGGCTTGAGATGATACGGGTTTTCATCTCCGCAGCTATGCTCCAATTCACCTTCAAGAAGATACAAGATTTCCTCGCAGTTAGCGTGCGTGTGCATCGGGTTGGATTTCCCTGATTTTATAATCACTTCTCCCAGGGTCAACTCCTCGGAACCGGAGAACTCGCCGCTTTGCAGCCAGGTTATACTTCCCCAGTCGAACTCGCGCTTATCGCCTTCATCTATATGAACGGTCCTCTTCTTCATGCCAACTCCTTACGCCAGGGCCAGGCTTTAACCGCATTGCCTAGCGCGATGACCTGGTCGATGTCTCCATTCGGCGGGAGCACGTCGCCGACATTCAGTATTACATTCGGACTAAGCGCGTCCACGATCCTCCGCCCGTAACCTAATATCTCCTCCGTCGGCGTGTTCGTGCAGAACAACGTAGCCGGAACTCCACAATACGCCTTTGACCACGGCCCAAGCGCCGAGGCTAAGTCCTCCGGCTCGTAGTTCCCCATCGGTGCCGGCGTACAACCATCAAGGAGGTCGAATCCGGCCTCCGGCAACAGGTCCAAATAGGCTTTGAAATTGCCGTCAAGATGGGTGGACACGAGTTTTCCAGCCGCATGCAGCCTCTTTTGCGCCTCCCGATAATACGGCGCGCAGTATTCACGCAGTTGTCTTGGACTTATCAGATACTCGTCCGCGTGGTCAGTGATAATGACAATACGACCCGGCAATTCCGCTGCGACCTCCACCCTTTCAAAGAAGTTGTCCGCGAGCGCGTCCATCAGCCTATTCACGATTATGGGATCATCCGCCAGCGCGTACGCCACCGCCTCGTATCCCATATAATCCTGTATCAGGCTCCCGAACGGCGTCCGCCATATCGGGATATCCAGGACTCCACGGTCGCCGACGGCGTCCAATATCCGCTGAACGGCTTCAGGCTCCCCATGATAATGAGTGTGCCTGGCGTAAAACTCCAGCGCGGGAATGTCCTCCGGCCCCTGGACCGGATATCGAACCACCGACTCGCTGCCAAATGTCCCCATTCCCCAGATGGTGTGGAGCGTCCCAACGGGGGTTTCGACAAACTCATGCCGCCGATTGCCTTCCCGTTCTTCGCGCACGGCAACATCTTCATATTCCACCGTATATGAGCCGTACGCGTGGATGGGGCATCCCCAGTCAAACTCGCGGTAGAAGTCAAACAGGGTGAAATCGCGGAACCGCTCCGGCATATCGACTTGATTCTTGTGGAACGGATCGTCGTCGAAGATGAACTGGCCTGTCCCGTAATGCTGCGGCTCACCGGGCAATGTGCGCCTGGCCTTGTACCAGTCCGTTATGTCCGGGAAGAACGGCGGCCGGTCAACCGGCCTGTTTTCCATTAACGCGAAAAAACGCTCTCGATGTGTCAATTTTGCCTACTCAGTATGCCTTTGCAAATACCGCTTTCTCGCTCGATTCTTTGCCGCAGTATACGCATTTGCCGGTTCCGCCTTCCTGCTCCAGCGGAATGCAGCGGTTGGTCGCCTTGGTTTCCTTCTTGATTGCGTCCTCGCAGGCCGCGTCGCCGCACCACCAGGCGAGCGCAAATCCGTCTTCGACCGCCGTTTTGAACTCCTCATAGTTTCCAGGCCGGTGGGTGTGCTCCTCGCGGAACGCAAGCGCCTTGTCGAACATAGCCTTCTGGATAGTAACAAGCATTTCCGCGACATTCGTCTCAATATCCGCCCACGGGACAAAGCTCTTGCCGTCGCGGCCGGGAATATCGCGCCTTGCCAGAACGGCGCTCTGGTTCGCCACGTCTCTTGGCCCAATTTCTATCCTCAGCGGAACGCCTCTCATCTCCCAGTCATTGAATTTCCAGCCGGGGGTGAACTCCGTCCGGGCATCGAATTTGACCCGAACTCCCGCCGCCTGCAGCTTCTTCGTTATATCCTCCGCGGCCGGAAGAACCTGCTCCCGCTCCTCGTCAGTTTTGGAAATGGGCACTATTACAACTTGTATCGGCGCAAGCCTCGGCGGCATAATGAGTCCTTTATCGTCGCCGTGAGCCATAATTATCGCGCCGATCATCCTCGTGCTCATCCCCCATGAGGTCGTCCAGCAGTATTGTAATTCGTTGTTTCTGTCCAGATATTGTATGTCAAACGCCTTGGCGAAATTTTGCCCCAGATTATGGGAGGTCCCGGATTGCAGCGCCCGGCGGTCGCCCATCATCGCTTCTATGGTATAGCTCGTCGCGGCCCCGGCGAACTTTTCCGAGGCGCTCTTGCGGCCGGGTATAACCGGAATCGCCGCCTCGTTCTGGGCAAAATCCTGATAGACGCCGAGCATCCGCAGCGTTTCCTCCTGCGCCTCTTCGGCGGTCTCATGGGCCGTGTGGCCTTCCTGCCATAGGAACTCCATGGTCCTAAGAAACAGCCGCGTCCTCATTTCCCACCGGACGACATTCGCCCACTGGTTGATAAGCACGGGGAGGTCGCGATAACTCTTTATCCACTGCGCGTACATGTGGCCGATGACGGTTTCGGAAGTCGGGCGGACGACCAGCGGCTCTTCTAGTTTTTCTCCACCGCCGATTGTCACTACGGCAAGCTCAGGTGAAAAGCCCTCCACGTGCTCCGCCTCTTTTTGCAAAAAGCTCATTGGGATAAAGAGTGGGAAATACGCGTTAACGTGCCCTGTATCCTTGAATCTCTTATCCAGAGCTTTCTGTATGTTCTCCCACAGCGCGTAGCCGTACGGCCTGATGACCATACAGCCTTTCACCGGCGCGTAGTCGGCCATCTCCGCCTTCTGCACAACATCGGTATACCAACGGCTGTAATCTTCGCTTTGTAGGGTTACACCTTCCGCCATTTGTCTAATGCTCCTTAATATTCAATCGAGATAACATTTTATCGCGTTTCCGGCCAGCCGTCGAGTTGTTGGATTATCGGGCAAAATTAACCATAGATAAACGCAGATGGAAAAGCTGTCAGCTGTCAGCTGACAGCTGACAGCTTAAACCGGCTGACAACCGTCAACCGACAACTCATATCTGTGTCTATCCGCAGTTAAATACTCTTCCCTTTCCGGGAGGATGTTCAAAGCTTCCTCCCCAAGTAGTTTTATGGGAGCCTTGTTGGGTATGAAATCAATCGGGTATGTCCCCGAATCTTTCGTTGTCAAGGTTATTACGTGTATTATGAGTGAGGCTGACAGTAAATCTAGCCAAGATGACTTACGGCGTATGTCGTGGTTTCGGAGGTTGTTGCCGAGGCGGCGTTCGCGTCCACCCAAGAAGCGCAGTAATCTTTGGCGGCTCATAGGCTATATAAAACCTTATTGGCTCCATTTCGCGGCGGCTACAGCTTGCGGCCTGGTGAAGATGCTCGTGCCGGTCGCCATAGCTTACATGATCGGCGAATTCGTGAACATCCTGTCGCTTGCGAACGCGGGGAAGATAACCCATGAAGCGGCATGGGGGCAACTTCGCCACTTTATGTTTATGGGAACTGGGGTACTGCTGATTGCCCCTGTTCCAATTTACCTTCGATCTTCCCTTGCGGCGCGCGCTACGCAGGAGGTCGTCTGCAACCTTCGATGCGACCTCTACGCGCACATCCAGAAACTTTCTCACTCGTTCTTCGACAGCAATCGCTCAGGTTGGCTCACCAGCCGAATTATCGGTGACGTGGAGGCGGTACAGCCGTTCATAGGCAGGGCCTTTGTCCAGGTTTGGATGAGCATAGGGATGATATCCGTCGTGCTGGGATATTTATTCTACAAGAACGTCCATCTTGGACTTATCTCGATATGCATGGTCCCCGTTCAGCTTCTCATTCAGCGCAAACTCGGCTGGAAGGTTCAGGAGAACGCGTGCGCCGTTCGCGACCGGCTGGCAGATTTGTCGGGAAGCGCGCAGGAGAAACTCTCGGCGGCTACCATAGTTAAGGCGTTCACTGGAGAAAACGAGGAAATTCAGCGGTTCAGCGATAGCTCTTCGTCTCTTGTAGACCTTGGCGTAAAGAATTCCAAACTGGGAGGACTGAGCGAAGCCTGCATGGGCTTCACCAGGATTTCGTCGCAACTATTATTGATCCTGGCGGGCGGATATTTGGCCCTTTTCCACAGCGAAAAGGTGTCCATCGGCCTGCTGCTGCAGTTCATAATGATGCAGGGGCAGATATATATGCCTTTCGAGTGGCTCAACGAGATGCAGCTTCTAATAGCCGCGGCGCTCGGCGCGTCCGACCGCATATTCACCATTTTCGACACCGAGCCTGAGATAGCAAATAAACCCGGCGCCATAAGAGCGAAGCGTTTCACCGGCGAGATCGTTCTGGAAAACGTAACCTTCTCATACCCCAGCTCTTCGCGAAAAGTGTTCGACAACCTCAGTCTTGTTGCTCCGGCAAGAACCACACTCGCTCTCGTCGGACCTTCCGGCGGGGGCAAGACGACGGTCACGAATCTGCTCAATCGGTTCTACGACTGGGACGAAGGGCGCATATTGATCGATGGCCGCGATATACGCGATTACACGATCTATTCCCTGCGCAGCCAGATCGGTCTTGTGCCTCAGGAGCCGATATTGTTCTCCGGCACGATAGAGGAAAATATCCTTTATGGGCGGCCAGGCGCATCGTTTGAAGAAGTCAAAGAGGCCGCGCGGCGGGCGTACGCGCTGGAGTTCATCGAGGAAACGGAGGATGGCTTCAACACAATGCTGGGCGAACGCGGCGTACGCCTCTCCGGCGGTCAAAAGCAGCGCGTTTCAATCGCAAGAGCTTTTCTGAAAGACCCGTCGATCATCGTTCTGGACGAAGCCACAAGCGCCCTCGACTCCGAAAGCGAGTTGATAGTCCAGCAGGCCATCGAAGATCTGATGAAGGACAGGACGACGCTCGTCATCGCCCACCGGCTGTCCACTATCCGTAACGCCGACCAGATTGCCGTTATCGACGACGGGCGAGTAGTTGAATTAGGCGAACATGAAGAGCTGCTGGGCCTGAACGGAATCTACGCGCGGCTCTGCAGCCAGCAGTTCGAGCTATTGCCTGAGACTTGGGAGAGATACAAGAACGGCGAAGTCCACGATGGGAGCCGGGTAACTTCTTCTTAGCAATCTACCGGAGTTCATTAGTCAATTGTGTTTGGTTCGCTAAACGCTCTTATTGGTCCGCAGCCAATCGGCTATTTGTTCGATGAATGATTGAGCATATGACAGCAAATCCTCAACTTCGTGTTGATCAAATTTCGTTGTCTCCTCATAATCGCCTTCTTGCCGCATTTCGAAGATTTTACCGTAGAGTTTGCCCATATCCCCCGGCAGGCGGCCTGTTTTTATGAAATATCGATTGAACAATGAGATCACGCCGCCATGCTTGCTGGACGATAATCCTTCGCTGAATAACAAGGCATTTACAGCATAGAAACAAGCATAATAAATTCTATTGACTGTACCCTTCAAAAAGCCGCTGTTCAATAAAAGGCGGGCTTCAGATAATGTTTCTTGCGCACTCTCTAAACGTAGTCTTGCATACTCTATCTCTGCAGGCTTCATAGCAGTACTCCATCTTTTTCTACATTTTTATGATATGGGCTTACCAAATGTATTGGGGAATACCACTCATCCTTACTATAAACCATCACCGATAGCACTACATCCCGATCCAACTGCAAATAGTAAATATCAGAACGCATATCATCGCGCTCTTGACTGGAGATGGGTTCGTCAAGAATGACCAATATATCGATATCCGACTCCGGCTCTCGTTCGCCCCGCGCTGCGCTGCCGTAGAGTATGACCGTAGCGTTGGGTACGTAACGCAAAATAATTTCTTTGAGATCCCGCAAAAGCTGCTTGTCGGATTCACTAAGTATCCTAACTCTGTTCAGCTTTCTCATCGAAGTATTCTCCATTTGTCTTGACCGACCGGACATCTTCAACAGCATGATTATAGACTTTTGTCAGCCATTCCTCAACCTTTGGGGTTTGGGTAACTTTGTATTTCAGCGAAAGCGTCAAACCAAGGCGCTCCAAAGAATTTGTTATTTGACACCTGTATTGCCTCAGCCGTACAATCTTTGAGGGAGTCGTAATGCCTGATCTTGAGACCACAACCAGTCAGCTTGCAGATATTTTCGGCGAGGGCGGGAAGCTATCGCAAAAGTTCGACAAGTTCGAATTCCGCCCGCAGCAGCTTGCCATGGCTGCGTCGGTGGCCGAAGCCCTGGCGAAGAAACGCCACTGCCTGGCCGAAGCGGGCACGGGAGTCGGCAAAACGCTGGCGTATCTCATTCCGGCGGCGCTGCACAGCAGGAGCGGCAAGCGTATTGTTGTTTCAACACACACGATAAACCTCCAGGCGCAGCTTTTGACGAAAGACATCCCGCTGGTCCAGACGGTATTGGACGATGCGCCGCTAAAGGTTGTTTTACTCAAAGGCCGGTCGAACTATTTATGCCTCTACGAGCTTGACCACGCCGCGCAGAGCATCTTAAATGAAAACGATCCGCTCTTTGCGCAAGTTATGGAGTGGAGCCGCGAAACCGAGTCCGGCGACGTCGCTGATTTGGACTTCCCGTACACCGACTGGTCCGATGTTTGCTCGAATCAGGACACCTGCCGCCGCCAGGAATGCTCTTATTACAATAGCTGTTTCTACTATAAACTGCGGCAGGAAGCGGCGACGGCGGATATAATTCTCGTCAACCACTCTTTGTTTTTCAGCGATTTGGTGATAAGAATAGCTGAGCCAAAATCGGGAATACTTCCCAAGTACGACGCCGTTATTTTCGACGAAGCGCATCATTTGGAGGACATCGCCGGTAAAGCTTTCGGGCTTGAGTTCAGCAACTTCAGGGTGAGCAATCTGCTGAACCGCCTCCGCAAGCAGCGCGATTTAGGCATTCCCGATCCTATGCTGAAAGAGCTCGACCATAGCAACCAGGCTCTTTTCCAAGGCTTCTCCGAGTCACCGCGCCAGGAGTTTTTTATATCTGACATTATGCAAAGCCAATATGGGGCTTCAATCGAGCGGGCCGCCTCGGAACTTGTTACGCTGCTCGATGGTCTAAATAAAAGGCTGAACGACGTGGACACCGAAGGCCGGCCTGAGATGAAAGAGCGGCTGGACGGTTACCGCCGGATGTGCGGACGGATGCGCGACGAGCTTACCGACCTTTTCTTCCGGGATCACGAAAACCATGTCAAGTGGTGCGACAAGCCTTCCGGCAAGAAGTTCGTTAGCTGCGTTTTGCGGATAACTCCGATATGCGTCGCCGAGGTCATGAAAGACGCGCTGTGGGGGAATGTCCCATCGGCTGTTCTAACTTCGGCTACGCTGGCGAACTCAGGCGGGTTCTCATATTTGCGGTCCAGGCTTGGAGTAGGAGAGTCGGAGGAGGCGATAGTCGGCTCGCCGTTCGAGTTCGAGCGGCAGGCGATCTTATACGTGCCTTATGATTTCGACTTCCCATCGGAGCAACCGGAGTACGCAAGCCAGCTTGCCGAGCGCATACAGCGGATACTGGAATACACAAATGGCCGGGCGTTTCTGCTGTTCACGTCGTATAGAATGCTGAATAAAGTATACGACATATTACGCGACGTCTTGCCATATAAGCTGCTGAAACAAGGCGAGAAGTCGAACGAGAAATTGCTGGAGGAGTTCCGAAAAGGCAAGAGCAAGGGGGCGTGTCTTTTCGGAGTGCACAGCTTTTGGGAAGGCGTAGATGTTCCCGGCGAAGCGTTGTCATGCGTTATCATAGACAAGCTGCCGTTTGCCGTGCCGGACAGCCCGGTCAATAAAGCTCGGACCGACGCCATAACAGCGGCGGGCGGGGACTGGTTCAATGAATACGCGGCGCCGCAGGCGCAGATAAGGCTCAAGCAGGGCTTCGGCAGGCTGATACGGAGTAAAACGGACAGGGGAGTCGTCTGTATAATGGACTCCCGCCTGCTGAAGAAGTATTACGGAAAAGAGTTCATTAGATACCTTCCGCCATGCTCCAAGACTTGGAAGCTGGAGGATGTTGAAGAATTTATGAGTTAGGAGTTAGAAGTTAGAATAGGACCCCGCCCCTCCCCTAAAGGGGAGGGAGTTGGCCGTTGTTTCGGGATTTGAATGGAGCGCAGCGGAATGGAAATCCCGAAACAAGCTGCGTAAAGGAGGGGTTAGGGGGAGGTCTTCCCTTCTCTAAACTCTCAACTATCAACTAAGAACAATTCTTATTGGGTGACCGGATGGATCAATCTGAAAAACCGAAAGCGGCCAAATCCGCAATCACAGTTGTCATTGCCGACGATCACGCGATTCTAAGAGAAGGTCTAATCGGCTTGCTGAGTCTTGAGGAGGACATAAAGATAGCCGGGTCCGCCGTAAACGGCGCGGACGCGGTTGAGAAGGTCCGGGAACTAAAGCCGAATGTGCTCCTCCTCGATCTCATTATGCCCGAGATGGACGGCGTTTCGGCCTTGGAGATAATAGTCCAGGAATCGCCGGACACCAGGACCATCATCCTTACCGGGGCGGACGACGATGAGCTGCTTGCCCGGTCCATTCAATCCGGGGCTGTCGGATATTTGCTGAAAGACGTCGCCTCATCTCAACTCATCAATGCTATTCGGACCGTTGCCGCGGGCGGCTGTTGGCTTCCAACCGACCTCACGGAAAGGCTTGTCCGCGCCATTTCCGGCAAACAGAAGACAAGCGAGCGGGACAAATTGGCATTATTGACCCAAAGGGAGCTGGAAGTCCTGAAATACATGGGTGAAGCCTACACCAACTCCGTAATAGGCGAGCAGCTCTTCATCAGCGAGCACACCGTCAAAGTCCATGTGAGCCACGTCTTGGAAAAGATGGGGTTCGCCGCGCGGCAAGAGGCAGTCAAGTTTTGCCTTCGGTACGGGTTGATCAAAGAGTAACATGGAGCGGGGTATCTTTTCAATCACGAAATGCCTATTCGAAGAAGAACGCAGATTAACGCCGATAAAGCAGATAAACGCAGATGGAAAAGGGAGTCGATAGAGTCGAGGGAGTTCTGCACCCGACACCTATCTGTGTGTATCTGTGGTTGATTTCCCTTCCCTTTTCGTGCTTTCTGCCTTTCGTGTTTTCGTGATTAAGAATTGCTGTCATAACTTGGGATACAACCAGTGGAGCAATTGAGTTGAACGTAATCCAAAGCAGGCTCCTTATGGATGAAGCCGCTACCACCGAGCGTATGCTCGCCTTTGTGCGCGGCGTTCTTGCGCTCGCCACCCTGGTCGTCGCCACAAAACTTTACTACGAAGTGCAGTTCGAGTACCGCCCAATGGCGCTCACTCTTGTGCTGGTCATGACCTACAGCCTCGTGATGAGCCTCATTTCGCGGCACAAACCAAATGCGGTTAGCGGCGCCGCCGTCTTCAGCAGTATTATTGAGGTTTTGCTAATCACGGCGTTGGTGGCAAGCACCGGCGGCGATAAGAGCCCCTTTTATCTTTGGTACGTCTTCTATATCGTCAGCGTCTCTTTGCGATACGGCCTGCAATTATCCATACTTGCTTTGGCCGCAAGCATAGTTCTTTATACGTATATCACGACTTCACCAGTGTCCCTTTCACTCGCGGGTGAGACTTTCATCCCGACTTTCTTGGGCAGCACGGGATTTCTGTTTATTCTCGCCCTGCTGTTTGGCCACATGTCCGAGAAACAGAAGAGTTACAGGGCGCAATTGGCGGTCGTCAACGACCTCGGCATTGCCCTCTCATCCCTTTCAAGCTCTTCACAAATCGAAAAGCAACTGGTGGATCAGGCCGCACAACTGTTGCAGGTTCAGAAGTGCTGGTTTTATACCTGGCCGGAATATAGCCGTGAGGAGTCTTCCTATTGGGTGGGGGACGGCGCGCCAACAAATGATATGGACCTCGGAGCCTGGAGTCCGCGACAGACGCTCGAATTCGGACATGCGCGCTCTGTAAACAATGTTAAGAAGGAGACTTCTCTTCCCCCTTACGCGGCTAACGCGCTCAGCATTGCATCCATTGCCGCTGCTCCGCTTCTGGTCCATGAAACGCCCGTGGGCGTGTTATACGCGGTCAACAGGCTCACTTCGCCGTTTTCACTTGCCGACCAGCGGCTACTCGATCTGATCTCGACCCAGGCTGCTCCCCTGTTGGAAAACGCCCGCCTTGGAGAAAGATTAAGAGAGGCAGCCGCCTCGGACGAGCGCGTGCGCATCGCCAGAGACCTGCACGACAACTTCCTGCAAACTCTTGCCGCTATCAAATTGCACTTGGAGAGATGCAGCATACTTGTTGAGAAGGACCCCGATAAAGCTAAAGACGCGATTGCCCGCACTCAGGAGGTAGCCGCGTCCGGTCTTTCGGAAGTTCGATCTTATCTTGCCGACTTGAGGCTCGCCGGCCCCGACCCTGAACGGCTCGATGAAGCGATAACCCGGTTCGTGGAAAAGACGGCTTCCGCGGAAGGATTCAAAGCGGAATTATCCCTTCAAATGAACTCCAAACTCATCAGCCAGGAAATTTGCGCGGCCATCTTCCAGATAGTCCGGGAGCTTGTGAACAACGCGGCGAAACACGCGCAACCAAAGATAGTAAGCGTCTCGCTTATAACGTCAAAGCAAGAGACGCTTTTAACCGTCACGGATGACGGGGTTGGCTTTGATGTGGACGACGCGCGCAAATCTTCCGCCGCCAGCGGTCATCTCGGCCTTCTTGGTATCGAGGAAAGAGCTACGGCCCTTGGCGGGACTGTCACAGTCAGCAGCGAGCCGGGACGCGGGACTGAAGTGACGGTAAGATTTCCGGTGGTAAGCTTAGGGTTGGTTTAAGCTGTCAGCTGTCAGCTGACAGCTGACAGCTGACAGCTTCTCTATCTGCGTTCTTCCCCTAAACCGCGACATTTCTCCAAAAACCAAGCGCTTATACCGAGCGTTTCCCCGGCGCTTGTACGGAATCCTCAAGTGAAAGCAACCAAGGTTTTATTCGCAAATCTACTGGGAACGAATTGACGTATAATTTCAGTCTACCGTGTATTGTCATTTCGAGCGAAGCGTTAGCGTAGTCGAGAAATCTGCTTTTAAGCATTGGGTATCCGTAAAAAAGCAGATTCCTCCACTTCGGTCGGAATGACGTTCCCGTGAAGCTGGACTATTACGGGCGGGAGGTCATCATAGCCAGGTTAGTTCTTTCTTCGATCAATACCTCAAGGGCGTTCGCCTCTGTTTTGGTTTGCCTTTTCATTCTCATAATGGCCGTGGGCGCGTCTTGCGCCGCCAGGCCTGAATTTCGCGGGGCGTGGGTGACAGGCTGGAGCAGCGGCTATCTTACTCCGGCGGAGGCCGACAAGACAATCGCCGCCGCGAAAGCCGCGAACATCAACGCGCTTTTCATTCAAGTCCGTAAAGTCGGCGACGCGTATTATCAGTCAGACTATGAACCATTGGCAACCAACATCGCCGGTCCGCCGGATTATGACCCGCTTGCGTACATCATAGAACGGGCGCATAGCGAAGGACTGGAAGTTCATGCCTGGGTAAATCTCCTGCGCGTTCAGAGTTCAAACT
Organism: Armatimonadota bacterium; assembly: GCA_030650495.1. Lineage (GTDB taxonomy): Bacteria > Armatimonadota > UBA5829 > UBA5829 > JAUSEB01 > JAUSEB01. The sequence goes on along the minus strand of JAUSEB010000410.1, from coordinate 4,005 downwards.
CTACATCGTTCGATCCGGCTCACGTATGCAACGCGCATCCGGAATGGTTGATGTGCGATGTGTCCGGTTCAACAAAATCCGCCGACGGCGTTTTCCTCGATCCGGGAGTCCCGGAGGTTCGGGATTACACAACGCAAGTGGTTATGGACATTGCGCGCAGATACGATGTGGACGGGATTCATCTTGATTATATCCGCTATCCCGGCAGGGAATGGGGCTACAACAGTGAGTCGGTAAGCCGGTTCAATTCTCGATTTGGCCGTGTTGGAGACCCCGATCCCGCTGATCCCAAATGGTCGGATTGGCGCCGCGAACAGGTCACGGGATTGGTTCGGAATATCTACAAGAGAATCAACGCCGTGAAACCGAACGTGAAGGTCTCCGCCGCGACCGTCTCCTGGGGCGAGTGCTCTTCCAGTTTTGAAGACACGCTGGCCTACACCAAGGTGTTCCAGGATTGGGCGGGGTGGATGCGCGAAGGTATTATCGACGCAAGCATACTTATGAACTACAGGGATGAGCGTAAAAGCAGTTTAGCCGGCCAGTACCGGCGATGGCTTCAGGGAATGCAGCGGTGGCAGTACGGGCGGCACGTCTACGCGGGCCAGATGGTTTATTCAGAGTATATAACCGGCGCGGTGGCTCAACTGGAAGCAAGCAGGGCAAGCGGAAGCGACGGCATGGTGTGCTTTTCGTTTAACGATACCCCAAGCCGGGCGGCGCTTGTGTCCGCTCTCAAACGCTCGGTATATACTGGCCCGGCGGCTGTTCCTACTATGTCGTGGAAAGAACGATTTGCCCGCGCTCCCAGCAAGCGCGTGAGGATGATACCGTTTTAGAAGTTAGAAGTTAGAAGTTAGAATAAGAATTCTGCGTCTATTTGACCTTTTCACCCTCACCCCAACCCTCTCCCGTCAAGGGAGAGGGAGTAGCGGCGCCTTCGGCGCCGGCATCGGCAGCAGGCTACCGATGCAACAACATGTAGTTGAGGGTTGAGGGTTGAGAGAAGGGAAACCTCCCCCGATTTAGAAGTTAGAGGTTAGAAGTTAGAGGTTAGAGAAAGCAGATTCCTCGCTTCGCGCGGAATGACGGTTTTTTCTAACTCCTAACTTCTAACTTCTAATCCATCACCCAACTAACTAACTTCCCCGCAAGTGTCCATCATAACGCCGCACTGCTGGCGCGACATACCCGTTGTCAGGCAAAGCTCCGAAAGAAGCAATCTCCGTGCTCTCTTACGCACTTTCTCGGTCGTCGCGCAGAGTTTTCCGTTCTTTGCTTCCATGGATAGGTCTCTCCATAACTCCGCTATGACAAAGGGGTCGGTCCAGTCAACCCTCTTTAAGTAAGCGACTCTTTCAAGCCGTTCAGCGGCAATGACATGGCCTTCGGATTTGAGGATCTTCAGCATCTCTTCGGCGTCTTCGCTGGAGACTGCTTTGCGGAGTCCGACTTCGGTTGCGGCTTTAATAGGAACCAGCAGGCGGTCCGCCTCCATTGTATCAGGTATAACGTAGTATTCCGCTGTCTCGTCCCTGTTTCGCCGCTCTTCTATAGATGCAATGGTGCCGGCTCCGTAAACGGGGTGCACAACTTTGTCACCGATATGAAACATACTTCCCACCGTCTTTCTCGCTAAGCGTTGAAGTGCCCGGTGCGTTATTGCAAATCGGACGACTAATGAGAGCAGCTATCCGGTTTCTAGCAAGGGGTCCAAGATATTATATCACGAAGCGTCCTAAAATACTATATCCCCGCCGGATTTTATGGAAATAGCACATTTCCGCGCCATGGGTAAAATGATGATGGGATAGACCGCCACTTTTGGAGGGATTAGATTATTATGGCTTCGGAGCTTATCGAACTCAAAGGACATATCATAGATTCGCTGAGTCTTCCGCGTGTGTTGGACGGAATATTGGCGCAGGGCGGGAGATTCGAGATTGAAGAGATCAAGATCGGCAAGACCAGGCCGGAGCCGAGTTACGCGCGAATTCGCGTGAACGCCGACTCTGAAGAGGCACTGGAGAACATACTTGCATATGTCGAGAAAGACGGCGCGTCGCGGGCATGGCAGTGGGACGCCGATCTCGCGCCCGCGCCAAAGGACGGCGTTTTCCCCGAGGACTTCTATTGCACAACCAACCTTGAGACGCAAGTCCGCATTAGTGGGCGTTGGACGCCGGTCCGCAATATCGAGATGGACTGCGGGATTGTGGTCGAGGACGATTCCGCGCGAACGATGCCGATGAACTTGGTCCGCGACGGGCAAAAGGTCGTTGTCGGGCATAGGGGCGTGCGAGTCGAGCCGCCTGAGCGCAAAGAACCCAGAGGCGCATTTGAATTTATGACCAGCGAGGTGTCCGCTGAACGGCCAAAAGGACTTATTGTCAGGGAGATCGCGCATGAGATAATGGAGACCAAACGGCGCGGGGAGAAGGTTCTATTGGTCGGCGGACCCGCGATCATTCACTCAGGCGCGGGGCCGTTCGTCGAGCGAATGATCGAATGCGGCTATATCGACGTTCTATTTGCCGGAAACGCGCTCCCGCTTCACGATATAGAAAGCGCGTTGTATGGAACTTCGCTGGGCGTAAGCGTGGAAGAAGGCCGGCCCGCGGCGCATGGGCACGAGCATCACTTGAGGGCGGTCAACACCATCCGGCGAATCGGAAGTATAAAAGAAGCCGTCAGGCAAGGGATTCTAAACACAGGGATTATGCGCGTGTGTGTCCAGGCAAATGCGCCATTTGTGCTCGCGGGATCGATACGGGACGATGGCCCGCTGCCCGAAGTGATAACCGACACCATGGAAGCTCAGGCGGCAATGCGAGAGGCGTTGGAGGGAGTTGGATTTGCGCTTATGGTGGCGACGACCCTGCACTCGGTTGCGACGGGAAACCTGCTGCCTGCCAGGGTCAAAGTCGTCTGCGTGGACATCGACCCGGCGGTCGTCACGAAGCTGGTAGACAGGGGCACTGTTCAGGCCACGGGCGTGGTGACGGATGTCGGTCTTTTCCTGATGGAGTTGGACGCGGAGCTAAGGCGGATTGGGACGGGTAAGGAGGAGAAATGCCTCGCTTCCTGATGGCCTCGCCGGATTTCTACGGCATCGAGTATGAGATAAACCCGTGGATGGACAGGCGCCGGAACGCGATCAGTGAGCTCGCCTGTTCGCAGTGGACCGGTCTTGTCAAAACGCTTCTTTCGCTCCCGGACATGGACATCGAGTTGCTAAAGCCTCAGCCGGGCCTGCCGGATATGGCTTTCACGGCAAATGCGGGATTGGTAATAGACAGGCGTTTCATCTCATCGAGGTTCAGGCATAGGGAACGCCAGGGGGAATCCCCTCACTATGAAAAGTGGTTCGCAAACCGCGGATACGACATCATCCGATTGCCGGAAGATGTATTCTTTGAAGGTGAGGGTGACGCGATTTTGGCGGGGGACACGTGGTTCGAGGGGTACTATTACCGGTCGGACGCGAGAGCGCACGAAGCTTTGTCGGAGATATTGAACGCCGAGGTCCTTCCCCTTCGACTGGTGGACCCGCTATTCTACCACCTGGACACTTGCTTCAGGCCGCTGGGTAGTGACTCCGCGATCATCTACCCGGGAGCTTTCGATGAATACGCCCTGCGCGTCTTGCGCTCAAGATTTCAAAAGAGGATTGAGGTAACGGAGGAAGAAGCGAAACGGTTTTGCTGCAACGCGATTGTGGTCGGAGACACAGTTGTGACAACCACGGGCTGCCATGGGATGAGCGCTGCGTTACGAGTTGATGGATACGACGTTCGAGCATTGGATTTGAGCGAATTCATAAAGGCCGGCGGCGCGGCGAAGTGCCTTGTGCTGAGTATGTGAGGGAGGGAGTCGAGGGATAGTTGAAGGTTTAAGGTATTGCTTCCAACACTCTCTCCTTCAACATTCAACATTACATCCGTGGCTTGTTTCGGGATTTCCATTCCGCTTCGCTCCACTCAAATCCCGAAACAACGGTTCAGG
>JAUSEB010000086.1 GCA_030650495.1 Armatimonadota bacterium | reverse complement strand
TGGAAAGAACAGGGCGCGTGGACGAGCCAGATCAGCCCGCTTATGCTTACTGATGTTGGGTGCAAGTATGTCATCATCGGCCATTCCGAAACACGCGGACGCTTAGGCTCAGTGGATGCCGAACTGGAGAAGGTCCTCTCCTACTTCTCGGAAACGGACGAGACCATCAATATGAAAGCTAAGACCGCCTTCGCGCACGGGTTAACGCCTATCGTCTGCTGCGGAGAGCTTCTTGAAGAGCGCAAAGCAGGTAAGACGGATGAAGTCGTCGCGGCGCAAATTCGCAAAGATATTGCGGGGCTTTCGGAAGATCAGGTAAAGAGCATTGTCATAGCTTACGAGCCGGTGTGGGCAATCGGCACCGGCGAAGTGTGCGATTCGGATGAAGCGAACCGCGTCTGCGGCGTTATTCGGCAGGTGGTCGGCCAAATGTACGGCCAGTCTGCGGCTGATTCGGTCAGAATCCAATATGGCGGAAGCGTCAAGCCAGATAATGCGAACGAACTGCTGCACAAGCCGCATATAGACGGCGCTCTGGTCGGAGGCGCAAGTTTGAAGGCTGATGATTTTACGGCGATTATAAAAGGCGCGCTTTAGACAGTTCTGAGCGATGAGTTCTGAGTAACAAGTCAGGTCCGAGGTATTTGCCTTGGGCCTGAATTTTGTCTAATACGCAGATATTATATGATAATCGCAGTTATTCGTAGATATATTTAGATAACATGCGCATATCCCCTTTCATTGAACATACTCCCAAGCTATATCCTCTACTGTTCACTTGTAATTGCCTCCGTAATTAGGTATAGTCTTAAGGTTAGCGCTCAGGTGTTGTGAGCGCTAAAATTATTGAACTAACACACTAGGAGGTGTGCTTAATGCTAAAGCCACTCGGCGATAGAATAATCGCCAAGCCAACTTCAGCCGAAGAGGTGACCAAAGGCGGGATCGTTCTTCCCGACACCGCGCAGGAAAAGCCCCAGGAAGGTGAAGTTATCGCAGTCGGCCCCGGAAAGCTTCTGGACTCCGGTAAGCTGGCGCCGATGGATGTGAAAGTCGGCGACAAAGTCATCTACTCCAAATACGGTGGAACTGAGATTAAAGTAGAAGGCGAAGAATATATGATCCTTCGTCAGGACGACGTGCTGGCCATCCTGGACAAAGGCAAGAAAAAGGGGGGTAAGTAACTATGGCGGCAAAGGAACTGAAATTTAATGAGGAAGCGCGGCGCGCTCTGGAACGCGGCGTAAACGCGCTGGCCGACGCCGTCAAAGTGACGCTTGGCCCTCGCGGACGCAACGTAGTTATCGAGAAGAAGTTCGGATCGCCCGGCGTTATCAGCGATGGCGTTACGATAGCCAAAGAGATCGAAGTGGAAGACCCATTTGAGAATATGGGCGCGCAGTTGGTTCGTGAAGTCGCCTCCAAGACCAACGACGTGGCCGGTGACGGAACCACCACGGCGACAGTGCTTGCGCAGGCAATCGTTCGCGAAGGTCTGAAGAACGTCGCGGCTGGCTCCAACCCGATGCTCATCAAGCGCGGTATCGACATGGCGGTCGAGAAGCTGGTTGCCGAGATCAAGAAGATCGCCCATCCAGTAAAAGAGAAGGACGAGATCGCGCAGGTTGCGACCATTTCCGCGAACGACAGCGTTATCGGCGACCTGATTGCTGAGGCTATGGAGAAGGTCGGCAAGGATGGCGTCATCACCGTCGAGGAGTCCAAAGGCACTGATACGACCCTCGAACTGGTCGAAGGTATGCAGTTCGACAAGGGTTACATATCTCCTTATATGGTGACTGACCCTGAGAGAATGGAAGCCGTGCTTGAAGACACATACATTTTTCTTTACGAGAAGAAGATTTCCGCGGTCAACGACCTCATACCGATTCTGCAAAAAGTTATGCAGACCGGCAAACCCCTTCTCATCATCTCTGAGGATGTCGAGGGCGAAGCGCTGGCGACTCTGGTCGTCAACAAACTGCGCGGCACGCTCAACGTCACCGCTGTTAAAGCCCCCGGCTTCGGCGACAGGCGCAAGGCGATGATGGAAGACATTGCCGTCCTCACCGGCGGCAAGTTTGTCACAGAAGACCTCGGTCTCAAGCTGGAGAATGTCGAGCTTGATATGCTCGGCTCGGCCAAGAAGATCGTTGTCGGCAAGGAAGACACCACGATTGTAGAGGGCAAGGGCGCTCCTCAGGCTGTCCACGCCCGCATAGCGCAGATCAAGCGCCAGATCGAAGATACCGATTCCGATTATGACCGCGAAAAGCTGCAAGAGCGGCTTGCCAAGCTGGCCGGCGGCGTGGCCGTCATTCAGGTCGGCGCGGCTACCGAGACGGAGCTTAAGGAAAAGAAGCACCGGATAGAAGACGCTCTTTCCGCCACACGCGCGGCGGTCGAGGAAGGCATAGTTCCCGGCGGCGGCGTCACGCTGCTAAACGCTCTTCCTGCTCTTGACAAGATAAAAGCCGAGATTGGCGACGTGCAAGTCGGCGTCAACATCGTTAAGAAGGCTCTTGAAGAGCCGGCAAGGATGATTGCGTTCAACGCGGGCGCGGAGGGATCAGTGATCGTAGAGAAGATCAAGACCCTTCCCAAGGGTGAAGGTTACAACGCGGCGACCGGCGAATACGTCAATATGGTCAAAGCCGGAATAGTTGACCCCGCGAAGGTCACCCGCGCGGCTCTTGAGAACGCGGCAAGCATAGCGTCCATGCTCCTCACAACCGAGGCCGTGGTCGCTGAAAAGCCGTCGAAGGAAGCGCCTCCTATGGGCGGCGGTCATCCCGGCATGGGCGGCGGCATGGGCGGAATGTACTAGTCGATAGTAATCAGTAGTTAGTTGCTAGTGGCGGCGTTCCGGCATAACCGGAACGCCGCTTTTGTATAAGGATTGTCGTATGCATTTGCCAATCTACAAATGCCTAATATCACATGGAGAGGCTTCCGGTTGGAATACTCTGACTCTGGAAAATGACCTGATTCGGGTGACTCTGCTCCCGGAAAAAGGCTCGGATTTTATCGAATTCTTATACAAACCTGCAAACGTAGATTACTTGTGGAAGTCGCCAATAGGACTCCCAGCTAAGCCGGATTCCATTCCCCTACCCCACGACGTTTTTATGGACTACTATGAAGGCGGATGGGAGGAAATACTTCCCAGTGGCGGACTTCCGAACACTTACGCGGGAATAGATTACGGACTGCACGGCGAACTCTGGAGCCTGCCATGGAGCGTGAGGATCGATGAGAACAGACCGGCCAATCAGATTTCCATCGTCCTGAACTGCAATCTTACCAAATTGCCTCTTTCCATCGAGAAACGGCTTACTTTGAATATAGGAGAGGCTATACTGCACATCGATGAGACATTGACAAATGAATCCGATGAGCCGGTTGACTTTATGTGGGGTCATCACCCTGCGCTGGGCGCGCCGTTTCTGAATGGCGACTGCGTCCTCGATGTTCCGGCGGCAGACTGCGAAGCGGCGTCTATCGAAGGTGATCCGGCGGCCCGACTTCAGAAGGGCGCACTACACAAATGGCCGATGGTTACAGCGAAGGATGGCAACTCAATAGACTTGAGCGCCGTCCCACCTCCATCAGCCAAATGCAGCGATGAGTTTTGGCTGACGGGTTTGAAAGAAGGCTGGTGTGCTGTAACCGATACTAGGCGCAAACTCGGATTTGGTATGGTCTGGGATATAAACATCTTCCGTTCACTATGGATTTGGCAGGAGTTCGGCGGAACCAAAGAAGAACCCTGGAACGGAGAAAGCTATGTGATGGGCGTGGAGCCGTGGTCATCTTATGCGCTGGAAGGGCTAAACGAAGCGGTAAGACGCAATACTCACCTTACTATACAGCCGCATGAGAGGCTCGATACATGGGTGAAAGCAATAGCTTATGAGGGAATTCAGAGGGTTCAGAGCATTGATGTTTCTGGATATGTCCATCCAAATGTGTAAATGTGATAGAATCTAAACAATAAACCATGGATATTAAACCACGACCAAACCATAAGCTTTACATACAGATACTCCGACGCATGACACCGGATGAAAGACTGCTCAAGGCATTCGAGCTGTCGGACTTTACCCGCGCCCTGTTTCTGGATGGACTGCGCCAGAGGTTTCCTGACAAGTCCGAGGAAGAAATCAAGAAGATATATCTTAAACGGCTGGATAAATGTCACAACAGGAATTGGTGAGAAGAATAATTACCGCGCTTGAAGGCGCAGACATCGAATACATGCTGTCCGGGTCTGTTGTATCGAGCTTGCAAGGAGAGCCGAGATCAACTCATGACATAGATATAGTTATCGCCATCCAAGAAGCATCAACATATAAATTGATCGACGCATTTCCTCCTGCTGACTACTACATTGACAACAATAGTGTCCAGAGAGCAATCAAAACCAAGGACATGGTCAACCTCATTGATATGAATACCGGCGATAAGATTGACTTCTGGATACTAACAGACAGCCCTTTCGATCAATCGCGCTTTTCTCGGAGGATATTCACAGAAACTCTTCGAATGCAAGTCGTTGTCTCCAGCCCGGAGGATACCATCTTGGCAAAACTCAGATGGGCAAAACTCTCAGGCGGGAGTGAAAAACAATTCACTGATGCTCTGAGAGTGTATGAAGTTCAGTTTGGGAAGCTGGACTTGGATTATCTTCGCAGTTGGGCCGAACATTTGGGCGTTACTGAGCTGCTGCAAAGATTGACCGAAGAAGCGGAAGTAGTTTAGCAATCCGGCATCCTACAATAATCCCATCTTCCCCTTAACCTCAAGCAGCGTTTCACGCGCGTAGAGCCGCGCTCTGTCGGCGCCTTGGCGCAATATGTTCTTCACGACAACCGGTTTACCAAGCAGTTCCTCCCTCTTCTCCCGAAAAGGAGCGAGCGCCGCGACTATATCATCCGCAAGGACGGACTTCAGTTCCGAATATCGTATTGCGCCGCTGTCGTACTCTTCCTGAAACCGCCTTACTGTTTCCGGCGCGGAGAACTCTTTTAACAGCGTAAACAGATTGGCGGTTCCGGGACTCATCTCCTGCCCCGGCGTAGGCCCGGCGTCCGTGACGGCTTTCATCATCTTATCGCGTATCTCCGCGGGCAAGTCCGAGATGCCGATGTAGCTTCCCGGCAGGGTTTTGCTCATCTTCTTTGCCGGATCGTTCAGAGCCATTATCCTGGCAGCCGGACTGAGAAGCGCTTTTGGTTCGGGGAAAGTATCGCCGAATGTCGAGTTGAACTTACGCGCGATATCGCGCGTAAGCTCGATGTGCTGGACCTGATCCTCTCCGACAGGGATCACTTCGGCCTTGTAGAGTAGAATATCCGCTGCCTGTAAGACCGGATAGTCGAACAGCCCCACGTTGACGTTTTCCTTGAATTGCTCCGACTTCTCCTTGAACTGTGTCATTCTGCCCAGCCAACCCATCGGAGTAATTGAATTGAGAAGCCATGTAAGTTCCGTGTGTTCAGGCACGTGGGATTGGACGAAAATCGTTGCCACATCAGGGTCCAATCCGGCTGCAATATTAGCAACAGCCGCGTCGAATATCCGCTGCCGCATATCAGCAGGGTCGTATGGAACAGTGATAGCATGATAATCCACGATGCAGAAGAAGCTGTCGTGCTTGTATTGCAGGTCCACCCAAGACTTAATGGCCCCTAAATAGTTCCCAAGGTGGATGACTCCGGTCGGTTGAATTCCACTGAATACTCTCGATCGCATAAAGCTCGCTCCCATTATGTTTATATCGCTTTTGAAGCGTCTCGAATCAGGTTGACAGAACGCTTGCTTCGTTTAACCGCTGCAACCCTGGGGTACCAAACAACAGGTTTAGCTTATATTGATCAGGGAGGTGAAAAGAATGGAATACAGCGGCCAGAGAGCGGGCATGGGGCAGCAAGCCGGCGACATAGGGAGAGTCGTCCTTTGCTCCGCTAGGGACTGCGCCTACAACCAGGCGGCCAAATGTGTTGCGGAGGCGGTTCATGTCAACCAGCACCAGGATCATGCGGACTGCAACACCTACACCAACAACCATCATGAGGCCCAAATGTCCGAGCAGCAGATGGGCATGTAACTTTTCCATCGGCTGGGGGACCTGCCCTCCTCCAGCAAGGAAGTGAGTTGTCGGTTGATGGTTGGGATTCGGAAATCCCGATTTGGCTTTAGGGTGGCTGTTCGGAAACAGCCACCCAGGGAGATCGCATCCTCCCTCGACTCTTGCGACTTCTTCCACATCAGCTTGCCCCGCGATAACCTCGACAGGTATAATTACACTTGCTGAACTATTCCACCTATGGATTTTGAGAGTATGAATAAATCCGGCCCGGCGTTTACCGTCCTGACATGGGGCTGCCAGATGAATGAGGATGATTCGGAGCAGATATCCAATTTGCTTATGCGGATGGGCTATCAGCCTGCCGGCAATGAGGAAGACGCCGACATCATAATGCTCAACACCTGCTCGGTGCGAAGCAAGCCGGAGCAGAAGGTCCGCAGCAAACTTGGTGAACTGAGAGCGCTGAAAGAACTGAATCCAGATATAATAATAGGCGTTTGCGGCTGCATGGCCCAAAAAGAAGGAAAAGCTCTGCGCCGGCGCGCGCCGCATATCGACCTCATTGTCGGGACCGCCAATATAGAGCATATCCCTGAGATGATAACCGGCGTCCTGCGCGACCGCCATCCTCTTGCCCTTCTTGATTTGCCCAGAGCCGTAAACGATCAAGCCATAGTCCCGAATCGGCTATTGGAACGGGGGCAAATTGGCCTGAAGTCGTTTGTGTCCATTATGTATGGCTGCGACAACTTCTGCTCTTACTGCGTCGTTCCTTATGTGCGGGGCAAAGAGCGAAGCAGGCCGCCCGCGGAGATTACAAAAGAGGTCCGAATTCTTGCGGAACGGGGAGTCAGAGACATCACCTTGCTCGGCCAAAACGTCAACAGCTATGGAAAGACGCTTGACGAGAACCGCGACTTCACCGATTTGCTCGCTCTGATCAATGAGATAGATGGGATCGACAGGATCAGGTTCACCACATCTCATCCCAAAGACCTTTCCGACAAGTTGATACACGCCATCGCCGAGATGCCGAAAGTCTGCGAGCATTTGCATTTACCGATTCAGGCGGGAGATGATGAAATTCTGAGAGCTATGCGGCGGGGTTACACGGTGGACGACTACCGCGGTCTTGTTTCGAGCCTGAGGGAAACAGCGCCCAATGTGGCTCTGACAACGGATTTCCTTATCGGATTTCCTGGTGAGACCGATGAGCAGTTCGAGAACACGCTGAGGTTTGCCGAAGAAATCCGCTTCGACTCGGCTTTTATGTTCGCGTTTAACCCTATAAGGGATACAGCGGCAGCGGCGCTTCCTGACCAGTTGCAGCCTAAGGTGAAGAACCAGCGGCTCCGACGGTTGATAGAGGCGCAAAATCGCATTTCCGTGGAGATCAACGAATCGCATATAGGCGAGCTATTTGAAGTCCTGGTCGAAGGAATAAGTCCAAAAGACCCATCGAAAGTAACTGGACTGACCCGCCAGAATAAGACAGTCAACTTCCCCGGACCGGCGTCGCTTGCGGGAACGCTGGTCGAGATTCGCGCGGTAAAGGCGCATCTATGGGGATTTACAGGAGAAATTGTGTGAATCAAGAAGCTGAAAGCCAGAACAATATCATAGATGAGGCTCCGGTCTACTGCGCCAGGCATCCAAAGGAGCAGACCGGTGTAAGATGCGCCACCTGCGGTACGCCGATTTGCCCGAGGTGTATGGTTTCAACGCCGGTTGGGATGAAATGCCGGGACTGTGGCACGGGAAGGAAGTCACCGCTCTACAAAGTCAGGCCGGAAAGGCTTTTGCTGGCATATCTGGCCGCCCTGATCGCTGGGGCTGGAACAGTGTTACTCAGTCATATTGGATTTCTTGTCATTTTCGTTTCAATGGCTTACGGCTACTTCGCCGGCTCTGTAATTCTGAAAGCCTCTGGGATGAAACGAGGTATCAAACTTGAGATCGTCACCGGAGTTGGAATGGTTATTGGAGCGCTCGCGGCTAATATACTGCCTAAAGCGCTAATCTTAAGCGCCGCCGCGCCAAAAGCTACCGAATGGTTCCTATTCACAGGTCTCATCAACCCGTTTTTCTGGATTGCGCTGGCCATTGCAACAAGCTGCGCGGTATCGAAGATACGGTACTTGTGAGTTGATGGAGTCAAGAGAAGCTGTCAGCTGACAGCTGACAGCTTCTCTCAACCTCCATTTGACATCACACGCGAATTTATGATATATTTCGGCTGTTAGGCGACGCCTAATCCTAGTTTCCCGCTGCTCAGTATGCGGGTATTTCTTGATTTACAAGTCAGAAGGTCTTGTTGGCTTCTGGCTTTTAGTTTTGTAGGGAGCGCCCCGGAAGGATGATTTCCTATGAGCCAACTGCCAAAAAAACCACGTCCTGATAACTCAGTCAGCATAGCTCCGCCAAGCATCGCGCCCATGCCCTCGCTGCTGGAATCTATTCCGACATTCGAGCCCGCAACAAGCAAAAAAGTATCCGAAGAGATACAGGAGATGCTGATGAAGGGTGGTCCGTACGAAGCGGACATCCTTGTTATAGGCTCAGGGCCGGGTGGGTATGTGTCGGCGATCAGGGCTGCGCAACTTGGCGCGAAGACCGTATGCGTGGAGAAAGGCGCAACCGGGGGAGTCTGCCTCAATGTCGGCTGCATTCCGACAAAAACCCTCATCTCCACCGCCGAACTGGTCCATAAGATCAAGACCGCGGACTCATTCGGGATAAAAGT
>JAUSEB010000403.1 GCA_030650495.1 Armatimonadota bacterium | reverse complement strand
GACGGCACGACACGTCATTTCGAGCGAAGCGAGAAATCTGCTTTTAAGCACGATTCGGGGTCTTTGAAAAGCAGATTCCTCGTCGTTCCTCCTCGGAATGACGGTTTTTGAACACTCCTTCTTTGAAGCCGAAGCCGACTTCAGGCGCATAACCGAGCGCTTCGGGGTAAAAAACTTCCCGAAGCATAAGAATTTTCAGATAACTGCTAATTTATTTGGATTCAGGATTATCCGCGGATTTCTGGCCTAGGTGTCCCGAACCACCAAGTTTTCTATAGCGCTGCTCCAGATCATCATTGACATCTAGTAAAATTGAGTTGCCTGATTTGCTCACGGGCAGCCATCCGTCTAGCTTTTGCGCTGGCGAGTTGAATCGGCCAAGGCCGTTTAGGATATACATCATATTGCTAATATGAACGATTGGCTCACCAAAAGATGTATCCAACACCCATCCCCCTGTTACACGGATTGGTTTGCCGCGTTTGGGAGTATATGTCTGAATATAGGTGCCATCTGACTTTAGCATCAGTATTTCCTTTCCGAGATTTCGTTTCACATACGCGTTGCATTGCAGGCACTCAGATTTATATGTGCCAACCAGGTCGGCGCTAGTTACTCTTGTTGAACATCCGGACAGAGTAAGAACTGCTATTAGAGATGACATCAAGAGCGGTTTATAATTACTCATATTGCTCCTCTAACTGGTTATTGTAATCGCATTTTACCATACGCGATATGGCCGGGCAACTTTACGTTTGAGGGAGTCATAAGGGTTGAAGGTTGAAGGTTGAGAGTTGAGGGAAGGGAATTCCTATGCTTCGGCTTGTTCTTTGAAGCCGAAGCATAGGAGATTACGAACGACGAACTACGCACGACGGACGACGAACGACGAACTCACCGCCATCTACTGCGGTCGTTCCAATCGTCACCGCCTCTTCTGTCTTCTCCAAACAATTTACGAAGTCGCTTACGCTCTTGCCGGTCTTTGAGCCAGTTCAGCGGGTTGAGCCAGCGCAAACTTCTGCTGCGCAGTCTGATGACCGCAGGCCGCGATCTGGGGCTGCGCCATCTATACTGCACGTACCGCCAGGAGGCGAAACATCCGCCGAGCGCAAAGGGAATCAATATGGGTTCGATGCGATAATTCCAGATGATACCCGCGACGGTAGCCAAAGCGACAAATTTAGCTTTCACGGGTATCACGAAATATATCAGGATTTCAGCTTCGGGGTTTAGTGAAGCCCAGGCTATCAACATCGCCGCAATCGGCATCCATAGTCCCAGCAGCGCTATATTAGTATGTGCGAGCGTTGCGCCGGCCCATAAGGATAAAGCGGCTATAGCGGAGATTCCAAAGAAGAAATACGTATAAACGCGAGTTCCCCACGCGCGCTCCAAGCTGCCGCCAATGAACCACAGCCCCAGCAATGCAAATAAAAGGCAGATTGGGCCGCAAAGAGTTAAAAGGGGATAGGTGGCAAGCGTCCAGGGTTTTGAAACCAATTCCGAGGAAGAAAACGCAATCAGTTTGACAAAATCGAGGGATCGCATCGGGCCCAGTATAAGCGTGACAATAGCCGTGATTATACTTACGCCCATGAGTATCTTAGTTGTCGGGATATAACCTCGTCTAAAGAAGTATGCGAAGTCTTCCCTGCTATATTGTCTTCTCATTCGGCCTTCCTCGCTCGAAATATATCAATGGCTATAGTTCCAGCCTTCTTCCAGCATAGCCAGATAGTTCTCCACCCTTATATAATTGGCAATGGAGTTGCCTGACCCAAGGGCGTATCCGCCTCCCGGCGCGCAATCCTCAAGAATCTTGCGGACATAACGGCGCACTTCGTCAACCGTCCGCCTCGTCAGCGCGTCCACGTCTACTCCGCCAACTATTCCGATTCTGTCCCCGTAGCGTTTCTTGAAACCGGCGACCGGCTCGATTGCGTCTTCAAAGGAATGCTTCGCGTCAATGCCCACATAATCAATGAGATCGTTCATGATCTCGTCCAAGCGCCCGCACGAATGCAGGATGAAGAACTTGCCGTGCTCGTGGCATACATCTACAATACGCTTTAACCACGGGAAATGATACTTTCGCATAGCGTCGGGAGAGATCATCGTTGCTGTCTTGAAACCCATATCCTCTCCGAAGAACGCCCCTCCAACCTCTTCAATGTCCATTGCGGCTTCATAGCACGTCAGAACCAACTTGCCAACACGGTCGAACATCTCTTGAACCAGGCCGGGGGTATCGTATAAAGCCATACTAAGCCCTTCATAACCCATGAGCCACATCACATTCTCAAGAACGCCGCTGGACTGAACAAGTATGCCCATGCCGTCGGGCAGAATTTTCCGAGTTTGCTCGACGTATTCGATTGCGCCCTCATCGAACTCAGGCCATGGATAACGTTCAAAGTCGTCCCAATTCTTAATAATCGCCGTGCGTTCATTCACCCAACCGCGTTCGGATCGCGCAAGCTCTCCGGCGGTGTCTGGGGCGGTCTCCTTGTTAAACTGGAACCTCACGCCGATTGGGGCGGGAACCCGGTCGTAGCCCAGGCGCAGCCAGAATTCCGCTTCCTGCTCCATATTTCTCACCGGCTCGCCAAGTATGGCGTTCTTTATCTCCGCGTCCGCGAACAGTTCCAGAAACGGGACTCTGCCGGTTTCGCCTTCTCTCAGAACAGCCTTCTTCAACCGGGAGAAATCAGGCCCAGCCTTTATATGGGTGAGACCGGGGATCAGCAACGTTTCTTTCAATTTTGACTCCTCATAGACCTTATCTATTTTACATCAATCGGGGTAAGAGTTCACTCTTGATGATTACGATTTAACCTCCCCCAACCCCTCCTTCGTAAGGAGGGGAGCTACGATACTTCCCCCCTTTAGAAGGGGGGATTGAGGGGGGTATGCTCACCAACTCTGAACTCTTACCAA
>JAUSEB010000401.1 GCA_030650495.1 Armatimonadota bacterium | reverse complement strand
ATACAGCAGAAGCGAGGCTTGCGAAATGGGCTTCTATCCGCCATCGGTTTGGGCCTGCTCGCGTGCTTGATAGCCTCTCCCTGGTACATCAAGAGCTATATCCACACGGGAAATCCGGTCTACCCGTTCCTGTACAACACTTTCGGGGGATTAAACTGGAACGAGCATCTGGCGGATATGTATCGGCAGTCACAGATGAGATTTGGGATGGGCGCCGACTTCAGATCATTCATACTCCTTCCGTGGGACATGGCGATGAGTCCGGGCAAATACTTCGACTCGGATGTGCTTTTCGCGTCAATCGGACCGGTGTTTCTCGCAAGCCTGCCGATGTTCGCCGCTGTCCGGTTCGGGCGGGCGAAGCTGCGGGCGCTTCTTGGTTTTATAGCGGTCGGAGTCGTCATCTGGTTCTTCCTGACCCAGCAGAGCAGGTATCTAATTCCCGTTATGGCTATTGGGGCTGTCGCCGTGGGAGTCTTGGTTGAAGAATTGCGCGATTTGAAGCTTGCGCGGTATATCCTGATTGGGGCAATCGGCGCAGGTTTGATTTGGGCAAGTGTCATAAATGTCGTCCTGGCCGCCAAATCCGCGCCGGGTTTGGTGAATCCCAGAGCCTATCTAACCGATACGCTGAACATCTATCCGGCCTGCGAATACGTAAATAAAAAACTGCCGAAAGACGCGAAGATACTGCTCATCACGGAGACCAGGGGCTTTTATCTGGAGCGCGACTACCAGTGGGGCGACGCGATCCACAACACGCTGATCCCCTACGACGAGTTCGACGACCCCGCTGATATGTTCCGTTTCCTGCGATCTAAGGGCTTCACGCATGTGCTCATCAATTTCAGCAACAAAACCTGGCGGCAGCCCGAACGACCTGAATACCTGAACCTTGTGGCTGGAGCGATTCGCCAGGGCTTCTTCCGTGAGGAGTTCCACGCCAAAGGAAGATGGTCCGGGGCGGTGGTTTTGTATAAGCTAGAGGGAATACTTCTAATGGATCCGGCACTTCACAATCAACATCTCCTAACCCACCCGCTAGATCGGGATTCCAGAAAG
>JAUSEB010000397.1 GCA_030650495.1 Armatimonadota bacterium | reverse complement strand
GCTTAACCCGGCTTGGGTGTTCGGGCGAAGCATTCCCGACGAAATCCGATGCGAAATACGTTATCGGCGAGGGAATGCTTGCGCCCCTACATCGATACCACAATCTTGGCGTGCACCCGAAATTGAAGGTAACAGTTTAGAGTTAGGTAGACCGTCATTCCGACCGAAGTGGAGGAATCTGCTTTTTCTGGGACCATTCATCGGAAAAGCAGATTTCTCGACTCCGCTGCGCTCCGCTCGAAATGACGGTTCCGAGGCTCGTGAATAACAGGTTAGTAGCTAGTTCACCAGTCACTAACCACATTTTTACGGATGGAATATACTGTTCAGCCACTGTCGAGTCATCTCTCCAAGGTTGACCCCGCTGCCGGTTTGTTGGACAGGCTCTCCGGCCACGGCGCCGTGAAGCAAGAGTATCTTGATTGTTTCAGGGTCGCTAGCCGAATTCAAAGGCGTATAGCCGTATTTACTCACCGCGTTTACTTCGGCGCCCGATTCCAGAAGCGCTTCAATCGCGCCGGGACGTGGGTTGAGCGCAGCTTCATGCAGCGCCGTTTCGCTATTATCGTCAACGGCATTCACGTCAGCCCCATGTGCGATAAGGAGCTTAATAGTTTCCTTTGCGTTTCCCGATAACACGGCGTATGCAAGCGCATTTTTGCCGCCATTAGCTTTTGCGTTCACGTTGGCCCCCTTGGATAGCAAGAGCTTTATAACGGACTTATTGCCGACGTTTGCGGCCTTTTGAAGAGGCGTGCAGCGCGCTTTGTCTCGAATGTCCACATTTACTTTGTGAGCAAGTAGAATCTTGACCATTTCAAGATCGCCATTTTCCGCTGCGATATGCAGAGGTGTGCCACGCCATTGAACGCTTTGAGTTGGATCAGCCTTATGGTCTAATAGAACCCGCGCAGCGGCAACATTGCCTTTCCATGCGGCTAACAGGAGTGGTGTATAACCATTTTTGTCTTTCGCATTGATATCCGCGCCGTGGGACAGCAGCAGTTCAACTATTTTGGCGTTCCCAAAAGTTACGGCCAAATGCAGTGGTGTATTGCCATCATGACCCCTGGTGTTTACAATATGTGGATTTGATTTGATAAGCGCCTCGATTCTTGTCAAGTCGCCGTTTGAGATCGCGGTAAAAATTCCAATTGTTTTTTCTCTACCAGCGCCGAGCAGCGCCGCGATTTGCATCCTACCCTTGTTCGCTGCTACAGCAGCGGGCGTCTGGCCGGCTTTATTGCGCGCGTTTAATTTGGCTCCATGAGCGATAAGTAGCTGTATAACCGCTTTTGGATCACCGTGGTATTCTTTCGTGCAATCGTCGCAATAATCCGCCACCTCATGCAGAGGAGTATTCCCTTCTTCATCCTTTGCATTTGGATTTGCGCCATGATCCAACAGCAGCTTATATACGGATTTATTGGCGCGATGCCCTGCGTTGTGGAGCGACGTTTTTCCCGATGGGTCTCTGGTGTTGGGATCGGCGCCGTACGCCAGAAGGTCTTCGACAATGGCCGCATTGTTATAAGATGTCTGCATCAAGGGTGTGTAGCCGTTCCCATCCTTGAGATTTACCGAAGCCCCGCTCTTTAGAAGTAAGGCGGCCATACTCTTATGGTTGTTTCTAATAGCCGTGTGCAGTGGCGTATTACGTCCACTGCTGCTAGGAACAGTTGTGTATTTATGGCCCAGGCCGTTTATATCAGCTTTTGCCGCAATCAATAACTTCACTACAGCGATATGATTGTTCTCGGCGGCTACATGCAGAAGCTGATCCTTTGCATTTGGATTTGCGCCTCGTGATAACAGCAATTGAACTATCTTCGTGTTGCCTTTCTTCGCCGCCAATAGCAGCGGGGTTATATTACCATTGTAGTGATTGGCGATAGCGTCGATATTGGCTCCACGTTCAACCAGCAGCTTCGCCAGCTTCTCATTGCCGGATAACGCCGCCCAATGGAGCGGCGTGTAATCTTTATATGTCTTGGAATTTGCCAGTCCCGGATCGGAATCGAGAAGCTCTTTTACCCTGGCGACGTCGCCTTTCATTGCGGCCATGTGTATATCATCCTGTGGTCTTGTCAGATAAAAGATGAGGCCGCCCAACGCGCATACGAGCGTTAAGATCAAGATAGCAATTTTGAGTTTTTTCAAGCGATTGTCTCCAATGGTGAAAAAGCAGATTTCTCACTTCGTTCGAAATGACGGACTACCGATGTCTGAGCTGTTACTATGGCGCCGAAACTCGCGCCTATGAATAAATGACGCGTTGCAAGGCATCCGGGTTTACACAAACTGGAATTAGTATATCATAGGAATCCCTTCTAAACTCTCGACTCCCCATTCCCGTTCGTTTGCTTGCGCTTATGGGTAATATATTGTTGAATCATAATGGCAGGCAACTATGAAACCCGTTGATGCAAAAAATCGATCAGCGCTGCGAATAGCTATAATATACGCGAGTGTTTCCGCCGTCTGGATACTCCTCTCCGATTTGGCTATTTTCCTATGCTTCGGCTCGTTCTTGGGAGTGTTCAAAAAGTCCTATATACCTGTAGCCTAGGGCCTTGTGCCCGTCAATTCACGCTCAAGTTGACTGCAATATGACGCCCACAAGGGGCTAGGCTACGGTTTTTGAACACTCCCTCTTTGGAGCCGAAGATAAGTTGAATGTTTAATGTTGAAGGTTGAAGGAGAGCGTGTTCACTATGCTGCGGGAATTGTGGTCGATTGAATACATAAGTCTCTGCTATAAGACCATTCCCGCAGCATACCGAACGGATGTAATGCTGAAGGAGAGTGTGCAGGAAGCAATACCTTAAACCTTAAACCTTCAACCTTCAACTATCCCTCGACTCCCTTTATCCTCCGCGTTCTCTTCAGAGCCGAGCCTTTGTGCTAAAAGTGAAAGAGTTCAGTTCTATGGGAATTACGTCATGCTGAACTTGATTCAGCAACTATTCTACGAGGGAATAGACCCTGAATCGAGTTCAGGGTGACGTGTATTGAGGTTGTTCAATCCCGCAGAACTGAACTGATACCTAAAAGTCTGCTTGCTTGCCCTCAAAACAGGCTCTGGTATAATGAAAACAGGGCGTACATAAAAATGGTGGAGCAGATGGGATTCGAACCCACGACCTCATCCGTGCGAGGGATGCGCTCTCCCAGCTGAGCCACTGCCCCACTGACTTGCTGATTATAGCATCGGCCGGCAAGGCCAGTCAAGCAAAACCGCGCTGAAGGAAGTATCTCACGTGGCAAAACCAATTCGCATAATCCTCGTTATTCTTATACTCACAGCTCATCTGTTTTTTGCGTTACCATTGCTTGCGCTGACAGCGGATGAGCAGAAACTCCTTAGCTCCATATCCGGGGAAAACATCAAATCGACAGTGCAAGAACTGTGCTCAGATAGATACGCTGGACGCAAGGCAGGCTCTCCAGGAGAAGCCCTGGCGGCTCAGTATATCATAGACAGATTTCAAAATCTGCAACTTCATAGCATAGCCGGAAGCTACACGCAAGACTTCACGATGAAAACCTCGCTAGTGAAGTCCGTTGATGATATAAAAGCTACGCTTGTCTATAAGGCCGGCGTTAAGGATGTTCGGCAGGTGTTCGCCTATCCTGAGTATTACGGTCGCGGCGGCGTTGATTTGAAGATCCAAGTCGTGTTTGTCGGCGGCGGGGTCACCGACAAATCATCGGGAAGAGATGATTATCGCGGTATCAATGTGAAGGGCAAAATAGCCGTATGGATGGCTGGTAACACAAATACGTCACGTCCCGCCTCATCTATATCATCTCGAATCCTCAACGCTTATCAGCATGGCGCCGCCGGTAGTCTCGTCGTGGGGCTGCGCGACCCTATCAGCCATAAGTACGGTGGATATGGGCTTGCCGGGCCTATAGCGGATTTCCCATGTCTGTCAATCCTGCCGGAAACAGCGAAGCTGCTTTTCCCCGGGACATGGCCCCAACTTGCACACAACCGGAAAACTCAAAACAGGCTGGGCGCGACGGTAAGCATTAAGACGGCCCCCGTCTACAACCCGGCTCAGCCGACGCAAAACGTCTTTAGTATGTTGCCGGGGTTAGATGGGGGCGAGCTGATTCTGCTTGGAGCTCATTACGATCATTTGGGCGCAAATGGACCCAATAAGATATTCCGTGGGGCTGATGATAATGCCTCTGGCGCTGCCGTTATGCTGGCGGTGGCGGACGCATTCGCCAAATCAGGGCTGAAGCCTAAATATGGAATCGTCTTCGCTGCCTGGGCGGCGGAGGAAGTCGGACTGGTAGGTTCCAACCATTTCGCTAACTCTCCGCCATTTGCGCTGAACAAGCTGAAGGCGGCGGTCAACGTGGATATGGTCGGAGTAGGGGATGTTGGCAAGTATAAGACCGCCGGATCGGCTTCCTGCCCACTGCAATACCATGCTCTGTATGATTGCGCTTCTGAGCTTGACTTCTCTATTGAAAAAGAAGAGGTAAGAGCCGCAAGCGACCATTTAGCGTTTTCCCGAAAAGGCATCCCAAGCATGCTGGTCCACTCAGCGGGAGAGCATCCCAATATGCACACTACAAGAGACTGTCCTGAGTTGATAGACCCCAAAATACTGGAGAACACGGCAAAGCTGGTGGCTCTGACCATTTGGCGCCTGGCGAAGTGATCTATTAGTTAGTCCGTTGGAATTCCTATGTCCGGCAACGCCTGGACGAGTTTTACCGTTTCCACGCTCACCGTCACCACGCGGCCAACCAGGCGGATTATGTATTCTGGGTCGTCAGCACGGTTGGGGTCGCTTGTGATTCCGCTGCGCTTGTCTGTGTTTACCCGGTACTGGTCAATTACCCACTCCAGCGCGCTGCGGTTACCCAGGCGATAGTCGAAGCATTCGGGTGGAAATCCCACAAGAGTCAGGCTGTCGTTCACCACGAGCGTGTCCTTGTCCTTGCTCAGCCGCATCTTCTCCACCCGCCAGCTAAATGGAATACTGTTGTTCTCAATCCGCTTCAACGGGTATTCCTTCATCGTTTCATAGTTCAGGTGTAGGTCGGCCAGCTTGCGCCCGATCTCCGCGTATGTGGGGAAATCCTCCACTGCGACGGTCATCGGTATTCGCGGCAACTCGCGCTTCAGATTTTCGGCGTAACGCTCTCGGTAAATGGGATGATGCAGCAAAGCATAAACATGGTAGAAGATATCCCACTTGCTTACCTCAGCGCCATACTTCTCGCGGAACTGCGCCAGTACCCAATCGGTGATGTTTTCCTGGCGATTGGTGCCGTCTTCTTTGTAGGTGTAAAAAGGGAAGCACTGGGCCGGGTCGGCATAGAAGTTGAGGTCGGGTATCCATTGCGTGGTAAGGACTGACATCTCTTTTCGGTCGTAGCACCCAACTATGATCACCCGATTCTCATTCTCCGTTGCCACAGTGGGAAAAAAGCGGTGGTTTAGATAAATACTGTTGTTAAGCAGCCGGTCGAAGTACAGGAAGCGCTTATTAAATGGACGATACAGGGAATGGCGTATCTTCGATTCTTCATATACAGCGTGGTGTTCCTTGGCAAGCTCTAGTTTTAGGTCGCCACTCCATTTGATTCTGCTATCATCCTCCACAACAAAGTCATCCACTGGAATATTGCGGTCGCTGCGCCGTAGCCAGCGATCAACCTCACTGTTGTATGTCTCAATAAAGCGGTGAACCTTCGCTGCCAATCTACCGTAATCGAAGTCATACGCCCACTCATCGCGATTAGTCTTAACGCCTCCGCTATATAATTTGAAAATCGTCTCAGCTTCACCAGCCGAGGCCGCTTTACCCTCTTTTGTTCCCAACGGTGCATACGCCTCAAAATCTTCCTGCAAACCCTCAGTAAGCCAAGTGTTTCTTCCGTTAGGCCTTAATATGCTCCATTTAAGACCGGTTCCAGTTTCTTGCTTTGTAAGATATCCGCATTTTTCATAGCGAGTCCATGTTTCCGGCACTCGGAAGTATTGTATTGTCCGTTCGGGATGTTCTGAGCGCCGCACAGCTATAGTTATGCCCACGCCTACCTGAATGCCGAAGACGTTATGTTTAGTGCCAGAGAGTTTAGGGTTCTTACGCACGTTACCGTGCAGGTCGAGGTGATATATATGCGTGAAGTCCTGCATCAGGTGCTTGCGCATGCCATCAAAGGTGATCTGGTCGACGAACGAATTGTTGCTAACAAAGCATACGATACCGTCCCGCCCCTGCAACCGATCCGTCGCCCAGCGGAAGAATTTAACGTAGGCATCATATAGCTGCGTCTTTAAGGTGGCTTGAGAATCCTTCGCATAAGTATCCTTTATCCGTTTGTCAATCACCTCATAACGTCGGTTCTTGTTATTGTCGTTCTCGTTGCGCTGCCCCACGTTATACGGCGGGTTGCCGATTATAACAGTGATCTCAGCATCTTTCTCTCGCTTGACGCGCTCGGTGTTCTCTTCGTTGAACGCGAATGTCCCCTGTGTGCCTTCCAAAAGCTCCAGCGTGTCTGTGAAGCAGATACCCGCGAACGGCTCGTACTCACCAGTGCGTTGGAAGTACTCGTGTTCGATGTTCAGACTGGCGATGTAGTAAGGCAGCAGCATGATCTCGTTGCAGAACAGGTCTTCCGTGTATTTCTGCTTCAATTTGCTTGGGTCTATACGGCGCAAGATGTTCACGATGAAGTTGCCCGTGCCTACGCAGGGGTCGAGTATCTTTACCCCCGGCGTGGAGAACGATTTGCCGAACTCCCGCTGCAGCACCTCCTCGACACTTGCGCACATAAAATCAACGATCTCCTGCGGAGTGTAGACAATGCCCATCGTGTCGGCTTGCTTTACCGAGAACCCCTGGAAGAAGCGTTCGTAGACGACATTAAGGAAGTGCTGTTTCTCGGAAAATTCTCCCAACCCACGTGCGGTATCCTCGATAGCAATGTAGAAGCGGTCGAGGGATTTCAGGAACTCTGCACGATTGAAGGCTCGGCTGGTGAGGGCGCGTATTACCTTCTCGATTTCGGACGCGATAACGT
>JAUSEB010000390.1 GCA_030650495.1 Armatimonadota bacterium | reverse complement strand
CACGGCCAAAGTAATCGTGAATAAGCTCGTATTCGGCGAATAGCTTGGCGTAGACTTTTTGATTCTCGGGAATCGGTTTGTACATCTCGTCCTTCACGCGGGCCATCTTTTTGGCAGCATCGAATATGGAATCATATCCGCCTGCGGCTTTGCCTGCCGCTACGGCGCCGAACATCGCTGAACCAAGGGCGACAGTCTGAGGCGATGCCGCTATTTTGATCTCGCGACCGGTAACGTCGGAGTATATTTGCATCAGCATCTTGTTCTGTTCGGGAAGGCCACCGCAGGCGTAGATTTCGTCAACCGCGACGCCGTTATCCGCAAATGCCTTGATGATCTTGTTGGTCCCGAAGGCGGTCGCTTCGATTAAAGCTCGGTACATCTCTTCGGGCTTGGTGTTCAGCGTACAGCCGAGCATAACACCGGTCAGATCGGCGTCCACGAGCACGGAGCGGTTGCCGTTCCACCAGTCGAGCGCGAGGAGTCCGCTTTCGCCGGGCTTCAGGGCCTGCGCCTTTTCCGTCAGCAAATCGTGTATGGACACTCCCCTACCCTTCGCTTCGTCGCGATAGGAAGCGGGGACGCAATTATCGACAAACCACGCAAAATGATCGCCGACGCAAGATTGGCCTGCCTCGAAACCGAAGAAGCCGGGGATTATGCCGTCCTCAACAACTCCGCACATACCGCCGACGATCTTAGGCTCAGAACCGAGGAGCATGTGGCAGTTGGAGGTTCCCATAATGATGACCATCTTGCCGGTCTCGACGACGGTGGTGGCGGGAACGGCGACGTGGGCGTCGACGTTTCCGACCGCGACGCCTATACCCGGCTTCAGCCCCATCTTGGCCGCCATTTCGGGAACCAGCGTCCCGGCTTTGGCGCCAATTGGCGCGATATTGCGGGAGAGTTTTTCATCTATTACATGTTCGAGCCTGGGATCGAGGGCTTTGAAAAAGTCATTGGACGGGAACCCCTCGCGCTTGCTCCACATGGCTTTGTAACCGGCGGTGCAGGCGTTACGGGTTTCGGCGCCGGTGAGTTGGAGGACGATCCAGTCGGCGGCTTCGATCAGCTTTTCGGCGGCGGCGTAAATCTCAGGGGCTTCATCGAGAATTTGCCAGGTCTTTGCGAAAAACCACTCGGAAGATATTTTACCCCCGTATCTGGCAAGGAACGATTCGCCTCGCGCGGCGGCGATTTCGTTGATCTTATTAGCCTCAGGCTGGGCGGCGTGGTGCTTCCAGAGCTTGACCCAGGCGTGGGGGTTGTTCTTGAACTTAGGATCAAAACACAGCGGCAGTCCGGCTTTGTCAATCGGCAACATCGTGCAGGCGGTGAAGTCAATTCCTATTCCAATCACGTCATCAGCGGAGACTCCGGCCTGTTTTAGCGCCCCTGGCACGGTTATCTGAAGAACCCTCAGATAGTCAGCCGGGTCTTGCAGCGCCCAATCGTGCGGGAGCTTTTCACCGGAAGAAGGAAGGACTTCATCTATAACCGCGTTGTCGTATTCGTGCACGCAAGTGGCGACCTCCCGACCGTTCTCCACATCCACAAGAACCGCGCGCCCAGATAGCGTGCCGAAATCTATGCCGATGCTGTACTTTGCCATATAGAAAGCCGCCTTTCGATTTAGTTTAGGGTTGAGAGTTTAGAGAGCCGAACCTCTCATCACGCCTTTGATTATAGCAACGGGCGGGAATGGAAGACAAGTGGAGAGCAATTAAGTGCAATCAAGCGAACAAACATAATAAAAGTAGAGTCAAATGAGCCAAAGGAAGCGCGACCTCATTAAGAACATATACAATTTCCCTCAACACCGAAGGATATAACGGCTGAGCTGGCAATTACACTGTGTGCATAATCTTTGAGCTTAGTTGCTAGTTATGCAAAACGCCCTTTTGCGCTCACAACTCACCTGGTTCGGACGCCGGCCGGACGCCGTAAACCGGGGGGCGGATGAGTAATGTATTGTTGGTCCCGCAGTCTGGCCGCTAGTCTTGGCTGGGACTGCGGGACTACGGGCGAAAACAACTAATCACATTCAAAAGCTCGATCAAGGAAGGAGAACGCAAGTGAAAAAGGTTCCATCAATAGCAGCGGCGCGGCTGCGTATGGCGCTAGTCGTGTTGTTTATCAGCTCCACAGTTTTATTAATGGCCGGAATGTCCATTGGGGCGCCGGAAAGAAATCTGAACACTGTCCAGAACGGCCAGACTCCTGCTCCCAAACTACAATGGTCTTATTACGGACCGTTTGGTTATGAGTTCTATGACAATGCCGCCGGACAAAGCGCGCAAACTGAGCCATGGGGAGGCGCGGCCGGCACGAACGCTATCAAGGGAGTCGTTACCGACATCTGGTACGATAACGGCGGAATCATGGGATTTTATATCCTTGCCGAAATTACTAATGACCTATACAACTATACCGGCATCCTTGATAATACCATCGGTTCTAATGACCACAACCAGTCTGCGCCGAACATATCCGGCCAGGTTGGAACCACAATGCTCGACGTGATGTTGGCATTAAGCTTTGCCGATGATGAGACCCCAGGAAACCTGCCAATTTCTCTTCCGTTCGGACAGGAGTCGAATATATTCACATATCCGGAAGATTTGGCATGGTACTCCTATTCCGCCTTTGACCCACCGGATTATGATATGGATGGTGGGTATTACGTACCGGCATTTTGTTTCACTAACGGCAATGCCGCCTGTTCCGGCGGCACATTGGATAAAATATGCCCTGGCGAAACACATTCACTCTCAATCTGGTTCCAGCCCTACCAGCCTATTCTTCCTACCGAATCGGAGTACGACGTTATCGTCAACTCCAAAAATTATACTCAAGACATTTTTTCGAATAGGTCTTCATCTCTGAAGATTAGCAACTATCCGGATGCGCTGTGCCTTGACGATGGCAGCGCTTACCCAACGGCTCCGTTGGCGGCAAGCAATGTCTCGGTTTTTTACAGAGCTGAAGGCTTAACCTTCGCATATAATAAGGTAATCGAAGACCACAATTGGTGGAACCCGCCGCTGGATGAAAACAACGAGATGATAAGCCTTACACTGACGGCGAACACCAATGAACAAGTGAGATTGCAAAAAATAACCGTTAAGGCGTCCGGTACCGGTAACGATGGAAACGACACTGAAATCCAAAATGTCAAAGTGTATCTGGACAACAACTGGGACGGAATTGTCAACGAAGGCGATGAATTACTCGGAACAGGAGATTACGACTCCGACGAAGATACGCTTGAGATAACCCTTACGACGCAGCCCGTAATATCTCCGTGGAGTCAAATCCCTTTGGTCATCTGTTATGTGATGGGATCAAACCCGCCGGTCGGCAATACATACGAATTCGCCATAACCACCGCGCTGGTTAAAGTAGAAGGGGCAGAGGAGACTATCCCGGCGCTCGGATTACCGCTTGCAAGCGCGACGAAGACCGTCGTGGAGAAATCACTCAACTTCAAAACCCATATTTCTATCCCTGATCATTACTGGCATCCTAGCCCTGATCCGTATAATGAGATGATAAGCCTGAAGGTGTCGGCTGACAGCAACGTGGATTTGAAATGGGAGTCCATTAGCCTTGAGGCGTTCGGCAGTGGCCACGATGTCGAAGACATCGAAATCAATGGAGTCCAGGTATGGAGAGACGGAACATATTTCTGGAATCCGCCGATTGGTGATGGTATTGTTAATCCCGACTTTCCTTCTTACGACTATCTGCTCGGGTCGTATATCTATAATGCGGACAACGGAACTACTACAATACAAATAGCGCCTGATTATCAACCAACGATACCCGCCGGCGGATCTATCTACGCGGTTATTTGTTATGTGATGAAATCCACCGCGCCGGTCGGAGACACGTATGGATTTGCCATAACGGACGCGACTGGGAAAGAGGCGGTGTCGGAAAATCCTATTCCCGTAACCGGATTGCCGCTTGAAAGCTCTACGAAAACCGTTGAGCAAACACCGGCGCCACCACTCAATTTCGCCTATAACGTCAACGCCATCATTTTAAATCACAACTGGTATCCAAGCCAAGATCAATATAACGAGATGGTAAGTTTGACTGTATCGGCGCCGGAAAGCGAAGAGGATGTGATATGGAATACCGTAACACTGACCGCATCCGGCAGCGGCAATGATGATGAAGACATCGAAATAGATGAGATTAGAGTGTATCAAGATTTCTATAACATCGGAGTCGTCGATGAAGGTGAATGGCTGCTGGGAACGGGTGATTATAACGGGGATAACGGAACCGCCAATATAACTCTAACAGCGCCGCCTACCATACCCGCAAATTTGTCCATCAATGCGATCATTTGCTACGTGATGAAACCAACAGCGCCCGTTGGCGCTAAATACAAGTTCACAATGGGCGCCGCCACGGGAACCGGCTGGACATCTGAATTGCCGGCTTCCGTAACAGGTCTGCCGCTTGAAAGCGCTGAGAAAACAGTTGTGCAAGCGCCGATACCACCGCTCAATTTCGCTTATCAAATCATAATTCCCCCTCACAACTGGCATCCAAATCCTGATCAATACAATGAGATGATAAGTCTGAAATTGTCAGCTCCCGGCGCCCAGGAGAACGTTAGGTGGAATGCCGTAACCCTAAAAGCGTCCGGCAGCGGCAATGATGATGAAGACATCGAAATAGATGAGATTAGAGTGTATCAAGATTTCTCTAACATCGGAGTCGTTGATGCAGGTGAACCGCTGCTGGGAACAGGTGATTATGTTGGGGATAATGGGACCGCTAATATAACTCTAACAGCGCCTCCCACAATACCCGCAAATGGATCTATCTACGTGATCATTTGTTATGTGATGAAATCCACCGCGCCGGTTGGCGCAAAGTATAAGTTCACGGTGGAGTCCGCTACGGGAACCGGTGTGGTGACAGGGCTTGCGGCTTCCGTAACCGGACTTCCACTCGATAGTGCGATAAAGACCGTAGTGGGACCGCCTCCTGTGGTCTCAATCGGCGAGGCTAAGAAATACCACAACATAGGCGATGAGGTGCAATTTACCGGCAAGGTTGTGACATACTTCGATGGGTATTACGGTTACATCCAGGAAGAAAACCGATTCGCGGGCATAAGAATAGTCTACGGGTCGGGAGAGTGGCCAAATATCGGTGACCGTGTATCCGCAATCGGCACATTGGATGTGCTGGATTCGGAAGCGCTTCTTGTGAACGCGAATATCTTCGACCGCATAACACCCGGAAATGACGCCAGGCCAATCTGCGCGGCTGCTCGAAGCATCGGTGGTCTGGAATTCGGCATACAACCGGCAATTCCCACACCGGAACCTGCGTATTGTCCGGCATACGGGTTGAACAATGTCGGCTTGCTGGCTCGCGTGACAGGGAAGGTCGGGGCTTGTGTCTCCGACGATTCCGCTGGTTACTACTGGTTCACTATTGACGACGGATCGGGAGTCAAGACCAGCTACCTCGATTGGGAATCTAATCTTCAGACAGTAGACGGTCTAAAGATACTTGCCGATCCTTGGTTCTACCCACTTTATCCTAATGATATTGTTTGCGCCACCGGAATATCCTCCGTGGATACAACATTTACTCTAACTGATACACTGTATCAGCGGATGATCAGACCAAGAGATATTTACACTGACATCCAATTCTTGGCGTCCGTAGGTTCGTTGTAGACTGAAAGCGGTAATTGGGCACGGAACGGACTCTCCGGGTTCTATGATCTTCGTGAGGCCCCGTATGGGGCCTCTTTTTCAACTGCACTTCGCCGCGCCGCCTGGGGCCTCCGATCCGGCGCGAGCGGTACGCCTATCACCGTAACCGGCGTACACCGCGGACAATATTATGCCGGCAATCCGCGAGACAAGCATCAAATAAAGCAAGCGAACAAAAACCACTAAAGCGCAGTCAAATGAGCCAAAGGCGCGGGAAAGATATCTCCATTGACAATATCTGGAGCGCGGACTTCTGTAAGAGCGTATTCGGATATCTGTAATATCGAAGGATTTGGCGCAGTAACCGGCAATTACAGCATGTGCACAAACGCTAAGGAGCGCTCTGATGAACTTCGAAGCAAGTGTTGATAAAGCAACCAGCTTTTCCGAGAGTTCAGGTATGGATCAGTCCGGCGCGCTGGAGCAGGATAAAGCTTTGGCAAGCCAAATCGCTTTGGGAGATGTGGACGCGTGGGATCGCTTCTTTGATCGGTATTCGCCCTGGGTTTACCGTTTCGCCTACTGGCATCTGAGATGCAATCGGGAAGACGCCGAGGATTTGTGCTCCGACATACTCATGACGGCGGCGCAATGCATGAAGCAGTATGACAGCGCCAAAGGCATTCTGGATGTTTGGCTTCATGGTGTTGCGCGCCACCGTCTGGCGAGATTCTGCCGGGGCCGCCGCATCGAGCTATCTTTGATTCCCGACATTGACCATCCGTCCTCAAACAATGACACCGAGCGTATAAGTGAGTTCGCGGAAACCGTGCATACTCGCGATATAGTTAACCGAACGCTCGCAAACCTCCCCGAGCGTCAAGCCAACGTTCTTATTGGAAAATACGTTGAAGGATATAGTATGGAAGAGCTTGCGCGTATGTCTGAGACGACACCAAAAGCCATAGAGTCGCTCCTTGTGAGAGCGCGCTCAGCGTTTCGTTCAGCTTTCAATACTCTGATGAACGACACGCGGAGGGGTGAGAAGAATGGGTGAGAGTGGTTATCGCTATGAAATAGACGTAGCCCGGCTTCTGCCGGAGTACTACGGGGAAGTGAATATGGAAGCCACATATCGGCTTGCGGTTCTGAACCAAACACGCAAGATTATAGCTGCGCGCGCGCGGAACAAAGAGCGCAGCGGCTTATTTGTATACATTGCGGCAGGACTTACAGTTATTGTTGCCGCGGCTTTCCTGCTGTGGCCACACCTATCATCCATTAGAAATGATCAAAAGATAGCAAACACAATTCCAGGCGCCGCAAGGGAAAACAAGCCGGTTGCCGGTGTGAATAGAACTGCTGCGCCGAACCAGACAGCGTCGGCTGCCACGGCAAATAACGCGCCTGGTAAGAACGATACAACTAAAAACAACCTGCCTGCTCCGCTCGTTGAACATAAAAAAGATAAGCTTATCTCGCCGATACTTGCAGTGATACAGGTTACACAGCCGGTCAAAGACGCAAGTGGACGGCAGATCAAAGCGGGAGATAGAATCGCAAACAACGCTGTTATTAAGACCGGCGACGGGGGTCGTGTGGTAATGGTAACGCGCAGAGGAGCTGAGGTTGCGCTGGACTCGAAAAGCGCGTTATCTATGGGTTTGAATGGAGTAGCCAGGTTGCGGAGTGGTAGACTCTACTGCGCCAACCGGCAAGGTGAGATTAAACGCATAAACACCTCAGCCGGGCGTATCCAACTGCTTGGAACAACCCTCAGCGCGGCTATTCTTAATAAGAATACGGTTGCCGTGACTGTCGTAGAGGGGAAGGTCGAGCTGGCCAATTCGAAGGGCAAGGCTGTTGTCGATGCGGGAAGTAAAGCTTTAATGATGGTATATCAAGCTCCAGAGCATGGAAAGCAAATCAACACGCTTGTCGATACAGCATGGTATGACGGCAGGGGAGATATCCAATCGAATTTCGGTGACATCGCTTACACGGTCAGCATTGATAACCTGGTTACCGAAATCTGGACTATGAAAGCCGACGGCAGCGGCAGGCGGCGGTTGAAAAGCTATTTAGGATACACATATAGCATGGGGTCTTGGCTAACTGAAGAACAGTGGCGGCACGCCCAACCCGGAGAGCAATGGCGCATCATTCAAATAGGCAGCGCTCTTTGGACAACACCGGATTATAAAACTCGAAGAGCTGACACTAATGCAGGCCATCCAATAATCTCGGACAGCATGTGGCTGCTCAACGCCGACACGGGCCAGGAGTCACTCTTCCAACTACCCCTAGGATATGACCCATTGTATACGACAATCTCACCAGACTGTAAGCGCGTCGCCTTTAATGGCAGATATCAACCCGATCCAAAGAACCGGGACAGTATGGAAGGCGGAGTCTGGGTTTACGATATCGAGTCCGGCCAAATCAAAAAAGCGCTGGATGGATGGATTAAAACAGCGGTGGCATGGTCACCGGACAACCGATTCATAGCAGGTTCCATCGGCGAAGGATATGGAAACGTTTATCCTCTCGTCATCGCGGACACAAAGACAGAAAAAATCACCGATCTTGGTATTCAGGGAGCAGGAGCCAGTTTTTCACCAGACGGTATGAAATTGGCCTATTGCGGCGACTTCAGAGAGTTCGGGTCATGGCATCACGGAGTCCCGACAAGCGGCAGTATTTTTATAAAAGACCTTGCAAATTACACCGAACCAATAAGAATATCACCGCAGGGCGAAGGGGCGTTGGACCCTCGATGGTCGCCGGATGGAAAATGCATAGCTTATGTGACAAGAAAAACAGACTGGCTCGACGACGGGAATACGCACACATTCAGCAAAATATTCGTGGCGCAGGCTGATGGATCGGGCGTAACCAAGATATATGACGCTGCAACCAGGTTAGAGGCTATGGAATGGGCAAGAGACAACAACGCGGTTTATGCGATCACTAACGACGAAGCGCTTCTGCTGGCCGCGGACGGGTCCGGGATCATGACCAGAATACCTACTGACGAAAAAAGCAGTGTGTTGACGCCGGAAGAAAAGGTACAGACGGAAGCCGCCATTGCGGATCTCCGGGAAGCCATATTCCTGTTTGCGTTGGGCAACGTTAAGGAGTTCGAAGGCCGTCCGGTAGATGTCAGAAAGTGTTTCAATACGGCAGCAGATTTGTTCAGCGGATTACTGTGGAAATATCCCCTATCAGGCTTTAGTTCAGATCATTTAATGGATTACGCTGACAAGAGTTTGCAATTGGCGCAAAGAGACGATCAGACTGTGTTTTCCGAAAGCTGTAAAAAACGCATGAATTACATCGGAACCATTTTGGGCCATTATCTGAATAAGCATAAGCGGTTCCCATCCGATGTAAACGTTATCATAGATTTTGCGCTCAATAATGGTTGGGGAATCGATTGGCTATGCTTCTGCGACAAAGAGCATGTCAAAATGCTCCCAGCATGTCCTGGAACAACGCGAGCCAGGCCGGCCGGATACGTTTACCACACTCCCCGGCAAGGCGAAAAACCCAATATAGGAGACGTGCTGTTTACATGTCCGAACCATCCGCGGAATCGAGTAGAGTGGGATGAGGAC
The DNA here is from genome assembly GCA_030650495.1 of Armatimonadota bacterium. Lineage (GTDB taxonomy): Bacteria > Armatimonadota > UBA5829 > UBA5829 > JAUSEB01 > JAUSEB01. The sequence continues at coordinate 12,429 of JAUSEB010000390.1, read as the reverse complement.
ATGCAGGACCAATACCCGATAGAGAACATCGTTGGAAAAGTCATCAACGCGCCGCCAACGGCGGTTTTCACTTTGGCGCAACTGGCTGCTTATACCGTTGACATCGGAGCTTCAAATGACGACCGGTTCGTCAAGAACTGGCACTATTCCGAACCAGCCGGGTTCTGGAATGGATTTGGCACAATGCGCTGGTCAACTGAAGGATCGCAGCTTATACTGCCGGTGATTCCGAATAGGCAATACACAATAACAATCGATGTCCACAAGTCCAGTTTTCTATTGGCCCCATGGGCAGGCCTGTACATCGGAGATGACCGGATACTCAAGTTTGAAGGATATGGAAATTCCGAAATCACAGGAATCATCCCACCGCGGAAAAACAATAGCGTCGTTCTGGACCTCAAGTGCATCATCTGGACGCCTAAAGGCCTGGTCGAAGGCAACGATGATACGCGCAAGCTGGGCGTGGCCGTTCGCTCGGTGACGATGAGAGTTAACGACAGACCCTCCGTGGCTCCCAACAAGAAGTGACGTAAATAGCTGCGCCAGCTATGCCGCGGGAATTACATTTTTCTTATCATAATACCTACTAACAAGGCAATTCCCGCGGCAGCATATTAACCATATTCTATCATTATACGTCCCTATCATCCCACCATTACCAAACCTAGAGCATCTGTGAACGGCTGAAAATGATGGTCCGAGCTTAGTAACCGGCTGCCGGACACTATGCAGAATGTCGCTATCAAGCAGTCTATAGTTGCCACTTGGGTTCCCTGGGCGCGTAAGACTTGGGCGTTGTGGACTGCTTCAAGAACCAAATCGCGACCGCCTATGGTGAACACGGGAAAAGTCAGCATGTGGGATTTGACCTTCTCGACTCTGTCAGCCGGGGTTACACCCTGCAAAACTTCATAGAGTATCAAGTCTCCCAGCCCAATCTCCTCTTCAGCGGCAAGACGTTCAAAAGCAACCGTCTCCTGTGTCTCGCGGCCACGAAGAAGGTCAATCCAGACGGAGCTATCGACAATCACCACTGCGCGATATTCCTGTCTTCTCTAAGAGACCTTAGGCCGCCCTGCCAATCGGCAGCGCCTTTAAGCGCTTTGAACGCCATCAACTGCTGCTTGCACATGACAATTCGTTTGAGACCTTCTTCTACGACAGCCCTTTTGGTCTTCAGGCCGGTCGCCTCCTGCGCGGCTTTTATCAGTTCATCGTCAATCACAATGTTGGTGCGCATATATAATCTCCCTTGGCGCTTCGTGTCTATATTATACCATGCTATGTGTATCTTTGCTGGCGCTAATACACATTTTTTAATAGTATTGATTTAGCAACATGTCATTCCCAACTTGATTGGGAATCCAGGAACGCTACTCTCTTACCAAGCTTCAGTTTCTGGATTCCCGCTTTCGCGGGAATGACATAGTCAGAACGTTCACTCTTAGTCTGAAATTTAATATAAGTTTGCACCGCCCCTCGATACGCTTCGCTACTCGGGGAAGCGGAAGGTTTTGTTGGTTTCGGGAACAAGATTCCCGAAACACCAGCGCTCGGGGATACGGAGTTTTTATATTCATTTTATTTTGTACAAATTCCGTGTTCCCGAGTAGGGCGCAGCGACGTATCGAAGGACAGTAGAACCTATCGCAGACATCCTACTACCGACTACCGACTAAGTTGAGCCAGTTTTATCAGAGCCGGGCCTTAGCAAACTCCCGCCTTGCCAGTATGCGGCCGGTCTCAGTCGCGAATATATTGTCGATCTTCCCTGCCATCTTCTCCATGTCCAATTGCGGTGAATCCGCGGTGTTCACCAAGAGATCCGCATCCCACAGGATTCTGAAATCCGGACTGTCTACCCCATTCTTGGTGTGGTGTTTGCCAACTATGGCGCAAACGGCCTCTATTTTATCGCCGGGAAAACCGATATTTGCGAGTATGCGTTTGGCTATCGACGGCCCATATTCCTCCTGCAGCCTTGCCGATGATGTTCCGTGTTTCGCCTCAGCCTCTTTGATTCCGACGTCATGCAAAACCGCGACCGCCGGCGCAATCTCTCTATCCGCCGGTTCCGATTCGAGCAGCTTTTCCGTCCAAGCCAAAACCCGCAGCGCATGCTCTATCCGCCTGTCATCGTTCTCAAAATGATCTACCAATGCCCTTATTAGCTTAGCTTTCAGATATTCCAACTATTTCTCCGGTTTCCAAAACACAATAACATACTCGTGCTTGAATATATAAAAACCTCCGGCCAATGCGCGATACCGCCAGAGGTTATTGTCCCGTCCCTTGCCCTTCTCGTTGCCTTCGATGTTTTTCACGATTATGGACTTCGTCTTGAATCCTACATCATTCATTGCCTGCATACACAGAAAGCCAAGCGGAACAAGCTCTCCACCTGCGTATTTATCACCAATTACAAGGACTGCAAATCTCCCCGGTTCAAGCAGATCGTAACCATTTTTCGCAACCTTTTTGAACATATCCAGGAAGCTCTTAGTTGAACCACAGTTAGACAAATCCTCGGAAAGATCGCTGAACTTGATAATGTCGGCGTATGGCGGATGAAGGACCAGAAGCTGCGCGTATTCGCTTCCCATACTGTTCAGGGTCTTTTTGACTTGAGCTACTGTTTTGAGTGAAGCGCTGTCACCCTGCAATATGTGAATATCTTTGTCCAATACGTCAGGGGGAATCTTTCCGCGAACATACTCCGCAAGCTCGGATTTAAGCTCAACTCCAACAAGCCGACGGTTCATATTCACAGCCTCAATCGCCGAAGTCCCTGACCCCAGGAACATATCCAGAACTATATCCCCGGCTTTGGTGTATCGGGTGAACATCTGCGTGGCTATTTGAGGGATGAAGTTGCCGTGGTAGTCGAGCTTGTGGCCATCGCCCTTTGCCCGGCCATCCATAATCCAGAGCGAATCCGTCTCAACCTCAGTATGCTCTTTCCACTGGGCCAGATCGATGTCGGCATACGCCAGCTTTTTTTGCATTTCCTATCCTCCGATGTCCAATTCTACCAATACGGCATGGCCAAGGTCAACAGCAAATGGGGAAAGCTGACAGCTGACAACTTTCCCATCTGCGTTCTTCCCTAACACAATCTCGTTTTCGCGGAGGAAAACCGACGTTCAAACACTAACAAGAATAACGTTGAGGAGGAACATATATATGCACAAGATAGCTGTTATCCCGGGCGACGGCACCGGCCCGGAAGTTGTTAGAGAAGGACTGAAGGTAATTGAAGCGGCGGCTCAGAAGACCGGCTTCAAATACGAAACACAGACATTCGATTTCGGCGGAGATCGTTATCTGGCCACCGGAGAGGTTTTGCCGGAGTCGGCGGCTGACGATCTGCGCAAGTTCGACGCCATATTCCTCGGCGCAATCGGTCACCCGGATGTCAAACCCGGTATTCTGGAGAAGGGTATACTCCTTGCGCTGAGATTCGCGCTGGATCAGTATATCAATCTTCGACCGGTCAAGCTGTATCCCAACGTATGGACGCCGCTTAAGGATAAGGGACCGGAGCAGATCGACTTCGTGGTCGTCCGCGAGAACACCGAGGGCCTCTACGTCGGAGCGGGCGGATTCCTCAAAAAGGGAACTCCCGATGAAGTGGCGGTCCAAGAGTCGATAAATACCCGCAAGGGCGCCGAGCGCTGCATCCGTTACGCCTTCGAATATACCCGCAAGCGCAATAAAGGCATGAAACTCACGCTTTGCGGCAAGACCAACGTCCTTACCTACGCGTTCGATATGTGGGAGAGGGCTTTTAACGAAGTCGCCAAGGAATACCCGGATGTGACCACCGACTACGCGCATGTGGACGCCACCTGCATGTGGATGGTCAAGAATCCCGAATGGTTCGATGTTATCGTTACGGACAACATGTTCGGCGATATAATAACCGACCTCGGCGCTATGATCCAGGGTGGAATGGGGATCGCCGCCGGTGGAAATATCAATCCCGAAGGCGTTTCGATGTTCGAGCCAATCGGCGGCTCAGCGCCCAAGTACACAAATATGAACGTCATCAACCCGCTGGCCGCTATTTGCGCCGGTCAGATGCTGCTTGAGACTCTTGGCGAAACCAAGGCAGCCGATCTGATCGACAAGGCCGTCGCCAAAGCCACAGGCGAAAAAATGAAGAGCATGGCCGCCGGCAAGATGGGTTACTCGACCACTGAAGTCGGTGACATGGTAGCGCAGTTTGTGATGGAAGGTTGAGTTGTGGCAAGGGTTCAGTCTCGACTTCACAGGTGACATGGTAGCGCAGTTTGTGATGGAAGGTTGAGGGTTGAGGGAAAGCTGTCAGCTGTCAGCTGACAGCTTCCAATCTTGTTGTTGCATCGGTAGCCTGCTGCCGATGCCGACGCCGAAGGCGCCGCTACTCCCTCTCCCCTTTTAGGTGTACAGACCGGGGAGATAGGTAACAGGTGTTCGGAGACATAGGTTACACTTTTCCGTTGTTTCGGGAAACCCTTTTCCCGAAACCTTCGCCGTCCTTTCTATCCTTCGGGACACGCTTTTCGTCCCTAAGCTCTCGACCAACGCCCCTCCCTCCCCATCACCTAAAACCCAACACCCATCACCCACCAAAACACCTGTTCGCTAAAATACCACAAAAATATCTCAGTCTGTTAGCTCCAGTACCGATGTCAAAATGCCTCATGACAGGTACATGTACATGGGAGGAAAAAAAGTTGAGGGTTGAGAGTTTAGAGTTGAGAGAAGGGATATGTCGGCTGACGGGTAGCTTCGGCTTCAAAAAACAAGCCTAAGCATAGTAAGATGTGTTACGCGATTTGTTTCGGGATTTCCATTCCGCTGCGCTCCATTCAAATCCCGAAACACCGGTGCATTTAACCGCCAACCGCCAACCGACTACGTAAGCGGTATCGCCGGCAGCGTAATCCCGAAGATGGCGCTGAGGGTGGCCCAGAGTAGGGCGGAGGCGAATTCGCCGAGGATCATCCCAAGGAAGATTGGCCGGAATGTGCGGAAACCTTTGATTCCCCCGTATCTGATTATCAGGCTCTTGAACATCCAGCCGGTGAAAAACGCGACCCAGTAGACCATCACCGGCCAGGTCGCGCCGATTGCGTAGCCAAGCGGGTGGAACGGCCACCACCAGAACCTGGTCCGCATGAAGTACAGGAAGAACGTGAAAAGCATCCCGACCGTGAAGAACGCGGGCGCGCGGAAGTCCATATCCTTAGGCCCGGCGAGTATGGATTTGGCCTCGCCGATGTAGAGTGTGGGGTTGGAGTGGAAGAACCAGCTGTTCATAATAATCCCGCCGCGCCGGTAGACGAACCAGAGGTGGATTGTGTATGCGGCGATTATCGCGACCGGGATCGCCAGTGCAATAGCAACGGCCAGCTTGCGCCGGGGCATTTTCACCCCGTCGGATAGCTTGAGCCCGTTCATAAACACCGGCATCAACGTCCGGGGGTCGCGCATAAACACCCCGTTCAGCAGGGCAAGCGGGACGAGATTTGCCACTCCCAACGACGCCTTGGTTGCGACCACCGCCCATACGTCGGTCGGCCTGAACACTCCCTGGAGCATCAGCAGTCCGACCTCCGCGACGCACCGGCTCATAACGACGACGACCAGAAAGATGAAACACAGCATCATGAACGCCGCCACGAGGACGTTCATCCCGGCAAGTCCGAGCCAGACGATGATAAACGTAAAGCAGATTACCGATCCTATGAACGCCGTGCGGTAGGACATCATCTCGTTCGCATCGAGTCCTTTATGCTGATTTGTCCAAATGCGCTCCCATGCGAGCTTAATATGAGGCCGTGCGAACCACATCATAGAGACACAGACCGCCACCGCCGCGCCTACCGCCTGGTAGCCGACATAATAGTGCGAGGGATACAGGGGCATATTATCGAACTGGTAGCCGAGATTACTACCTATGAGGTCCTGGAACCTGAAGAACAGCAGGAAGAACCACATCGAGAAGCTGACGTCCAAAGGGAGCAAATAGGTGAATCCGATGACGGAGAACGTGATGGCGACGGGGATGATCCCGATGTCGGTCCAGGGCTTTCCTACGAAGTAATCGTTCAATAGGAACCATGAACGAAATTCGGGCATATTCGGCCAGATGTTGTGCATGCCGTTCATTCCGTGAAACAGGATCGGTATCATAGCGCCGAGCACGAGGAACTTCTTGTCCATCGAACTGCGATGCGTCCCGCCTTCCACCATCTCCAGCGGTAGTTGGACAAGCGGAAACGGCAGTTTTTCGTTATCCACCCACTGACGGCGCAGGAGGGTCGCAAGGCACGCCATCAGGAAGAAGAACAGCAGCGCCAGAATCGTCCAGGCGGCTAACGGGACAACCCAATCGCCCCACGGAATAGGCTCTCCGCCGTGGAGTCCCTCGTAGTACGCTTTGGTGACGAATTGCTTTTCCGGCCCTTTCGGGTCGAAGGGAACCATCCACTTGGGGAGGTTGCGGAGCAAATCCTGCCAACCGTTCAGAGGATCGGCGTAGTAGTTCACCCCCGCAAGATTGGGAAGCAGTTGCGCCGCAAGTCCGAATGATGAAAGCAGCGCGCCGCATACGGTCATAACGTATATAACCGCCAACTCCGCCGGTTGCAGCTTCCACGCCGGGCCGATGCGTTTGAGTATCACATTGATTAAGATCAAGGCCATCAGGATACCGATTGCCGCCGGGGGCATGTGGCTTGCGCCCAGCAGTATGGCGTCCATGCTTCCGCCGCGACTGGCGACAAGTTCGCTGTAGCCGACGATCAGGCACACGACAATGACGAGGGCAAGGCCGATGATATACGCTCTTGCCCGCAAGATAGTGGGTTTATCTGAATCTATCTTCAATACTCTATTTCCTGATTACATTCGGGAAAATCGCTAATGGAGGGGTAAGGACCTTGACCGCCTGTAACGGCTGAGGTTCCACCTATTGATTGTAACCTAAGAAGCAGAGTTTGCGCTAGAGTTTTGTGAAAGGCTTTATAATCACGAAAGCACGAAATTTTGGAAAACACGAAAAGGGGAGGAGCAATCTCTGGAATCACGCAATAGTTTGACAGTTGGTTGGAGAGTTGTACAATTATGATATGAGGAAAATGATATATCTTGACCATGCCGCTACGACGCCTGTCGATCCGTCAGTATTTGCGGCGATGACGCCGTTTCTTACGGAGAAGTTCGGCAATCCGTCCAGCGTCCACTCTTTCGGCAGAGAGGTCCGGGCGGCCATTGACGAGGCCCGCGATAGTATAGCATCGACAATTGGCGCGAGTTCATCCGAAATATACTTCACCAGCGGCGGCACTGAAGCCGATAACCTGGCCATACTCGGAGCCGCAAGGGCAAATAGGGCAAAGGGCGATCATATAATCATCTCCGCAATCGAGCATCACGCCGTTCTGGAGGCGTGCGAACATCTGATGGAAGAGGGCTTTCGCGTCTCATATTTGCCGGTCAATCGCGACGGGCTTGTGGACCCCAATGATGTGACCGCCGCGATCAATAAAGACACGATACTGGTCTCCGTGATGCATGTGAACAACGAGATAGGCGTCATCGAGCCGATTTCCGCAATCGGGCGTATCGCTCGCGAGAACGGCGCGCTGTTCCATACAGACGCGGTGCAATCGTTCGGCGTTTTGCCCATAGATGTTGACCGGCTGAATGTTGACCTCCTTTCCGCTTCGGCGCACAAGATTTACGGTCCGAAAGGCTCCGGTTTCCTTTATGTCAGGACAGGCGTACGCATCCAACCTTTGCAGTTCGGCGGGAGCCAGGAGCGGGAGCGCAGGCCGGGGACTGAGAACGTCGCTGGGATTGTCGGGCTTCGGGCCGCGGCGGAACTGGCGGTGTCGCAGCTCGATACAGCACCCACAAGACTTGCGGCGCTGCGAGATCGTTTGATCGATGGGATTTTCAATCGAATCCCAGGAGCGCATTTGAACGGTCACAGGGAACTCAGAGCGCCGGGGAACGCCAATATCAGCTTTGAGGGCGTTGAGGGGGAGTCGCTGCTGCTGAATCTCGACCTTGAGGGGATCGCCGCGTCAAGCGGCTCCGCATGTTCGGCTGGTTCACTGGCTCCATCGCATGTTCTCACGGCATTGGGATTGCCGCATGAGCTGGCTCAGGGGTCACTTAGGCTGACGGTCGGGCGTGGTACCACTGAAGAAGATATTGACACCGTAATTGACTCCCTGGAGTCGATAATCAACAGGCTTAGAGGTTGAGTGTTGAAGGTTTAAGGTATTGCCGCCGACGCGCTCTTCTTCAACATTCAACATTCAACATTAAACTTATCTTCGGCTTCAAAGAACAAGCCGAAGCATAGAAATATTACACCCATGGCTTGTTTCGGGATTTCCATTCCGCTGCGCTCCATTCAAATCCCGAAACACCGGCACATTCAACTTATCTTCGGCTTCAAAGAACAAGCCGAAGCATAGAACTCATCGCTCATCGCTGCCTTTCCATTCCCTCAACCCTCAACCCTCAACCCTCAACCTCTGACACCGACAAACACACGGCTTCCGGCCAACGTTTATGCTGTTTAGCCAGTGGGTAACAGGTGTCTGGCGGTTAGACAATCAGCTTACACTGTTTGATTTCCTAACTGTTCGGAAGAACAGAGAGGGGGGATGTCCTACTTTAGATATTCAGATTAAACCCCGCGGCAGCGCTCCATCCCTGCCCGAGCGTAAGGCGGCAATAGGATCGATTTCGCCATTTTCACATGGATCCCCATACAGGGGCCAATAATTAGAATGAAATCAAGGAGGCAAGAAAATGCGCGCAATGACACTAATGCTCGTCCTGGCGCTTGCAGCTATGCCGGCTATGCCGGCGGTTGCGGCAGGATATGGGACTAGCGAGCCGGCGCAAGGCGCAGCCGGTAGTTCTTCTTCAACAATGGAGAGTATGCCGGCGGAAACTCCGGCTACAACATCCACGACTACTACCACAATGATGACTACCACCATGAGTCAATCCGATCCTCTGGTGATATCGTCGCTCTCTCGATTCTACGGTTTTGACCAGGCAACGATTTCGCAGTTGCAGGCTAAGGGCTATATGGCATCCGACTTCGCGATGGTAGGCAATCTTTCCGCGCGAACCGGAAGGCCGGTGTCCGAGTTTGTCCAACTGCGCGACCAAGGCATGAGCTGGATGGAGATAGCTCAGCGGTACAACGTGTCTATGACCGATATGATGGCCGCAATGCCTATGATGTCTCCTGAAGTGGAGAGTTACAACCGGTCGTTCGTCAGCCAGTATTTCGGTCTGAGCTCCTCCCAGATCGACACCCTAAGGATGCAGGGGATGAACTGGGCGGATATTTACTTCGCCGCAAACCTTGCGGCGCGAACCAACCGGCCCGTATCGGAGATAGCTTCTCTGAGAATGCAGGGAATGAGTTGGAGCGACATTGGTGGACGCTATAACGTAGCGTCGTCCGACCTGTCCAGACCGTTCATCTCTCCTCGCGTTGCCGGAGTGACGGCGATGGTAATGCCCAGCCCTCAAGCTCCGATTCTGAGCATGTCCGGTGAGCCGGTCCTTACTCCGCGAGACGCCCAATTATATCGCAAGATGGGTTACGATTGGCGAAGCATTGCGATAGCTACCAACATCGCTCTTCGCACGGGTGACTCAGTGCGCGACATCTTGCGCATGACGGATCGCGGTATGACCTGGCCGATGGTCGCCAGGGAATACGGTCTCGATCCCAAAGACGTGATAGATGTGAGCAACTACCCGTACGCAAGGAATGGGGAAATGATGATGCCCCAAGGAACGATGATGCAGCCAGGCGGCGCTATGCAACCTGCGTCGCCGGGGATGCCTTCAAGTAATTATTGAGGCAGCATGTTCTAATCGAGATGTGAGTTAGCTCAGGCGTCCTGAAAGCGATCAGGACGCCCGAGTCTTATTTCTATGGATTTGCCTCTGTGCGAGTTGACACTATCTCCAAACCCCAAGCGTATATGAGGCATGTTGCGGCGGCCACAACACCGGAGTCGTTAAATATGAAAGCCGCCAATGCGCCGATTGCGATAACTCGTATCGCTTGTCCAGGCCAAATCTCCGTGTTTTTATCTCTCTTCGTTCTCAAATAGATCAAAGCTCCGATTGTTGCCAGCATTAGTTTGCTCCAAAGGCTGACTTGAAGGAGCTTGAGGTTCATCGCAAGCTTGCGCTGGACGATCAACCCAAATTGGCTGATATTTCCACCGACGATCATCTGGAATGATCGTCCAAGGTGGGATTCTCCCGCGCCGCCGCGAAGACTGTCAAGAACGATGAAAAGAGCAAGCGCAGCTATGGCCGCCGCCGCCAGAACCAGCCATCGTCGAAGGCCGATTCGTCCTGGGCTGATCGCTGCAAATGCAGCCCCGGCTGCCGCAAGGCACGCTATAGCCCCTCCTGTATCCGCTCCCAGGTGTGGCGCCCCTACCAAAACTACAAGCGCGGCAAAAAGAACCAGGCAGAACCAGCGGCGAAGGCGGTTCTGTTCGGTTGAGGGTTGAGGGTTGAGGGTTGAAAGAAAGCTGTCAGCTGTCAGCTGACAGCTGACAGCTTCAATCTTGTTGCATCGGTAGCCTGCTGCCGATGCCGTCCCGATGAATCGGGACGCTACTCCCTCTCCTTTTAGGGGAGGGTTGGGGTGGGGTTTAACCGGCTTCAAGAAACCGAATATCGCAAGCGCGGCGGCGCCAATGAGGCTTCCCGTGAGTTCATTGCCGAGGCCGTAAAACCGCGATCCCTCCGCCGGAGAGTAACTGAAAGGTGAATTGGCAAGCCAGACCCCTCCCCTGAGCAGATCGATTGTTATCGCCGCGCAGAGTATCGCCGATAGCCATAGCAGCATTTTGTGAGGACGTATCCACAGAGTCAGCGCCAAAGTCGCTATAGCGAAAACCGCGAGTATTATCCCGCTTATGATAGCCGGATATGAACCGAATACGGGCAGCAGAACCATAAGCGGCGCGGCCATTATTGGGATCAGAGCCAGAGTCGCGGACCATTTTCTGTTGGCATGCAAAATGGTGGCCAGGACTACAACCACTGTAAGGATGAATGCGACGATTCGCATTAGAATAAGTCTGGCGCTCTGGAGAGTCAAACGTTGGTCAAGGGTAGTGACTTCGCGCAGTGAATCGCTGTGGGCTTTAGAGGAGATTGGCCGTCCTATTGCCGATGATGGAACATCGGCCTTCAAGTAAGCTAGAATTGAAGGAGCGAGGTCGGAGTTCATTACCAAACCCAATTTGCGGGTGGAGCCGCTTGTGAGAAGACCCGGCGTGACTCCTTCTCCGACCGCCAATACTGGAGTGAGTTTTCGATTTTCGTAGAGCTTCCATCGCGAGGGGGTCGATCCAATAAATAATAATCTTGATGATCGGAGGTCCAACCTGCTCAAAACCTGTCCGATTAGCTGGTCCGTGCGCCGCATAGCCCATCGCCTAAGCGCCTGGGCCTGGGATTCCGCGCATTCGTCGGCGTACCAGTCGGCTCGCGCGATGTCGCCACAGTCGATTACTATGAAATCAGCTTTCGCAATTAATTTGTCGAACGCGGTAAGAAGCGCCTCTTGGTCCGTTTCCAACCCGTAAGGAGCTTGTTCATTGCGGCGAAGCGTTTTTTTACTGACGTCTCCGTCGTCAATACGGCCATTACCGTCCATGCAGATCAAGGCCGTTTCTCTATGGGGAAGCATGTCCGTGTCACTATTGCCTAAGCAAGCCGTTCGCAATCCGGCTTTGTGAACCGCGTCACCCGTGAGACCCGGCCACACATCGTATGCAAGCCCCACGTTGTTGGACTTTATGACATTGATGGATAAATGAACTATGGATTTTGGAGATGGAGATTCGAGAGTCAAACGGTGGTATGCTTTAAGCGCTGTTGTGTTTCCGATGGTTTCGGCGACGTTATACGCTTCTCTGGCTTCGATTCCGGCGGCGGCGCGCGCTCCCGCGCCGAGCGTGAGGCATGCCGATTCGGCTCCTGTCTCGGACTTCAATTGACCGGCTGGATCGCCTCCCGCGCGCGTTGTCATAACGCCTATGGCGCCGCTTCGGAGAATCCAACGGAAGTGGGGCAGGTCTTTCGCCGCCAAGTCCTCCATCATGGCTCCGTGCGCGACGAAAAGAACAAGTTTTCGATTTGGCGAGGCAGATGCCTGCGCGGCCAGAGCAAATGTTAGGCACGCGATGGCTATAAGTTTATGATTACGCAATACGGTTCCCCAAATCCTATGCTTCGGCTTGTTCTTGGGAGTGTTCAAAAAGTCGGCGGACGGCACGACACGTCATTTCGAGCGAAGCGAGAAATCTGCTTTTAAGCACGATTCGGGGTCTTTGAAAAGCAGATTCCTCGTCGTTCCTCCTCGGA
>JAUSEB010000378.1 GCA_030650495.1 Armatimonadota bacterium | reverse complement strand
GGATTTCCATTCCGCTTCGCTCCACTCAAATCCGAAACAACGGTTCAGGCTTCGGCTTCGAAGAACAAGCCGAAAGATAACGACTGATAGCTGACAGCTGAAAGCTGTCAGCTATTCCAAACTCCAAACTTATGAGATTCCTACTTGGCCTACTTGGCGGGGCCGTATGCGCCGCGATAACTATTTTGATTATGCTGGTTGTGTCCGCGATAACCGGCAATGGCGCGCCATATCCGTATAGTTTGGAATTATTGGCCTCGGTCATAATTCTCGGCGCGGCGCTTGGAGGAGTATACACATCATTCTTCTGCGGACGCATAGCCACAGGACCCGCAATCGGTGTCGGATTTATTTATGGCGTCGGGATATGGCTGATACTTCAGTTTCTTGTGCTTCCTCTGCTTGCCGCAAACATTAGCGCCGCTGTTCGACCGGGAACGCTAGCGGCATACTCAATCATATTCGGCGTCTTAATGGGGTTTTGGGTAATCATTTCTTCTCACATTTGGCCGAATATAGCGGTCAGATGCGAATGAAAATAGGCTTACACCAACTAGCTTTGCTTTTGAGTCGAGTTCCACGGTTAGGGCCTCGGTCTACATACAACATCCTCACGCAATGCGAGTGCGGACCTGATGTGCTTTCCAATAAAACAGAAGAAATAAAGAAAGCATACAAATTACATCCACTGGCCGCGAAGTATTTATCTGAAAATTCCACTGTTCTCCTTCAAGAGAGCGCCGAGTTGCTACAGAAAGTAGTTGACCTTGGCATTCGCATAATCACGGTTTGCGACAACATATATCCGGCCACTTTGAAGGCGTATCAGCATCAATTGCCGCCCGTAATCTATGCTTATGGGAACACGCAATTGCTGCAAGAGCGAAGGTTCGCGGTTGTAAACTCCGCGACTATATCCAACCGTAGTACGGAAACAACTTCTGATATCGCTTCATTCCTAATGGAGGAAGGGTTGATCCCGGTTACAGGCCACAATAATCCTCCATATCAGACCGTGCTATTGGCCGCAAAGAGGAGAAGCGCGCCGGTTGTGGTCGTGTTGGATAGAGGCATAATAAACGCATTTCATGGGGAATTGGGCTGGCAGCCGGTTGCGGCGGCCAGGATTTGGGACCCGGAGTTCGATCCCGATAAAGATCTTATCATATCCCAATTCAGACTTGGAGATCATTGGATAGGGGAAAACAGCAAGTTGCGGGATAGAATGGTCTTCGGACTTTCGGACGCGGTTATTGCTTGTGAAATTCGCCCGGGCGGCGTGATGGAAAAAGAGTGCATGTTCGCCAAGAATCGTGGGCGGGAGCTATACGTGTGCTCTTTTGCGGATGGTGAGCCTGAAGGTAACAAAGCGTTATTATGCGCCGGTTGTCGGCGACTGGATGTGATTGACGCAAAATCCCAACTCATATCCATGTGCATCTCGCCAACATTCGAGGGCAAAACGGATGACATGGCCAAAGAAGGAGAGACTGAATAACCAGTGAAAATTTTCACGCCTGGTATTGACAGGCGGTTTGTAAAGGAGTATAAATATAGCGTTATAGCAACATCGTAGTTGCTGGTTTGCGGGGCAATAGTGCACAGTCGCACAACCGGCGTAGAAGCCTCTTGGGATAAATTTATCTCAAGGGGTTTTTTGATTTGCAGCAAAGATCGCTGTCAAAGGGTTGCCCGGCGTAAGTCAATACAACTTAAGTAGGAGGTATGACCTATGGCAGGAATGGCTACTGCAGTGAAGCAGAACCCATTCGAGATTGCACAGGCGCAACTCGACAAGGCCGCAAAGAAGCTCGACCTGGACCCGGCGGTGCACGCCGTGCTCCGCGAACCGATGTGAACTCCACGTTTCCTTACCGGTGAAAATGGACAATGGAAGCGTCAAATTATTCAAAGGCTTCCGCGTCCAGTACAACGACGCCCGAGGACCCAACAAGGGCGGCATCCGATTCCACCCAGAGGAGACCATCGACACGGTCAGAGCGCTTGCCGCGTGGATGACCTGGAAGTGCGCGGTGGCCGACATCCCTCTCGGCGGTGGAAAGGGAGGGGTTATCTGCAATCCCAAGACAATGTCCGAGATGGAGCTTGAGCGACTGAGCCGCGCGTATATAGACGCGATTGGCCGCATAATTGGCCCGGAAAAGGACATTCCCGCTCCCGACGTCTACACCACCCCGCAAATCATGGGTTGGATGATGGATGAGTACAGCAAGCTGAAAGGCTGCTACAGCCCGGGGGTTATTACGGGCAAACCCCTGAGCGTCGGCGGCTCCGAAGGCCGCGGCGATGCGACAGCGCGTGGTGGAGCCTACACCGTTCGCGAAGCCGCTCAGCGGCTGGGGATCAACCTGAACGGCGCGACATGCGCGATTCAGGGATTTGGCAACGCGGGCCAGTTTGCGGCCCTGCTGAACAGCCAGCTTTACAACATGCGCATCGTGGCTGTCAGCGACACCAGAGGCGGCGTTTATATGGAAGAAGGCATCGATCCTGACGCGATAATCAAGCACAAAATGCGGACAGGATCGGTCGTGAACTTCCCAGGCTCACGCCCGATCTCGAACGAAGACCTTCTTGAGCTGAGCGTGGACGTTCTCGCGCCGTCGGCTCTTGAGGAGGTCATTACGGCAAGCAACGCTCCGCGAATCCGCGCAAAGATCGTCGAGGAATTGGCCAACGGACCGACAACTCCTGAGGCTGACGAAATTCTCTTCGAGAAAAACATCTTCGTGATACCGGACTTCCTGTGCAACGCGGGCGGAGTCACCGTGTCCTACTTCGAGTGGGTACAGAACATGTATGGCATGTACTGGGAAGAGACCGACGTCCACGAGAAGCTGGATAAGAAGATGACCAAGGCGTTCAGCGATGTCTATGAGATGTCGCAGGACTACAAGGTCGATATGCGCACCGCCGCATACATGGTTGCGATTCAGCGAGTAGCTGACGCAATGAAAGCGAGAGGCTGGGTCTAGCCCAACTCTCATAGCTTAAATCAAACACTCGGCCGGGGGCAAGAGCTTCCGGCCGATTTAGTTAGTGACCAGTGGCTGGTGGCGAGTGACTAGTTCACTAGCCACTCGCCCGGATTATTCACGTCATTTCGAGCGTAGCGAGAAATCTGCTTTTCCTGAAGCTAAAAAGCAGATTCCTCACTTCGTTCGGAATGACGGTCTGCGCTGGCTTTACTATCGTCGTGAATAATACAGGCTAGTCACTCGCCAATGGATTGAAAGCTCGCTAAGTGCGGGTAGAATTGCGACTGGCAGCAACTATTTTCAAGGAGGAATACAGATGGCAGTCGCAATGCCTCAAGCTCTAAATGCAAAACCTCTTCAGCAGTCACTTTTTGAGATGGAAGGTTTCTCGCGCCGCCAAATAGAGGAGCACTACACGCTCTATGAAGCCTACATCAAGAAGACCAACGAAATACGGTCCCTGCTACGAGAAGCAGACCTTTCGGCGGCAAATCAGAGCTACAGCTTATATCGCGAATTGAAAGTAGAACTCAGTTTCACATTGGACGCCGTGAAGCTGCACGAAGCCTATTTCGCCAATCTCGGTGGAGCAGGTAGCCAGCCCAGCGACAAAGTCCGTAAATTGATGGAACGGAGTTTTGGTTCGATGGACACTTGTCATGAAGACCTAAAAGCCACCGCTATGGCAGGC
>JAUSEB010000376.1 GCA_030650495.1 Armatimonadota bacterium | reverse complement strand
AGCCCGGCACGATTCAATGGATTAATGATTGCATGAAAACTTCCACCCTGTATCTTATCCGGTGATTATTCGAGTAATTAAGGAGGAGAGCAATGCCGAACGACAAGCTGCTTACCGATAAACCGGCGCTGACCCTGGCCGCTGCTAAGAAAATCATCGCGGCGGCGGAAGCCGAGGCCTTGAAACGGAATTGGCCGGTAGTCATCGCGGTGGTGGATGAGGGCGGTAATCTAATTTCCCTGCAGCGTCTCGATAATGCCCAATTCGGCAGCGTCGAGGTCGCCATCCGCAAAGCCAAGTCGGCAGCGGCGTTCAAGCGTCCAACCAAGGCCTGGGAAGAAACCCTGGCAGCGGGCCATCACCGGGTGCTGGGATTGCCGGGCGTAGTGCCGTCTGAAGGCGGCGTACCGCTAATTTGGCAAGGACAGATTGTCGGCGCCATCGGCGTGAGCGGCGTCAAATCATCCGAAGACGGTCAAATCGCCCGTGCCGGGGCGGCGGTTCTAGAGTGACAAGGATCGCTTACCAAAGACCTGGTAAGTTGACGCTTCAAGCTGAATGGTGAAAGAAATTTGCTAAAGGGCGGGCAATTGCCCGCCCAATAGGTTGCCTCAAGATAAAACGCTTACTTCTTGCCCTTGCCTCCCCTGTCTGTATCTCCACGGCCGGGATTAGGGACACGTTCTACAATAGCCGTGTCTGGACGCCGGCGCGCTTCTGAAACAGGGATAAACTGGCCGTTTCGAGCATCACGCCCACCTAGGTGACTTTTAGACTTTGTACTCATTTTCTTGCTCTCCTTTTGCACACGGGCAGCTTGCCCGCGTTCATTATTCTGAACAGCCTTACCTAAGAACGCTAGATTAGCTGTATACCATTCATCAGCGTTTATTCCCCATCAATCAGATTTCTAAAATTTATTCTGTTACAAAAATTCGAGCGGGTATATCTCTCCCTCACTGCTTTTCCGATTCCCTTCCGTACCCTTGCCCCTGCCGGGCGAAACACGCGCGGTACTTTTTATAGAGGCTGGATTGCATTTTGGATACACGCAACGGCACGCTCCGTGCTGGCGCTGGCAAAGCACGAGAGAACGCGCACGCACCGGTGGACAACCCGAGTGGACCGGTGAGTCGGAGTGGTTCATGTATATTCCATTTTTATACAAGATGCAGCGGTGCCGCATCGAAAAAGTCATACAGCGGGTCCTTGCCATGCTGGTTGTTTGCGTTTTTAAACGTGTAACTCGGACCATCATCAGTAACGACGTCAATGCGCCTTGTTCCCGAGATTTCTGATCTGCGCTGCATCCCGCCGGTAGGAACGAACGCAACAGTGTGGAGGAACGCACGCGTAGCATTGTTGAACAATCTCGTGGCGATTCCTTGCAAGGCATTAGGTGAGCTACGCTGTGTTCTTGCGAGATCCTCAAGTTGCGTGGCCGTGAGATCAGACAATCCGACGGCGAGAACCCCTGGCCGCATCCCTGAGAACTGCGATTTAGTTGCGTCCTTGAGCTGCTTGTAGATGCCTATCGCCACCTTGTCTAATCTTTCCGACTTGGTGACGACAACGATCGTGCATTTGCGTGCGATCCCATGCACAAAGGCGTGCGCGTTCGGATTGCCGACATGTCGTGTGACAAATGATCTCAAAATCTCATCTGACACCGTCTGATCGGTTACGTCCCAAAAGGGGCTAGCGGCAAGATCGAATGACTCGTGCTGGATAATAAACTCTTCCGCAGACAAAACCGATTTACCATTAGACAATGCCTCTGCCACACCCTCGGCGATTCTCTTGTGCTGGCTGGACTGCCCCGTGAGACGACCCGCAAGGACAACGGTCACAATCTGGCCGCCATTGATGTGCAATGTGGCATTCTTCAACACCGGAAAGAGTTCATGACTCAGCTCAAGCATGCGTCGCCGGTGAATTGTTTTACCGACATCGGCGCTGGCAAGCTTGCATTCCACCTCCGCAACCATATCGCCCTTTGTTACGACAAAGTCGACACCGCCGCCGCGCAACAAATCGAAGGGCTCGACATCGTACCCATTCTGCATGAAATGGGCGGCGACGTGCATCTCGTGCTGTAGGGCAATAAGATTCTCACTCTGCAACCCATCACGAAGCCTGCCTGCCAGCCTGTCGCGTCCCGACGGAGTGAGCCGTTGATAGAAGCTAACCACCATCGGCATGAAGCTGCAGAGTTGATACTCCCCCCGGGTCCTGATCCTGTTGGGCAGTCGACCCCTGTGACGTCTGTAGGCAATCAGGTCGAACAGCGCGAGCTCAAGGCTGTGGCGCTCGATAAAATAGTGACTGAGCAGCGGGTTCTCATTGAACTGTTGTTGCAGCACCTGCCAGCGCTTCTCCCACAACTCCCATCCGACGATGGCGACAAAGTCGCTCAGGATGCCAGGCAACTTATTTGTATCGAGGTCCGTTTCGAATCGCATTGTGGTGCGAAAGAGATGAGATTTCTGGTGATTTGGTACCCTAGGCGGTACCCATGCCTGATTGCATGAGTCGGGGGTTGATTATAAGTAGTTAATATTATTGGCTCCCCGGGACGGACTCGAACCGCCGACCCAGTGATTAACAGTCACTTGCTCTACCGACTGAGCTACCGGGGAATGGTCAGAAGGGCGCGTATGTTATGGCGGAAGGCGGGCAGGG
>JAUSEB010000374.1 GCA_030650495.1 Armatimonadota bacterium | reverse complement strand
AACGGCCTTCAAGATGTGGTTGAGGCCGACATTTCTGGCTTCTTCGATAACCTGCCCTTCAACATCATCATGGCGGCAGTGGCCGAAAAGGTCGCTGACGGCAACATCCTCCGGCTTGTCGAAAAGTTTCTACGCTCAGGCGTGATGGAAAATGGTGCCTTCAAGCCCACCACAGTGGGCACCCCGCAAGGCGGAGTTCTGACTCCTCGTACACAGTGGATAACTTCCAGATTCATTACTCCCGCATCCAGCGCCGACAGGAATGGAATGATGGATCGTGATCCGTTCCTTGCCCACGGTAATTTGTTTGACCACCGCCCGTAGGACTTTTTGTTTTTCGACAGCACTCATTTTTTCCACGGTCTCATTCAAGCGGCTCAGAAAGCTTTCCATCGAGTTGCTCAGTTCGATCCAGCGCTTGTCTTCCACAGCCCGGACCTTCAAGTTTTGTTGTTCTTTCTCTAAGGCGCCGATTTTCTTTTTTAGCTCCGGAGACCGTTTCCGTAAATCGGCCAGCGTCACCAGTCCTTCCTGATAGGCATCCAGCAATTTATCCATCTGCTGGCTCAAACGTGTCAACTCTCGCTGCAATTGCTCCTGGCGTTGTTGCACAGGACTGCTGTTCAGGCTTTCCGTCCGACGCTGTTCCAATTCCGCTTGGATCAGTTGCGGCGTGCGCAGCAGTCGCAAAATCTCTTGCCACACCAGCTCATCCAAATAATCTCCTGGCAAGGGACGACACGAACACACAGGACCTCGCAGATGCCGGTATCGATCCGAACCCAAACAGCGATAATATTTGATTTGGCGCCGCGGCGTCCGAGTGGAGGTCCGATACAGAGCATAGCCGCATTGTTCGCACACCAACAGTCCCTGCAATAAAGTCGGCTCTTGAGTGTTGCGCAAAGACAGCCGTTTATTTTGGGCCAAGCGCTCCTGGGCTAAGGCAAAGGTTTCTGGACTGACTAAAGCCGGCACGGCCATCTCAATCCACTGGCTGCGTTCCTTTTCTTGGCTGCTGCTGCTGCGCCGGGAGTAACCTCCTTTTTGCCGCAAGGGCCGGGTGATTTTCTGCCGCGCGCAAGCTTCCGTTTTGCCAAAGCAGGCTCGGCCTTGATACGCCGGATTACGAAGCATGCCCCAGACGGTCGAGCGCTCCCAAAGCCCCTGGCCCGAGCGAGTCTTGATCTGCTCTTCATTCAACTGCCGGGCGATAGCGCCGAGGCTCCAAAGTTCCCGCGTATACCAGCCAAATATTCTCCGGACGACTTCGCTCTGGACTTCCGCGATCTCGTAATAAGCCTGAGAATGCTCGCTTTTTTTCACATACCGATAGCCATACGGAGCGCCGCTCAGCACGTTGACACACCCGGCCTTGGCTCGATATCGCTTGCCCCGCCGGCTTCGCTCTGCAATTTGCGCCCGTTCATATTCGGCAATCATTCCCTGAAATTGCAAGAGCAACCGCTCTTCGGGGGTTTCGGCGGCAGCCGATTTCAAAAAGATCGTCTCCACCCCGTGACGCGAGAATTCCTCCAGCAACAACACCTGATAAGCGTACTTGCGGCTCAACCGATCCGGCCCATAGATCAACAACACTTGAATCTGACCTTCAGCCGCCAGATCCCTCAAACGCTCCAAACCAGGCCGCGCCAGCATCGCTCCGCTGTAACCTTCATCCTCAAAAATCCATTCCGGAGGCACGGTCAGATCGTGGGCTTGCGCATACTCCAAAAGCAGAGCGGTCTGGCTGGCAATGGTTCCTTCCTCTTTCTGACGTTCAGAGGAAACTCGCGCGTATAGGGCGGCGCTCTTTTTCATCTTCAATAACCCTTAGTTGAGCCGACTGTTCCCTCTCAGGTTCATCGGCCTCCGGCACCAGCCAGTGGTAAACCTGAGACATTTTTGCGACGACAGACGATCATATACCTATTGATTTTGACAACGGACTGGGCGCTGGCTCTTGGATTCAGCCATGGCTTGGGCGCGGGTTCAAAGACCGCCGCAGAGCCCGTTCCACCCAGGAGCTGATGGTGACCTCTTCGCGCTGGGCTTGCTGGCGGACTTGTCTGATCAACGAAACAGACAGCTTGACCGTGAAGACCGTCTTGGCTTCTGGAACAGGCACAGGCCCAGAAGTGCTTTGGGCCAACTGCAAATAGCGATAGGCCTGGCGACGGGAGATGGCATGCTGGGCCATGAGCCGGCTTAAAATCTTGGGCTGCGGGATTTTTTTGCTGAGCAAGTTGACCGTCGCATTCACACGTCGAGCTTGTTCGGACTCGGATGACTTGGTCACTATGCCGTAAGAATAATACCATATATGTCACACAGTCAACTCGGATTTTCCGTGTTCGATTTAGGGGAGCGTTGCGGTCGTTGAAACGAAATAGTCCTTAAAAACTCGAAGTTATCCACTGTGTACGAGGAGTCATGACTCCGCCTTGCGGCGTGCCAATCGTCGTGGGCTTGAAGATACCATTTTCCATCACGCCAGCCTTAAGGAATTTCTCGACTAATCTGAGGATGTTGCCATCAGCGACTTCGGCGGCGACTGCTTTCATGATCACTGGGTGAAGCAGGTTATCGAAGAACCCCTTGATGTCAGCGTCCAGCACGAGCCG
>JAUSEB010000364.1 GCA_030650495.1 Armatimonadota bacterium | reverse complement strand
GTCGCCTAAGCCCCTGGCGGTTTTCGCATGCGCGGGTGATGGGTGTAGGGTTGAAGGTTGAGAGTTTAGAGTTGAGAGTTTAGAGAAGGGAAGACCTCCCCCTAACCCCCACCTAAAGGAGGGGGGATTTGGCTCCCTGTTGCATCGGTAGCCTGCTGCCGATGCCGGCGCTGAAAGCGCCGGAACTCCCTCCCCTTTAGGGCCTGTCCCGGTTTATCGGGAAGGGCTGGGGTGGGGTCTTATTCTAACTCCTAACTTCTAACTCCTAGCTTCTAAATCGGGGGTGAGGGGCAAAACTCTGATGTGCGATGGGTCCAAGCAAAGCGGCGTCGAGCCGCCGCAATCCAAAGCTGACAGCTAATTGCGTTTCGATTTCACCACTTATTGGGCATATAGTCAGGACAACGAGAGCATCCTCTACATAACGAAGGAGGAGGTTTGTTCTCTCAACTCAACCCTCAAACTTGACAGAGACTGCCGGGCATACGTATACTGGGCTTCGTAGTCGGGCCTTCGCGCCTCTTGGAGGTTTATTGTTTCGATGGCGGTTCGTATCGGGATAGACGTTGGTTCGGACACCGTAAAGACGGTCATAATGGGCATTGACGGAGAGTTGCGGACCCTCCCCATATTGAGCGTGCGCGGGCAGCCGCTCCAGCGTGTGAAAGAAGCGTTAATGGCCGCGCTGCCATATACCAACGGCGGTCAAGCCCTGCTTGGGATAACCGGCGCCGGAGCTTCCTCGTTGTGTGAACTGCTCGGTATCGATCTTATTCACGAGCCAAATGCCATTTCCGTGGCTATCGATCATTTTTACCCGGATGTCCGCACTGTCGTGGAAATGGGACGTGAGGGGCAAAAGTATCTCCTGTTCGAGCGCGATCCGGTTTCCGGCAGGCTCCTTTTAGCCGACAGCAATTTGGGGAATAAATGCGCCGCCGGAAGCGGCTCGTTCCTCGACCACATGTATAAGCGGCTCAATTTCCCCTCTATTGAAGATTTCGCCAAAGTGGCGTTGGAGGTCGAGAACCCCGCCACTCTTTCAGGCCGGTGCAGCGTGTTCACCGAGTCGGATATAGTCCACCTTTATCAAAAAGGCACTCCGCGCGAGCGCATCGCGGCGGGAGTCCACCAGGCAATTTGCCGCAACTACCGCTCGTGTTTCGCCAAAGGAAAGCAATTTGTCGATAAAGTCGCTTTTATTGGCGGCGTTTCCGAAAACCCGGCGGTGGTGAAGTATCTGTCCGAGGAGCTTAATCTCAACGGCTCGCTGATCGTGCCTGAGCACAACAGGACCATCGGCGCAATCGGGGCCGCGCTAAGGGCGGCGTCGAGAGTGGATTTGCGAGACTCCCTCAGCCTTCTTGGCGAGCGACTGCTGAAGCCGTTGGAGTATAAAGGCTCCAACCCGTTAAAGATGGACCATTCGGAGTTGCTTTCGCTCCCGCCGGAGTCCGATATTCCCGTGGACATTGAAGTGGCGGCGTTGGGGGTCGATATTGGCTCCGTAAGC
>JAUSEB010000082.1 GCA_030650495.1 Armatimonadota bacterium | reverse complement strand
TTGAGCGCCGACGCCGCTTCATACTGGACAATCGCTTCCTGCGTCTTCTCCTCCGCCATATACGCTTCGCCCAGCGCTATCCTTGCGTTATAGTTAGCTTCATCGAGGGCCACTGCTTTCTCTAAAGCTTTTTTAGATTCTGTGCGATTTCCCTGTCGAGAGAGGGTAATCCCCAGTCCCAGATATACTTGCGAATCCGCCGGTGACAGTTCCGATGCCTTCCTGTACGCGGATACGGCCTTTTGTAAATCACCCTTTCGGAAATAGGCGTATCCAAGATTGCTCAATACGCTCGGATCGTTCGGTGTGAGTCCCAGTGCGGCCTCATATCGCTGTATCGCGTCTACGTAACGGTTTTGTGCCAGATATGCGTTTCCCAGGTTGTACCAAGCGCCGGATGCTTTGCCGTTTAGCTTTATTGATTTTTCGTATGCGGCTACGGCATCGCCAACCCGGCCTTTCGCCATATACGCGTTCCCCAGATTGTTGTAGGTCTCCGTCATGTCGGTTCTGATTGACACGGCTTTTTCGAGTGCCGGTATGGCATCATCAACCTTGCCCTGCTTCATATATATGAAGCCCAGCCAACTCCATGCGGATGCATCATTTGGGGATGATTGCAGTACCAGGTTCAGCTCTGAGACAGCTCCATCCAGGTCCGATGCTCGGTATTGTTCCATCGCCGCCTGGAAGTGATCTGCCGGCGCCGGTTCTGCCGCAATATACTGCATGCTTACAGGACAAATGAGTATAGCCAAACATAAGAATACGAGCGGTTTCATTCCAGAACCTCCCGGTTGCATACCAAACCTAAACCAAGCCATTATAGCAAATAAGACTGAATATTTCCAATCAGGAGTCAGGAGACAGTCCCGCCTTCGGACGGGATCCCGCAGAATGCGGGAAATCCAGAAGTCAGAAGCCGGAAGCAGGCAACGAGTATCAATTATCTTGACATGCTAGCGTATGTGTGGCATGCTATAATAACACTCGACTTTGAGGGAGTAAATGCATAATAAACGACGCAGGGTTGCGCCCTACGAATTGATACAACGCGATTTCAGACAACTCGACGCGACAGAGACTCTTCGTACAACCTGGGATAACGAACGGCTTATCCTCATTCAATCAGTCCAAGGCCATGCACATGAAGGCCACTGCACCTTCGCAGGCA
>JAUSEB010000363.1 GCA_030650495.1 Armatimonadota bacterium | reverse complement strand
TCCCAAATACATTTTGATTTTATGCGCCGGGACCGCCGACATTCCCGTTGCTGAGGAAGCCGTGGTTACGGCGGAGACGATGGGCAGCCGGGTCGAGCGGGCTTACGATGTCGGCGTAGCGGGCTTGCACAGATTGCTGGATCAGAAGGAAAGGCTTATGGGCGCAAATGTTCTCATCGTCATCGCCGGGATGGAAGGCGCTTTGGCGAGTGTGGTCGGTGGCCTTGTGAGCCGCCCGGTCATCGCCGTTCCGACTAGCGTCGGTTACGGGGCGAGTTTCGAGGGGATTGCGCCGCTTCTTACCATGTTGAACTCCTGCGCCGCCGGCGTCGCCGTGGTCAATATAGACAATGGGTTCGGCGCGGGCTACTTTGCGCATTTGGTGAATAAATGAGAGTAGCGTACTTCGATTGTTTTGCGGGAATCAGCGGAGACATGACCCTCGGCGCGTTAATCGCAGCAGGGGCGGATGCTGAATCTCTCAAGCAACAGCTTGCGGCTCTGCAATTGACTGGTTACGATCTGCAGGTTCAGCAGGTGAGGAAGCGTGGTATTGCAGCTACGGACGTTACCGTCACGCTTACCGAGCATCAGCACGAACGGCGGCTTGGTGACATCGTCGGTATGATCTCGTCCAGTTCTCTTACCGACAGCGTCAAGAACAAGAGTATCAGTATCTTTGAAAAGCTCGCGGAAGCTGAGGGACATGTCCATGGGTGTCCAATAGACCACGTTCATTTTCACGAAGTAGGGGCGGTGGATGCGATAGTGGACATCGTCGGCGCCGCGATCTGCCTGGATTTGTTGGGAATCGAACTGGTTATCGCCAGCCCATTGCCGATGCCGCATGGTTTCGTCGAATCAGCTCACGGAACTTTCCCGCTCCCCGCCCCCGCTACGGTGGAGCTTCTGAAGGGAATCCCGGTGCGCGGAGTTGACGTTGAAGGCGAGCTTGTTACCCCAACCGGCGCGGCGATTCTGAAGGCGCTTGCGTCCAAGTTTGGGCCGATTCCTTCAATCAAGTTGGACAAAATCGGCTACGGGGCCGGCAAATCCGAGCATAAATTTCCGAACGTCCTTCGTGTTATTATCGGTGACATGGAGGTATATGAAGCGGACATAATTACGGAGCCGCTTTTGATTCTGGAAACGAACATTGACGATCTAAACCCGCAGTTCTATGATTCCGCTATGGACCGTTTGTTTGAAGCCGGAGCGAGAGATGTATACTTGTCTCCAATCCAGATGAAAAAGAACCGCCCCGCGACATTACTTAGTATCCTATGCGACCCCCACCTGGCTAGTATAATGCTGTCTATTATTTTTGAGGAAACTTCTACACTTGGCGTCAGAATCCAAGAGGTTCAACGCGCTTGCCTGGAGAGAACTTGGGAGACTGCGCAGACTAGTTATGGGCCAATACGCATAAAGATCGGAAGTCTCGGAGGCAGGG
>JAUSEB010000349.1 GCA_030650495.1 Armatimonadota bacterium | reverse complement strand
GCCTGCGCGCGGCGGGTGTGCGGGGCTTTGATAAGCTCTTGAATGAGCCGCTCGATCTGGTCAATCGGCTCAGGCAAGCCGGGAACGGAGTAGGCGGCGAGTCGCTCGTGATAGGTATATTCCCATTTGCCTGCGGCGGGGTCAACCCAGTGGTCGTGAATGCCGTCCACCATCTCCTGGCGGTAAGCTTCCAATTCCACGATGCCGCCGGGGAAGCACCTATGGATTCTAGGCTCCGACATCGGGGCTTCGACCGAGATCACCGCAATTGCGTCGCGGCTCGGCGGGTCGCCCGGCTTGTCATATTGGGTCGGGATAATCGCCCCGTCCTGCCAGGTTTTGACGACAGCCTGCTCCCACGCATCGGGAAGCGTTCGCGCCGTTATGGTAACTACGGGAAGTGTCTGGGACATTATTTGATCTCCTTGCCGACTGCGACGGGACGCAGATTGAATCTGAGTATTTCGCCAAATGCCGAACGATTCTCGGCGAGCATTCGGAATGCGATTTCGATTTCTTGAGTTATGCCGGACATCTCTAATTCAGGGAATTCGGCATCCGCGAGATATGGGACACGGTCAGGCAGCGCCCATTTATCATTATTATTTGAGATTAAATATACGCCGCCGTTTTCTTCGCCAGCCTCATCAGGAGTGAGCCAGGCGGATTCGGCTGTGTTGCCGACGCTTGTCTTGAACTTGATCGGCTGACCGGCGGCAACGTCAATGGTCGCGCCGTCCGTGACTTCCACCCAATTGCCGGAAGCGTTCAGCATCTCGAACCAGTTGAACTCGGCGTTGAGATATTTAGGCGGGTTCAGGCCGGTAAGCGGCGTGTTGCCGACGGCGGTCATAGGGGTATTTGACGAGTCGGTTCCGGTTCCTTTGGTCTTCAGACCGACGGTCTTGCCTTCATCCATGGCCGCAATATACTCGTCCCAATTGTTCTGCCAGATCATCGGGAGGCCGCTGACATGAAGGTCGCGGTCGATCTCTATCCAATGGCCGGCAGGTATGCGCTCCGGCCAGCAAGTCTGATAGAGCTTGGCGATTTTTTGCACTTCGATTGCCGAATCGCGGGGCGTGCGGTCCTGGTTGATGATGCCGAAGTCGCTGTCCTCGTCCACGCGATGGCCGCCCGGCCACCACCAGCCCGCGCCGCCGTTAACGTCGGTTTCAAAAAACATCCGGTGCATGTCGCGGAAGTAGTGGGTCTGGCCTTCTTCGGACCACGACCAGTCGTTGCCCTGGAAATAGTGGGGTACGCCGTATTCCGCCCAGAAGACCGGCCTGCCGCCGCCGACAAATCTGCCGTATAGATTGATGAAACCGGCCCGTCTGTAATTGATATACTCACCACCCAGGCCATAACCTTCTGGCGAAGTGTAGTCCAGATGCTTCACGCCGCTGATGAGATCGAATGGGAATCGGTGGCTTATCCAGTACTGGCCCGTGCCGCCGTAGCCCGTGCGGACGCCCATCAGGTGGTTCGGGTCGATTTTCTTAATTTCACGAATCCGCTCGCCGTAGCCTTTGCTTATTAGGTCGTCGGCAAATCGCCTGTAAGCGGCGACCATGGTAATCCAAGGACCGTTGTTCATCAACTGATCGTTCGTTGGTCCGGTAACGCTTCCGTCAGCCTGGGTGATCTTATAATTCCAGTCCTTTTCCGCGTTTTCGACGCTGCCGTAGCGGTCTTCGATCCAGCGGCGCCACTGGGGATCGAGCGGTTTGCGTTCTTCTTCGGGGCCGACGTGAGGCTCCCAGGCGAGGTCATAAGAGTAGACGACATCGCTTGAGGCGAACCGGGCTTCCTCTATAAACGGGATCGCGTCCTTAGGGCCATTGAGAATGGGATGCGCTGGGACGGAGATATTCGCCTTCAGATCGCGATTTCCGCACCGCTCAAGGAAGTCCATCACCGGACGTACGCACCCAATGCCGTGTGATTGTATGCTGACTGAGTTCATATTCAGCGACACAAGCTGGTCGAGATCAAGGTCAATCCATTCGGGATCGTAATGGCTTGGAGATTGCCAGGACGTTCCCCGGAACTCGCTTGTCTCGTGACCGGAGCAATATAGCGGCCAGAAGTTGATGCCGATGGGATACCATTTCTCGCCGCGCAGATAGAAATCGCCGTCTTTCACGGTCACGACATCATCGCTGATCTTGCGTTCGGCGTCAATAACGGAGAACTCGTAGCAGATTCTATCCAAGATTCTTCCTTTAACCATGGCCGTGGCTTCAAAGGTATGACAGCCGGGGGTGAGCTTGATATTCGACAAGTCCTCGCTCACATCTATGCAGTCCGCCACGGGGCAGAATTTGCTCCAGACGATGTGATCGCCCTTTCTAATTTTCATATCCACTTCCGTGACACGGTCGCGGCCATAGCAGCCGAGGCTTGCGCCAACTTTTACCGTCTCGTCGGTCACGTAGCAGAAATGTTCGACGCCCGCATAGTTTATGAACGCGCCGGAGGTCATGCGATACAGCAAATCTCTTACTATGGTGGTTACGTAGTCGCCGTTATTTGTGAGGAAATCGGGATCGGCAAAGCCCGCCAACCCCCAGATGGAACCGGCAAATTGATTGCTCGTGTTTACCATCATACTGACCGGAGTTCCACGGAATTCGCCTTTGGCGTCATAGGC
Organism: Armatimonadota bacterium; assembly: GCA_030650495.1. Classification (GTDB taxonomy): domain Bacteria; phylum Armatimonadota; class UBA5829; order UBA5829; family JAUSEB01; genus JAUSEB01. The sequence continues at coordinate 7,069 of JAUSEB010000349.1, read as the reverse complement.
GGAAATCAGCGGAATCCATCTGCAGCCGACTGTCTGCTTTGTGCCGAGTCCTCTTGGCCGCCAGGTCGGGCAGATAAGCTCGCCGGGGGAGTCCTTCTTCATATTATTGCCAAAAACGGTTTGGTTCTTATACGGCTCAAGCCGCGCCGCGCCGCGCAGAGTGAATGACTTGTAGGCAAGCCCGGGGCTGTATTCCGCTGGGCTGATGGTTTCCAATATCGGCGGAGCGAAATCCACGTTCTTGAAATCATCACCCGCGACCCCGATTCGCGCAATCGAGAATGAGTGCGAGCCTTGAGGGTTCGTGGTCAAGCCCATGCGCTGGCCGAATGCGAGATGGACGGCGTTCTCAGGTTTGAACTTATCATCACGCCCGCCGCGACTCGCGCCGGCGGGACTCTCAGGCAGGTATTTGAACTCGTCCGATGGGATTACGTATTTCCGCCAATTGGGAGTAACACTGACTTTGGCGTACCATTGCGATCCATCTGACTCTCCCCATTCGACGCTGATCTCAGGAGTTGTTCCGTCGCCTTTCGCCCAGAATACGGTCAGGTAGCCGCCCACAAACGGGTCTTCCATTCCTTCTAAAGCAACTTGGTCCCAGCTTTCCAATATCGGCATATCCACTTTGATCGCTTTGCCTAAATCGGGGTCACCGCTTTCAGTGACGGACATCCGTGTACGCGAATTCTTTTCACCTGCCGCCTGCCGCCATACTGAGGAGTTATCGGCCAGCAGCTTGGCCGGTTCAACAAAATTTTGGGCTTCACGCAAACCTGTCTTATCCAGCCATTTGCCGTCTCGCAGAACCATCATCCTGCCGAGCGCCGGCCCGCCGACCACCAGCAAGTGGCCTCCCTGCCGAAGATAGCCGAGCAGGGGTTCCTTTGCATCTGCCGGGAAAAAGCGGGCGTCGGGCAGGACAAGCGCGTCAACTTTCTTTGGTTTGGAAGAAAGCAGGTTAGCGAGATCAATGCCAGATACAACAGTGACGGGATTTTCCGCCTGCAGAGTATCGCTAAGCTCATCCACGAACGCGGCGCTTGCATAAGGGAAATCATCGCGAAGGACCGCGATGCGAAGGGCGCTGGAAATAGTTGAGGCGTTATCTTTCATTTGACGCTGGAAAACTCCTTTTGCTGGTCATTTGCCACAGGGTAAGGCACGTGAGATTATACCTTCGAGCAAACAACAGCGTCAATGGAAAATGGTAAGAGGTAAGTTCAGAGTTGGGTAGACCGTCATTCCGACCGACCTGGAGGAATCTGTTTTTTCCGGGACCATTCATCGGAAAAGCAGATTTCTCGACTCCGCTGTGCTCCGCTCGAAATGACGGTAAGCGTAAGATTCTCCTTATTCCTGAACTCTTGCGGTGTCGCGATGTTTCGGTGTGCGGTGTTTCGGGAATCTTGTTCCCGAAACCCGCCCACCTCCGCTTCCCCGAGTAGCCGCAGGCGTATCGAGGGGCGGCGCTAAGCCCTATGGCTGTTCAGCACGCGCTCTTTCCACACCTCGGCGGTGGCGAAATCGTCTTTGGTTTTCTTCAACCAGGACTGAAGCTCGGCCTCCATCTCGTCTTGCAGCTTTTTCGCCTCCGGCTTGTCTATTAGATTGTTTAGCTGGTGGGGGTTTTCTTTGTTGTCATACAGAACCCAGCCTTTGTCGCGCCACCTGGCGTAGGTGTAACGTTTGGTGCGGACGCCGCGCCATTCTGCAATGCCGGTCTGTACTGCCTGCCCGCACGGAAGTATATCCTGAAGCAAGACGGACTTAGGCTCTTTGCCTTTCTTGCCGAGGGCAAATGCCGAGAGGTCGGTTCCCTCAACATTACTGGGCGCTGGAGAGCCGGCCAGGCTGAGCAACGTTGGCATAACATCTACGCTGTTCAGGAGGACGTCGGTCTTGCGGCCCGGCTTGACTCGACGCGGGTAGCGCAAAATGAACGGTATATGTATGGCTTCTTCCCATGGCCGTTGTTTTTGTAACTGGCCGTGGGACATCAGCATATCGCCGTGGTCGCTGGAGAAAACGAGTATGGTGTCTTCGGCAATTCCCGCGTCATCGAGAGTTTTCATCAGCCTGCCGACTTGATCGTCAATACTGGTCACCTGGCCGTAGCATTTAGCGATTATACCCCTATAATCTCCCTCGACATTAGGTGATTGCTTGATGTCGGCGGGCTTGTACATATTGATATACTCATCCGGGGCGACGTTGGGAACGTGCGGAGGCCCCCAGGAAAGAAACAGGCAGAAGGGGTTGTCTTTGTGTTCTTTGATGTATCTGATGGCGAGGTCGGTCTGCGCGACAGGCTGATAACCGGGCAAAACGCCTTCTTTCTCGCCATCGCTGAACCAAGTCGGGCAGTCGAAGTAGTCGTGCCTGCAATTCTCGGAAACCCAATAGTCGAACCCCTGGCGGCGCCATTTGGGGACACGTATCTGAATCGGGCCGTCCAGGTGCCACTTGCCTACGTATCCCGTTGTGTATCCGTAGCGCTTAAGCTCCTCGGCAATAGTGTTCTCGGTTTTTGGCAAGAGAACTCCATTTGAAACAACGCCGTTGGATTGGCCGTAACGACCGGTAAGGAGCATCGCCCTATACGGGCTGCATACCGGGAACCCGCTGATCGCATTTGTGAAATGGACTCCCTGCGAGGCGAGCTTGTCCATATTCGGCGTGCGGATTATGCTGTTGCCTCCGCAGCCAAGCTCTTCATAACGCATCTGGTCGGCGAAGACGAATATGATATTTGGCTTGCGGTGTGGTTTGGCGGCCATTGCGGGAATTCCCTGTAGGGACGATACGGCGCCGATGGCTGCCGCCGCGCCAAGTCCGTTTCTTATGAATTCCCTGCGCGTGATTTCTTTACTCATAATTGGTCACCTCTAATGGGAAAAGCTGTCAGCTGTCAGCTCAAACCAAGTGACAACTCAATCCATTCACTAGTCAACTTCTTTTATCGTATACTCCCTGCTTCCCAGTCCGATTTCGGCGGCGGTTTCGATCTGTAGATACGGGTCTTTGCCGTGGATTTTTTCCAGGAGATGCGTTCCTTCTTCGCGCAGCGCTAGCGGTTCGGGAAGGGAGCCGGGAAGGAAATTTTCGACTTTGATGGAGTCAAGCGACGCCTGTTCAAGCGCGACCATATCCGTGCTTGCCATTATGCCGATGTCCGGGACTATCGCGGGCGTCGAATATCCCCAGCAGTCGCAAAGCGGGGTTATGTTCATAAGGGCAGTGATGTAGAGCAGGCGGGAAGGCTCGAAGGTGTTTAGAATAGTCTCCGTGGCTTTTGCCATGCCGACCTGGAACCAGCGTATGCCCTCGGTGTTGATCTTTATGGCGTTTTCGGGGCAAGACGTGACGCAGTGCATGCAATAGCGGCAGTCGTGGAAGAAGATGTTGAACCGGCCTTCTTTATTAAAAGTAATCGCTCCGCCGGGGCAGTTGGCGCGGCACAAATAGCAATGCGCGCAGTGGTCTTCGTCCCATTCGAATTCGGTGTCGATTAGCTGGTGCAGCGACCCGCGTGAATGCCCGGTCACGCAGCCCATAGCTATGTTCTTGATCGCCCCGCCATAGCCACAGTGGCCGTGGCCTTTGCCGTGGCTGAAGACTATCATCGCGTCGGCGCTTACGATTTCACCGCAGGTTTGTATATCTTTCAAAGTATGGTATCCCACTGGGAGAACCTTATAGTAATTGTCGTTTAATCCGGCGGCGGGGACTATCGGCGCCCCTAATACTTCCTCGGTATATCCGCGAATTTTCGCTCCGGGGATGGCTCCGCTGCCGTCGGTGATGAACGGCCTGCCTCCGGCTTCTCGAAGCGCGTCGATTAGAATACGCACGAACAACGGATGGATCGTGGTGTAACCTAAATGGCCGCCGACATGCATCTTGATGGCGATGCTCTTTTTATCGAACATTTCTTTAAGCGGATATTCGTTCAAAAGCCGCCGGAACTTGGCCGGAAGGCTGAGGTCGGCGTTAAGCGACTTTACTTTACTTGAAGCGAAATGCACAAGACTCATTGCGGATAGCGTCCCCTTATGAAAATTATCTAAGAAAGACTTCGCGCTGGAACCGGTTATTACCTTCAAGCTGTCAGCTGTCAGCTGACAGCTAATACCAAACAACAACTCTTCCCCTATCTGTGTTCATCTGTATCCATCTGTGGCTAAATACTCTTTCCGTTTTACGGACAAGCCGGGCGGGTAATTTATGACGGCTGCGTTTGTCGTGAAGAGTCAGACGAGTGCGGCTGGAATTGCCTCAATAAGAGATACGGTTTGGCAATAGCCCGCTGCGAAGGAGATACAGATGGCCGATATTAGAGAACTTGCTCCAATTGAGCTGACTCATAGATGCGATCCTGATTCGCTTGGATTTGAAACTACCGCCGAGATTACGCCTCTTGTAGGCACGGTGGGTCAGGAGAGAGCCGTGTGGTCTATCGACTTCGGTCTGGGAATCGAAACGCAGGGGTTCAATTTATTCGTCTCCGGTCGCACGGGCACGGGGCGAAATTCAAGCGTTAAATCATTTGTCGAAAGAAAAGCCGCCGGTGAGCCTGTGCCTGACGAATGGTGTTATGTCAACGATTTCGACGATCCCTACAGGCCGAACGCCATTGCAATGACGCCGGGCCGGGGGCAGCTTTTCGCCGAGGAAATGGACCGGCTCATCGACGGGTGCAAGAATGAGATTCCGCGCGCATTCGAAAGCGAGAATTATGAAAAACGGAAATCTGAGGCGGTCGAGAAAATCCAAAAAGAGCGCGATACGCTATTGACGCAACTACGACATGAGTCGGCTGAATTGGGCTTTTCGATTGAGATGACGCCGGTCGGCATAGCCACCGTGCCGATGGCCGACGGCAAGCCTTTGAGCCGCGAGGAATACGAGAAGCTGCCGGATGCTAAGAAAGAGAAGATCAAAGAGAGAAGCGAGCATCTGGAAAATCTGACCAATTCGATACTTGCCCGCCTGCGCCAGTTGGAAAAGGACGCCGCGCAGCGCGTGAAGGAACTCGACAAGGAAGTCGCGCTTTTCGCCGTGGGGCATCTGCTGGACGATTTACGAAAGACGTTCAGCGAGTGCGATGAAATACAAGACTATTTGAAGAAGGTCCAGGATGACATCGTCGAGCATCTTGAGGATTTCCGCTCGCAGGAGAAGAAAGTCGCGATTCCGGGGGTTGAAGAAACGCAGATCGGGCCGTCATTCGACCGTTATAAGGTCAACGTCATAGTCAGCAATAAAGACTTAAAAGGCGCGCCGGTCGTGGTCGAGAACAACCCGACTTACTACAATCTCATAGGCAAGATCGAATACCGCGCCCGATTTGGCTTTATGACCACAGACCACAATATGATAAAGGCCGGAGCGATTCACCGCGCAAATGGCGGCTACCTCATCATGCAGGCTTTGGACTTGCTGACGAACCCGTTCTCCTGGGACGCGCTGAAACGCACTTTGCGGGCGGGAGAGGCTAGGATTGAGAACATCGGCGAGCAGTATGGCATAGTCCCAAGCTCTACGCTCAAGCCGGAGCCTATTCCGGTGAAGGTCAAAGTTATTCTGATCGGCAGTCCGTACATCTACCACCTACTTCACGCCATGGACGAGGATTTCCGCAAACTGTTTAAGGTGAAGGCCGATTTCGATATCGAAATGGACAGGAACGATCGGCATATCGCGCAATACGCCGCGTTTATCGCCACGCGCTCTAAAGACAGAGACCTCAAGCCTTTTCACAAAACGGCGGTGGCGAGAATAGTGGATTATGGCAGCAGGCTGATCGAAGATAAGGAGAAGCTCTCGACGCGGTTCATCGAAGTATCGGATATAGCCAGCGAGGCGAACTACTGGGCGTCGCGGGAAGGCAGCGAGTTAGTCACGGCGGAGCATGTTGACACCGCCATGGAGCAAAAAGAGTACCGCTCGAAGATGATCGAGGATAAGGTCCAGCGGCTGATCGAAGAAGGGACCATTATGATAGACACCGATGGGGCGGTGGCCGGCCAGACGAACGCTCTGTCCATCTACGAACTTGGCGACCACACATTTGGCAGGCCGTCCCGCATTACGGCCACGGTGTCGCTCGGCAGGGGCGGCATATTGGACATCCAGCGCGAGACCGATATGAGCGGTAAAATCCACAACAAGGGCGTTATGATCCTGAGCGGGTATCTGGCCGGGCAATATGGCCAGGACAAGCCGATTGTTGCCTCGGTCACGCTTGCGTTCGAACAGCTGTATGAGGAATTGGAAGGTGACAGCGCTTCGTCGACGGAGCTTTACACAATCCTGTCCGCTTTGTCGGGAGTTCCGATAAAGCAGGGTATTGCCGTGACCGGCTCCGTAAACCAGAAAGGCGAAATCCAGCCCATCGGCGGCGTGAATCGAAAGATCGAGGGATTCTATGTGGTCTGCAAGGCGAGAGAGTTGACCGGCGATCAGGGGGTTATGATCCCCATTCAAAACGTGAAACACTTGATGCTGAAACAGGAAGTCATCGACGCGGTTCAGGAAGGCAAATTCCACATCTGGCCGGTCAGTCATGTGAATGAAGGTATCGAAGTTCTGACCGGAGTTCCCGCCGGAGAACGATTAGCGGACGGTGGTTACCATGAGGGCACGATTCACTATATGGTCGAAAAAAGGCTGCGCGATTTCGCGGACAAGCTGAAAGAGTTCGGCCAACCCGATGGCCTCGTGCGCAAAGCCCGGCGTAAGGAAGAACACCGGGCGTTTGTGGAGGGGGAGAAGAATTTATAGTGGTTAGTGGTTAGCCTGTATTATTCACGAAGATAGTAAAGCCATCGCAGACCGTCATTCCGAACGAAGTGAGGAATCTGCTTTTTAGCTTCAGGAAAAGCAGATTTCTCGCTACGCTCGAAATGACGTGAATAATACGGGTTAGTGATTAGTGATTGGTGGCTAGTGAATACTAGCTACTAATCACAAGCCACTAGACACTTCCTATATCCCTTTCGTGCTTTCTGAAATTTCGTGATTTCGTGATAAAAAGATATCATTCTACCTTTATCCGGGGATG
>JAUSEB010000336.1 GCA_030650495.1 Armatimonadota bacterium | reverse complement strand
TATTGGCCAAAGCATAGGGAGAAACAGAGCCTGTTCCGCTTCCTTGCGCCCATGTGGCTAATAGGTATTTCTCACCCGTCGCGTCAACTTCCGCCGTTCCCTTAGCCCAGGCGGTCTGGCCGAGAGTAAGGCCGTGAGCGGCCTTGTCCACTCTTATTCCAATAGGCTTGTCTGAACACTGTACGTAGAAGGAGTCGGTGAAGAACGCGCTAACCGTCCCGGCTGTCAGGGTAATGGGGATGGTGTTGGCAAGTATCTTAGCGCCGGCTGGGTCGATATAAGCCGGGGTCCCATTTATGTCTGCTTTAACCGAGTAGTTAGGAACCTCATCATAAGCAAATGCCGAGTAGTATTGCATTGTTCCATTAGTGAGGCTGGCGTGCGTTGCGCTCGTCCCTGTTCCCGTGTAGATCAAGGTCGCCGTACCGTCCGTTATGCCCGTCGGATAGCTTCCTGTCTTGGCGAGTATCTTCACTCCCGCCAGGTCGGCGTCGGTGGGATTTGTCCAGTAGAGATAGTTCTTCTGATCTCCTATTATGACGTTAAACGCTGTCACGCTTGCGGGAGGAATCGTATCAGACGGAGCAGCGAGCCTGGTAGCCTTAACTGAATAGGTTCCCGCGTTGTCATGGGCGAATGCGCTGTAGAAATACATAGTTCCATTGGTCAGGCCGGTGTGGACATAACTGTCTGTCGAACCTGACGCCGCGAATTTGTCGCAGGCTACATTCCCGTCGGTTGGGCTTGTGGGATACCCGCCTGTCTTATATCTAATCATAGTTCCTGTGAAATAAGCGCTGGTTGGATTGGTCCACGACAGTGTAATCTGCCTATCTCCCGCCGCGGCAAGGAAGCCGGTCACAGCCGGTATTGTGTTCTGAATCAGCGCGTCTCCCCACAAATTAGGTATCTTGGTTGGGTAACTCGCGCCGATTGTGTTATCGTTCCACATATACATCGTGCTTGTAGTTGGGTTACCTTCAATGTAGGTAGCGTCGGGATTGTCGTTGTCGCGGAAAGCGAAGTCAACGCCAAATGTCCCACTGGCGGGTAAGTCGGGGTCAATCACCGACTTTTGTATTCTTACTTCCAGCCACCAGCCGGTTCCATCTCTTACAACAGCGCTTGTCACCCCAGCCAGAACCTGTGTGGCGTAACCACTCGTCGTGCAATAAACGTTCTTCTGATTATTAGCGTCTATAACAAGCTGAAGGTCGGAAGTAGAGGTTCCGCCGGGATGGAACAAGGCTGTCGAGCCGTGGTCGTGACCTGGATCAATATAGAATTCCAAGCAGTCATTCGCCCAGTTAGCTGAAGCAGGCTGCGCGTAGTTCATATTATTATCGTCACATCTGATCAGGAAGTACTGATAGGTCGCGTTATGGCGGCTGTAAATCTTTGCCGTATGATCCGCCGCATTTGTGGGAAGAACGGCCGTAGTCCAATATCCGCCATAATAAAGCGTGGCGCCGTCGAAGCCGACAAGGGCATAATCGCCCTGAACGCTCTCTCCGCCCCTCACTTTTGTTGTGAAGTCGGTGAGCGTCCAATCGCCGGTGAGGCCGTCAATCGTAATCGTCCCGGCTGGTTTTACGTTTAACGTTGCGACCGACACGACGGGAACGGCGTTTACATCCGCCTTCGCCGTATAGTTCGGAACGTTATCATGCGCGAACGCGCTGTAGAAGTAAGTCGTGCCATTTGCCAGACCCGTATGAGTGTAGCTATCGTTAGATCCGCCTGCCGCGTTTCTGTCGCAAACGAGAGTTCCGTCGGTTACGCTTGTTGGATAGCCATCGGTCTTATAGCGAATCATCGTTCCCGTAAAGCCCGCAAAGAGCGGATTGTGCCATGATAGGCTTATCTGCTTATTACCCGGTGTAGCCGTGAAGTTGGTGACCGGCTGCGGGCCGCTGTCGGCAGGAGTTGCGTTAACGTCTGCCTTTGCGCTGTAAGTTGGAACGACGTCATGCGCGAAAGCGCTGTAGTAGTAGGTTACGCCATTGGTCAGGCCTGTATGGATATGGTTATCACTTGAACCGGGCGCCCCGGATTTGTCTATCAGCAGGGTTCCGTCCGACTCGTTTGCGGGATACCCGGTGGAACTATACCGGATCATCGTCCCGGTAAACATGGCGTCGATCGGGTTGGTCCAGGACAGAGTCACCTCTTCGTCTCCGGGTGTGGCTGTAAAGTTGCTGACCGACCCCAGGTCTCCATTACTCGTGCTGAGAACCAAGTCTCCCCACTTGTCTGGTATCTTTGTCGGGAAAGTGGAGGACACATCCGGTTCTCTCCAGGAGTAGAGGGTGCTCAACGCGGCATCGTTGTTGTTATCATTATCCCTGAAGCAGAAGTCTATCCCTATTGTTCCAGTGGCCGGCAGCGCCGGGCTGAAGACGTTCTTTGCCATTTTCACTTCCAGCCACCAGCCCGTAGCGTCTCTTACAACAGCGGATGTCACACCGCCAAGGATCGTTGTCGCGTAACCGCTTGTCGTGCCATAGATATTCTTCTGGTTGTTGGCGTCTATAATCAATTGCAGATCTGACGTCGAACCGCTTATTGGCGTCGTGCCGCCGTTGTTTCCAGGATCGATATATATCTCAACGCAATCGTTATTCCAGTTCGTGCTGGCGGGATCGGGGTATCTTATGTCATTGTCATCGAAACGCATCAGGAAGTAGAGGTTAGACGCGTCGTTTCTTGAGTAGATTCTCACTGAATGATCCGCCGCGTTGGCGGGAGCGAACTGGCCCCAGGTCGAATGGCCCCCAGCGTAGAATATAGGCCCTTCATAGCCTGCTACGCCTATGTTCCCGACTCCGGTGTCGCCGCCGCGTATTTTCGTCGCGAAGTTGGGCAAGCTCCAGTCATTGGGGTTTCCGTCTATGGTGATCGAATCCGCCGCAAGTGACTGAAGAATGGTGACTGTAGAAGCGGCCTGAGTGGTTATTTGCAGTACCCAATAGTCCGAACCGGGCGTATTGAATCCCTTGCCGCCGCCGCTGTGGGAGAAGGTTGTGACGTTGGAGAAACCGCCCTTCCTTGGATTCCACCATCTGGCCGTGTAATTCCCAGGCTCCAAGATGATAGTCTTACCCCCGGAAACTAGGAAAAAGCACACATACTCTACGCCGGGTTGGGCCATGCAATATCCGCCGCCCGATGTGACGAGGGCCTTGTTCGGAGCGGCGTGTACGAAGTCCCACCCCGAAAGAGACTTGAATGATCTAATATTTTCTACAACATCATAGGAGATAGTCGGATCGGCGTCTTCAATATGGAAGTTGCCGCCGCTGGTTATGATAGTCCAGCACATCTTTGCCATAGTCGCATAGTCGCCCACGCCATTTGCAAACTCATCGATGTTGATCGCCTTATTGTAGTCCCACCTGATTTCAATGTAGTTGTTAAGGACGCCCGGGTCGGTTTCCGCCGAGTTGCCGAAGTGCTTGTTGACTATGTTGCATGACTCGATGCTATAAAAGGTTTCGAGGTCATCCTCCAGGCTGCTGTAGGAGATTAACCTAGGAGACGTGGGATAGGTAGACACAAGATACTCTCTGGTGTAGTCCGAGATATGCCAGCCAAACCACGGGTTACTCCACTCCCAGTGCTCGTTCTCCGCTTCATAGATGACATTCTTATATTGGATGGTCTCATCAACCATCTTCCGAACGTACTTTTCCTGTTGGGCGCGCAAGTTCGGCTTTGTGTCCCAATAGTAGAAATCGGGAGTTCCATCGAGTGATGCGTCCGGCATCTCCAGGTTGTTGATGTTGTTGTCCCACGCCCACGGATTGCCTTGATACCTGTCGTAACCGTTGGGTGACAAACCGCACCTGTCGAAGAGAAGGATCTCTCCGTATGTGCCGCCGGTGCTTGCCTTGGCTAAAGAGTCTTTCATCCTGTCCCAATAGGTCGTGTTCCAGGTATTCATGTCGATCTTGTTGCCGCCCATAGGGGCTCCCGGTGTGCTGCTCCTCCCCCACGGCCAGACCGCGTTGGCGTGCGCCCACGGCAGGAAGTGCCACACTCTGGAGTAGTCGATGCGACGGCTGTGCATCTCCGCGATGTCGGCTGTGTAATCCACGCTCGTGTCCGTCGGCACTATCGACGTGAAACTTGTAATCATAACAGCTTCGCCCGTCGCGGTGTCCTGGAAGTAATGCGGGTTGTCGGGATGGACCCTGAGGGAAGGATTTGTCGAAACCGCCTGCGCTCCAGCGCTGTAATTAGGAGTGTTATCGTGCGCGAACGCCGTGTAATAATAAACCGTCCCCATCGCCACTCCGGTATGGTTATACCTGTGTTCGGAATTCGAGGCGCCTGGTTCATCAACGAGCAGTGTACCGCTGGAGGGATTCGCCGGATATGCGGTCGTGCTGTAACGGATCATAACGCCCGTAGTGTCCGGTTCCGGTGAGCTGCGCCACGATAGCTCGATCTTTCCGGCTACCTTTGTAGCCGTAAATTTTGTAACAGCGCTGGGCGCCGTTACGTCCGGCGCCCGAGGCGTGCCGTACGCATAATTCGGCGCGGCGTAGTTCGGAGTTGCGTCATGAGCGTATGCGCAGTAGTAGTAAGTCAAACCCGCGGTTACGGTTGTATGTGTATAGTTGTCTGTCGAGCCTGACGCCGCTGATCTGTTGCAGACAAGCGATCCGTCACTGGCGCTGGTTGGATAGCCTGTAGTCTTACAACGAATCATGGTTCCGGTAAAGCTCGCATCTGTCGGATTTGTCCATGTAAGCGCGTTTTGGTTCACTCCGGCGGTGGCTGTAAAGCTGACCACCGGGCTTCGGCCAGGGAGTGAAGCCGTTGCTGTAAATCCGCCGTTGCCCGTGGCCGACCAAACGGTCCATCCGCCGACTGAGTGCTGTTCTCTGACAAATGCCCAAAGCTGAACGCCCGCCGGTACGGCGCTGGTGGCCGTATGAACGGTGTACGAGCTTGTCACTGTTCCGCTGTCATAGACCGTGGCCCCGCTTGAATTGTCAACGCTGCATATCTTGACCTGAATGGCTACTAACGGATCGGCAGGCGCCGTGTTGGCCCAGACGACGGTTGGCTTTGTGGTTGCAACGCTCGCTCCGCCAATAGGAGCCGTGACCACAGGTGTGCCATTTGTTCCTACCGCCATCTCGTCCGTGTAGACATGGTCTTCCCAAGCCCAAATTCCGTCTCGCACGCAGACGTCGCGGACCCAAATCTTGTTCATGGAACGCCCGGACGCCTGGGTCTGAGTCCAGATAAGGACCCCGTCCGCGAACCATTTGGTCACGCCGGTCGCGGGGTCGTAAGTTATGTCGAAATCATGCCAGAGTTTGTCCGGGAAGAGCCACTCCACTCCGGGAGTGGTGTCCACGGGCACAGGCCCCCCCGCCCAACCTTGAGGCAGCATGCCGTAGTAGAATTTTTCCCATACAGGATAGACGATCGGAGCTGTAGTCAAGTGGGACTTTAACCCAAGTGACCCGGCAGCCCAGCAGGCAATATCATTATTGGATGCGTCCCGGATGTTGAAACTGGCGTGATACCAGCCGGTCCTGCCGGGGAAGGGTGTAGCCAGCCCAATGTCGCTCATGCCCATCCTCGATCTGAGGTGGAATATCTGCACTTTGCCTGAACTCAGGCTGGATAAATTAGCCGTAGTTTGGCAGTGGCTATTATTGCCAACATGGCTGTCGCCCTTGAATTCGACGAACTTGCCTTCGCCCGTGTAGTCCGGGCCTTCGCCGTATGTGTCCGAATGGACGACCCTTAGCTGGCCGTTGGAGCCGCCCTCAGGGGCCGCCTGCCAGTTTGGCGCTGCGTTCTGCAGAGCCAGGCCGTAGCCGCCGACATCATAACTTGCGAAAGTGTCGTTAAACCAGATGACACTTGGCTTGCTTGCGTACGCCGTAGACGCCGCAAATGCGACCATAAGCGCCGCTAAAAGAACTGCCTTCCTCATCCTTGCACCTCGTTTTTCTAATTGGCTTTTCTGAACACGTCCAGCGGGCTCGGTCGCAATGAGGAAATTCGTCTGCTTGGGGATGGAGTGAACCGTATTCCGTTCTCTTTAGCCTGACTAATCCATTTCCGGAGGTTTGGAAGATAAATGACTGATGGCGAAAGAAGTCGTGGAATATAACGAATACCGACTTCTCAGAATTTCTGTCCTCCGAGGGAATAGGATAATCTGCTAAGTTACTCACCCGTGGCGCGACCGGGCCGGTTATCAGTGTTTTCTCCTTCAAAACAAGTGGCTCGAAACCCACTCTTTGGCGCGTGAAGCGTAGAAGCGCCAAGAAGTAGTTATTACATCATCGGCTGGTATTGAGGTATTGTCAATATATTGCTCCAAAATTGTAATTGCAGAGCGATTATGTCCCCATTAACTGCAGAGCGATAATGTCCCCATGAAAAGAGAGGGCATCGAGATCAGTCTTAGGGACATAAACCGTCATCATATTCTCAGGATGGCGCTAGAGAACAAACTAACATTGA
>JAUSEB010000076.1 GCA_030650495.1 Armatimonadota bacterium | reverse complement strand
TTGAGCGGCTTGATTGCGGGAATTGCCGCGTCTTCAATTCGGAACTTGACCGATTCGGACTGGTATGTTCCCGGAGTAGCATTGGTATTTTGGTTCGCGCTCGGCCTCGCGTCGGGTATAAGTCGCCGCCCTATCGAAGAGGCCCCGATGGAAGCCAGCCCCAAACGATGGGTTTCTATTCTTATAGGCACAATCACGCTCATATTGATTGCTGTTATCGCCGTGTTGAATTTGGCGGCGTCTCACGCCGAAAACGGCAGGCGGGCGGTAGAAACGAATAACCCCAAGTTAGCTTTGGCGGAATACCAACTTGCGAGCCGATTTGCTCCGTGGTCAGCCGACTATAGAATGAAGCTTGCGCGGGCGTATATCTCCTCGCGAGGTGAACTGTCCGATTTGGGATTTCTATTTGCCGTCAACCGGGCGAGAGAAGCCGCCAATCTGGAACCTACCAATCCAACCGGTTACGAGATGACCGGGCGCATCGAGTTCTGGTCGGGCCGTCCCGCCGAAGCGCTTGCGGCTTATCGTGAGGCCGAGAAGAGAAATCCCAAGTCCCCCTCGATCAAGATCGCAATCGCGGACACGCTGGAGTCGATGGACAGGAATAAAGAAGCGCTCGAAGTCCATCGAAAGATTCTTGAAATAGAGAAAAGTCCTTATGAGCAGGTCCGTGCAATTCCCGAGCTGGTCGATCCCAACTATGCTTACTCCCACTTCGCGCTCGGCAAAGCGTATCAATCCCAGGGGAAAACCCGGCAAGCTATTCGCGAGTTCAAAGAAGCCATCAAGCGCATAGACCTAAGAAACAAGTTCACGTTTTACCTCAAGGCCGAACAGGCCGGCGGCGGTTACGAAGATAACAATCGGATCAAGGAAGTCTACGACGAATCCCAGCGGCGATTGGCTATTCTTTCTAGCCACGGATAAACGCAGATAAACACAGATGTAGTTATGCTGCTTTTGCCAGCGTTTTCCTCTTCAACCGTTTCATCAAATCGGCAAGTGGCAGGGCGTTGAGGACGTCTTTTTTCTCAATCCAGCCCCGGCGGGCGGTGGCGACGCCGTAGCGGATCAGGCCGAGCTGGGACGTGGTGTGCGCGTCGGAGTCTATGGCAAGCGTCACGCCCAGACTTTTGGCAAGGCGGGCATCTGAGTCCTTTAGGTCAAGTCTATCGGGTTGGGAGTTTATCTCAAGGGCGGTCCCGGTTCGGGCGCAGACCCTCATCACTTCTTCCAAATCCACTTCATAGGGGTCTCTTCTGGCGATCAGCCTGCCAGTGGGGTGGCCGATGACATCGACGTGCGGGTTTTCGGCGGCGCGTATCAGCCGGGAGGTGATCTTCTCGCGGCTTTGGGCGAACCCGCTGTGGATCGATGCGGTGACGACGTCGAACCGGCTGGCGACTTCATCGTCATAATCCAGCGTGCCGTCACTGCGGATGTTGACTTCGATGCCGGTCAGAATCCGAAAGTTGGGCATCCTGGCGTTTAGTAGTTGAATTTGCCGGCGCTGCTCGGCGACGCGCTCAACTGTGAGTCCTTTGATGAAACCCATCGAAACGGAGTGGTCGGAAATCACCAGATATTCGTAGCCCCTATCCCGC
The DNA here is from genome assembly GCA_030650495.1 of Armatimonadota bacterium. Taxonomy (GTDB): domain Bacteria; phylum Armatimonadota; class UBA5829; order UBA5829; family JAUSEB01; genus JAUSEB01. The sequence continues at coordinate 16,633 of JAUSEB010000076.1, read as the reverse complement.
GCCGCCTGGGCCATTGCTTCCAACGTATCGGAGCCGTCCGACCAGTTCGTGTGGGCGTGCAAATCCCCTTTTATCTCCGCCTGTTCGATAAGTTTGGGCAGACTTCCGGAGGCCGCCGCCTCTATTTCTCCTGTCCGCTCCCGCATCTCCGGCGGCATCCACTCAAGGCCGAGAACATTATATACCTCTTCTTCGGTCTCCCCGGCGACCTTCTCGTTGGTCTTGACCCGGAAGACGCCATATTCGTTGACCTTAAAACCCTGCGATTCGGCCAGCCCGCGCAACTGGATGTTGTGCTCTTTCGAGCCGGTAAAGTATTGCAGCGCGGCGCCGTAGTCTTCGGGCGGGACAACACGGAGGTCGATCTGCAAATCGGCGTCAGTCAGCACGCTGGCTTTGGTCGGGCCTTTGGCCAGAACAAGCTTCACTATGGGAAGAGACGTGAACGTGTCGATAGCCTTGTCCGGCTCAGTTGAAGCGGTAAGTATGTCGATGTCGCCGATGGTATCTTTCATCCGGCGTATGCTGCCGCAGGCGTCGATGCGGAGTATCTCTTCATGTGGTTGGAGTAACTGAACGATTTCCTCCGCCGCGGGAAGGGCCGTGCCGAGCAGCAGCCGCCCACTGGACTGGCGCAATCGCTGGATGCCGATAAGGACATTCTCCTCGGTCTTCTCAAGTACGCCCGGGAGCTTGCACAGCTTGTGGGTCTTTGCGGCTTCTTCGAGCTGGTCGAGCGTGCTGACGCCGAGTTCTTTGAAGAACAACTGCGCCTTTTTCGCGCCGACGCCGGGTATGTTGAGAATCTCGGCCATGCCGGGCGCTACGGATTTTTCCAAATCCTCCAAATAGGTCGAGCGACCGGTTTGCAGGAACTCCTCAACCTTCTCCGCGATGCTCTCGCCTACGCCGTGAATGTCTTTCAACCTGCCCTCGCGGGCTACTTTCTCGATGTCTTCGGCCAGGCTCTCGATACGCCGCGCGGCCTCGTGGTAAGCCCTGATCTTGAACGCGTTTTCGTTCTTGAGTTCAAGTAGGTCCGCTATGCTGTTCAGGAATTGGGCGACCTGCTGGTTTCTCATCCTGCTATCCACCTGGCAATCGGCCATATTACATTGTGTTGATACCCAAGCGGAGTGGGTGTCAGTCAATGGGGTTGTTAGTGGTAGCGGTTCGAAACCAGGCATGCCTAACTCAATACGTGGAATAGCTTTTGCACTTCGTGGTTTGGTGGAAGGAGATGTTGCTTACGCAACAATCGTCAGGGAGATTCTCTCAAGTCCAAAGAACCCGCACTCAGAGTCCGACACCGTGACAGATAGGTGTCCCGAGCCTTGGGAATGTCGATTCTTGTCATCAAGACAAGCTTGCCAAGAGCAGTCCCTCGCAATCGCATTCTGAGCACGGATGCGATTATTGCGACTGACAGGGACGCAGAAATCTAAAGGGCATCCGATGCAATGCGCCGGATGCCCTTTTAGATTACTAGTTAACGGGAGGTCTTACCAGCGACCACCACCGCCACCGCCGCCACTGCGACCACCGCCACCGTAGCCACCGCCGCCACTGCGACCGCCGCCACCGTAGCCACCGCCGCCACTGCGCTCGGTCTTAGGCTTGGCTTCGTTGACTGTCAGCGTTCTTCCGCCGACTTCCTTGCCATTCATAGCTTCGATAGCTGAAGCCATGTTCTCCTCGGGGATCTCGATAAAAGCGAAACCCTTGTCTCCGATGACTCTTACTTCAACGATCGGGCCGTAAGGCTCGAACAGCGAGCGAAGGTCGCTCTCTGTAGTGCTGTAGGACATATTTCCTACGTAGAGTGATTTGTTGGCCATTTAATTGCCATCCTTCTGGGATAGTATCCCTGAGATTCTCAACGGGAAGCACGTGGCATGAATGCCGCTGGCGGGGAATTCGATCAGTCGCAGAAGATGGTAACAATCTACGGAGGTGACGAAAACAAACCGGTGCTGAACGTTGGTTATCACTGGACTCAGTATACGCGCCTTTTTATATATATGCAAGCGTTTTTCGGAATAGCGGAAATTTTGCCAAAAATGGCTTCTCTCCCTTACTCTAAAAAGTTGAAACAATTTTAGTGTTTCGAATTTCAGTCCCGAAACGAGTCGCCATCGACCTCACCCCTTAGTTAAGCAAATTGCCAATCATTTCCTTCTGTACCACCGCGATAACACCGCTGCTTCAATCACTCCACACACAACCTGACTCAAAACCAGCTAAAGAAAAGGCGCAGAAAGAGATTCGGCCCTTGATGTGTGGTTTTGTGCGGGAAGTCAGGAAGCCGCGAAAATCCCGCTTGGACATCGCGGCTAAGCACGTTTCCCGCGCTCAAAACGACGAAAAGCCCCAGGGTTAACATCCCCGGAGCTTTCATCAGAGAGAGTCCTTGTTACGATAACATTGGTGGAGGAATTGTGCCCTCCGCAAAAATCGACGGCGGTTTTCTCTCAAGTCCAAAGGCTATTCAGTTTCGGGAACAAGCTTCCCGAAACACCTAATAGTGACTGGTGGTTAAAGGAGGATATTAATACAGAAATGTTGTATAACTAAGGCAAGCAAGCTGAGGAACCAGCGCCAAACGGAGACTCCCAAAATCTGATATGGGAAATCCCGGATAAAATAAACGATATTCCGCACCCAGGCATTCCAATAGTGAAAGGGGGTGAGGGTTGGTGACCTAGAAAGATACAAGGTCGTTGAAAGAAGGGTTAAACCGCTACTCTATGGCGGCGCTGAAAAATCGTGCCCGCGATGATGCGGCAACCCGCGACAATCACTAACATCATACGAGGAAGGTATAGGAAATGAGGAAACGAAACTATCTAACTATGGCGGCCCTGATCGCGGCCGTACTCGCGACAATCTGCTTGCAGTCGGCTTCAAATGCCGTTCCCGCCTTTGCCCGGCGTGCAGGTGGGATAGGCTGCGCTGGTTGTCACTGGCACCAGAATGCTCTGAATGCGACCGGGAAGGCGTTTCTGCGCCATGGACTACGCCTTGCTGACGAAGAAGCAAACGCCAATAAGGCTGATCTCAAGCTGAGCAACTATGCGAGTGTCGTCTTGGCGCCAAGCTTCAGTGCAGTAGAGAATGATGGCACAAGGTTCTCCGCAGGCGATGCGATGCTCTGGCTTGGGGGGGCGATCGACAGCAAGTTTTCAGCGCTGGCTGAAACCGAGTTCCATGTAGACGACGAAGAGGTAGAGGTAGAGGAGGTATATGCTCACTATGTGAGCGATCTCGGCGGCAAGTATTTATCCGCTCGTGTCGGTCAGTTCCAACCACTGGTATTTCTTACTCAGGTCTCCGGGCCTGCCAGGACCACTCTGAGCAGACCCGAGGCGATATCGGGACGAGCTACAAACGGTAACAGCTTCCGACCCCGCGACCGCGTGCGCGGATTCGAGCTTGGGACAGTCAACGGGCCGCTTTCCGCTTACCTGGGAATCGGCAACGGGCCGGGACAAAATGCATCCGATAACCATATGGATATCTATACCGCCATCGAACGTGAATTTGGCGCGCAAGGCAGTTCCGTTGGAGCATGGGCCTACTGGGGTAAGGCTGTTCTCGCGGGAGGGTCGCGCGATTCCTTCAGCCGATATGGCGTCATCGGGAATTATACGGCGGTGAAGACTCGGGTGTCGGCGCACTACTCTTAGGCAGCAACGATGCCGCAAGCGGCGCTGAACTCGACAACGAAGGATGGTTCGTCGAGGTATCTCACAAACTGAAGCCGGACACGGCCGTCTATTTCAGGTGGGATAAGTTTGACCGTGACGTGGACGGCGGAGGCAAAACAAAGACCGATGGCCCGACTCTAGGTATCTCATTGCTTCCCACAGCTCTTACACGGATAGCCGTTGAAGGGCGATGGCTTGACACCAACGGCACGAGCGGGAATTCGATTACGGCTGAGTTCCAAATCGCATTCTAATCGTCCCGTGCTTTACTGAGAAGAAGTGAAGCCCCACGTAGTTTCGGGATCATACGCCGAACCGATCTTGGGCCTCACTTCTTCTCTTTCCAACTCCTCTTTCGGAATGACCGCTCTCAAACGCATACGCCCTGTGTTTAGTGTCCTCATGTTGATATGCCGCGGAAATGGCATATAGAGTCTCAGCCTTCACATTCACAATCGTTAATTCCCGCGGCGTGACCGGCGTTAATAGCTGCGGGAACTAATTGGAGCAGTCTCCATACCGATTTCAAATCACACCGTTCCCTATAGCAGCATAGAAATGTTTCAGTTGAATGTTGAAGGAGGCCGTCTCCTCCCTCGACTCTTTCGACTCCACGCCTACAGCTTTTTCTGCAATTCCTTCGCAGCGGCTTCTAGTTCTTTAGGCGGCTTCATGTCAAGAACCTTCGTGACAAGCTGCTTTGCTTCATCCTTCTTATCATGGTCAGCTAGGAACGAAGCCAGGGTGAAGACGGCGTCCGGGTTCTTAGGATCGTCCTTTGCCATCTCGCGGTACAATGCTTCAGAAGACTCCACATCTCCCGAATCTTCGTAAGTCGCCGCAAGAGCCGCTTTAGCCAGGGTCCACTTGGGCGCGAGTTTGAGTATGGCTTTGAATTCGTTTATAGCATGCTCGTACCCGCCCTGGGCTTTCAGAATCAGCGCGAAAGTCATTCTTGGACCTGGGTTGTCGGGACTGAGGACGATAGCCTTCCGAACAAAACCCGCCGCCTCGTTTAGTTTGGTCTTGTCCGCCGCGAGCAGATCAGCCAGCGCGACAAGGGGCTTGGTGTCATTAGGGGCCTGTTCTATTGCTTTTCGGAAATCGGCTTCAGCCTCAGTCTTTTTGCCAATAGACGCATACGCGGCCCCGCGAGACAGGTATGCGCCCGGCGCGGCCGGATCGAGGGAAATGGCTTTGTCCAGGCTTTTTATAGCGTCTTCGAATTTACCGCCTCCGGCGAGCGACACTCCAACGAGCACATGAGCAAACGCGCTTTGAGGTCTTAGCTCAGCCAGTGACTTGGCATCTTTTTGAGCTTCGGCCCATTTACCAAGTATTGTGTAGCTTAGCCCCGACCATATCAGTTGAAGGCCCTGGCCGGCCACTTTATCTGGCTCGACCTTGGGTTTTGGCGGAGCTTGCAGCGCGGCTTTGTCCAGGCCGTTTTTCTCCAATGCCTTTATTACTTCAGTGGAAGGGAGGCTTTGGCTATAGGCGACGGGCTTTTTATCAGTTCCTCCTATCGCCTTGACGCAATAAACCCCAACGGCTCCATCTTCTCGGGTGACAAGAGCGGCCCTGGCGGGTTTCTCCTTGGGGTCATTAGGGTTGAGATACAACCAGTTGACGCCTTTTTGTTCGACTATGAAAGCGCCCTGCCCCATCCATTTCTTAACCTTAAGCTGGGATGACTGCTTTGATGAATCAACGCTCAACGCATAGAGCATTGTGTTCCAGCGTCGGCCTGCCACTTGTTCGCCCGAATACAGTTGACCAACCGTCACGGCCCCTACTCCTTCGAACTTATCCGCGCCCGCAAGCGGCGCAGCCGGCAATCCTGAGATCGAAAGCTTGAGGAGGGCCAGGTTGAGCTTGGGGTCCGTGAATTTGACCTCGGCTCGGTACGCGTCGCCCGTCCACTTGCTCACGACAATTGGATATTTGACGGTCAGCATCGTTTTATCCGATATTGGCTCAATTACGATGTCAGCAGTGGTTACGACCCAGCTTCCATCACCCACCACAAATCCGTTTCCCATCCAGCCGCCGGTGTCGCCGAAAACGAATATCGAAACAAGGGAGCGCTCGTAGTCAATAGCCGCTGGGGCTGCCGCTGACGCAGCCATGATCACCATTAGTAACAGCAATAGAGATGCAGTCAGTGTTGTTTTCATGCTCTTAGTCTAGCGCTAAATAAGCTTTAGCGTAAAGTCATGAGGGTTGAGGGAAGGGAAGAGCTGACAGCTTCTTTTTTAAGTTTAGCAGCCTCGGCTTTTCTTTCGGCAATGCGTTTTCTCTTTTCCGCAACTCGCTCGATGTCCAATATGGATGAGCCAAATCTCTTGACAGCCTCTTTGAAGCGTTTGTCGAGGTACTGCAAATCCGTGTCGATCTGTGTAAGCAGGTCTTCTGCTTGTGAGAGTTTGGCCTCAGCGGTTTTCGAGGCTTTAGCGGCATCCGACTTCGCGGATTCTATCAATTCCCTGGCCTGCTTATAATATAGTATCCTCCGCACCGCGCTCACTCGCGCGAATGGCGGCATATCCAGGAAATCCAGAGCCTGTCGGTTTCTGACGCAGTCCTTCTTCATCGACTCAAGGAGTTTGTTCGCTCTATCCTGCTGCTTCACGGCTTGGTCGAGCAACTCCTGGTTCACTTTGTCGCCGTATTCGTCAGCCAGGTCATCCAGCCCTCCGCCGTAAGCAATGTGCTGGCGGTTCCACTGATCTCCGAACGCGTCACCGACAATTCCGAAAAAGCCATCACTTATCATCTCATAGTATTCAATCGGCTTGGTATCGTTCAGGCCGAAAAACGACTTGCAAAACCGCCGGTTGAAGTCTTCAATGTGGCAGAATGGAATGGAAGAACCATCAATCTTGAGAAGCTGAAGGAACGTTCGGGTTCCATAGAATAAGCCGGATTCACCTGCTCCGCAAATGGAGACGCCATCGTCATTTACGGTTAGCGTATATTTATCGGCGGCGGTTCCGCGCCGGCGGCCCGCGGTCATTTTAATTATCTTATTGTTCGCTCCGGTATCGGATGACGCCACTTGCGCCTTGAAGCCCGCGGCGGCCAGATCCTCGGCGAACAACCGCGCGGTGGATATAGCCGTCTTGCCGGCCACAGGCGATAATGTGAGTTCTATATCAGCTGAAATGGTGAACGACCCCGAAAGCCACTTGACTCGCTTAGGTTTCGGCAGTAAGACATCATTCGGGTCATTTGTTTCTCCGCTCACAACGGCATAAACTGACTGCATTCGAGCCGCAAGAATTAATATTGTGGATAATAAAATAAACGCAAGAGAGTGATTACAATGCATAAACGGCTCTATACTCCTCAATCCGCGGCAATTAAAAACAAACTCATCAATATTACTTCCACGAATAGAGCATGGATTCCTTGCCGGGAGTCGTAAGTAAACGAGAGGCATCGGACATGGATGTCCGACGGAATTAGGCCCTGGACATGGATGTCCAGGGCCATCAACCATCAACCATCAACCATCAACCGACAACCATCAACCGACAACCGACCAGCAGGATTCATATGATCGTATGCCTAACATAAAGGTGAAAGTCTAGATCGATTTGTTTTCGGAGGACAATTTTGCGTGGCGCGAATATCCTTGTAGTTGATGACGATGAGGACATAACTAATCTGATAAACGCTTATCTTTGCTCTCGCGGACACCGGGTTACAATCGGGTCAAGCGGTGAGGACGGTATTCGTTTGGCGCATATCGAGAAGCCCGACTTGATACTTTTAGACATCGAAATGCCGGACCGGGACGGCATAGAGGTGTGTCAGGAGATCAGGCGGACTATGCTGACTCCTATCATTTTCCTTACCGTGCGCGCCGAAGAGACGGATGTTGTTCTCGGTCTGGGTGTTGGCGCGGATAACTACATCACAAAACCGTTTAAGCTGGCGGAGCTGACCGCCAAGATAGAAGCGACACTGCGCCGAGAAACCGTTTACGCCGAGCGGCGCAAGCATCAAGATGTTTTCAATATTGGTGAGTTGGCTTTGGACCTCGCCGCGCATGAGGTCCGCAAATCGGGGAACCGGCTGGACCTTACTCCCACTGAGTTCAAACTCTTACAGCTAATGGCAGAGAATGCCGGCCATGTTCTGACGCGCGAGCAGTTACTCGATCACGTTTGGGAGATGCGGGCCGACGGCGTATACACCCGCACTGTTGATGTGCACGTTGGAAGACTGCGTAAGAAGATCGAAGACGATCCCGATAAGCCGCGGTATATAATTACGGTAGCCGGACTTGGGTATAAGATGGCGGTTTAGAGGTTAGAAGTTCGAAGTTAGGAGTTAGGAGTTAGAATAAGACCCCACCCCGGCCCTCCCCTAAAGGGGAGGGAGTTCCGGCGCTTTCAGCGCCGGCATCGGCAGCAGGCTACCGTTGCAACTGGGAGCCAAATCCCCCCCCGTTTAGGAGGGGGTTAGGGGGAGGTCTTCCCTTCTCTAAACTCTCAACTCTAAACTCTCAACCAAATTATTGTTACCATGTTGTTACATGACCGTGGCTTCATTGTCACATGCCTGGTGTAAATTGCGAGTGGTAGGTGCGATTGTGACAAGGAAAATCCTGATAATCGAGGATGAGCCGGAAATCCAGGCTATACTGAGCATGAGCCTCCAACATGCAGGGGGCTTTGACGTCATTCTGGCCAATGATGGGATCGAAGGTATAGAAATGGCCCTGGATCAGTCCCCGGATTTAATCCTTCTGGACGTGTTGATGCCAAAACTTGACGGATATGCAACGTGCAGGCGGATTAAACAAAACGAGCGGATTAGCAATATTCCAGTGATATTCCTAACGGCGAAAACAGACCCGCATGAGGTTGATAGGGCCATGCGCGCCGGGGCCTCCGGATATGTCGCCAAGCCGTTTGATCCGTTGAAACTGGCCGGTCAGATCGCAAGAATAGCGGATGGAGGCGCAAACGTTGCTCGACAATCCTTCCGTCGACACCGCCGCGGTGCGCATTGATAGTCTCTCGTTCGAAGATCTGCTTTCCCTGGATAGTCTTTGCTGGCTTCATAGGGCGCGGGCGGATGTTTCCGAATGCCTGCGCTTTATGCTGGAAATGGCCGTTCAGGCCACATCGAGCCGATGTGGAGTCGTTTTCATCAGAAACCGTAATAATGGCGCTCTGACAGCGCCGGCCTCGCTTAAGATCAGTCGCAGCAATTTGAAGACCCCTTTGATCAACGACGCGGCGCTGGAATTGGAAAATTTGGACGGCGCGCCATGGCGAATACTAAACCCATCCGGCAATTCCCCACTTGTTGACAGCCTCACCAAAGCCGGAGCGAGGTCCGTGATCTCCGTGCCGATGAAGGCGGATGGAACCGCAAGGGGCTTCATGCTACTTGGAACTGCGAGCGGAGAATATTCGCGGAAACAGGCGGAAGCCGCCGCCACTATTGCGCGTTATTCAGCCCTTGCAATCGAACGGGCGGAAGCGTGCGAAAAGGCCCAAGAGACATTCTTAGAGATGGACGCGGAAAGAAGTAGGCTGGAAAGTATCCTGACGCATTTGGCTGACGGCGTCGTTGTCTGCGACGCGGATAGTCGAATTGTTCTGGTGAACCGGGCGGCGGAAGAAATCATGGAAGTGCATGCGCAGGATATTCTAGGCAAGAGCGTTGCGACACTGCGTCCGACGGAATTGAGGAAGGCGCTGTTGAACATTGTGAGGCAGCAGACGGAACCGACCGGAGTCGAACTCCAGCTTCGCGAAGTGAAAATCGAGGTTGGACAGAAGATCGTCCGCGTCAGCGCGTCACCGATAACCACCGCGGGGCAATATCAAGGGCTTGCAATGGCGCTGCAGGACATAACCGCCGAGGAGGAGCTTGGCCGCGCAAAGGCCGAATTCGTCTCAACAGTAGGCCACGAGTTGAAGACGCCGCTTACATCTCTCAAGGGGTCCATCGGATTGGCGCTTGGGCAAGCGGCAGGCGCGGTGGAGCCGAAGGTGCGGGAATTGCTCGGCATAGCGGAGAACAACCTCAATCGCCTCATCCGGCTTGTCGATGACATGATGGATATCGCAAACATCGAAAACGGCAGAATGGGACTTAGGTTGGAGCCAGTATCGCTCTACGAGTGCGCGGTAGAAGCGGTTAAGGAGATGCAGAATGTAGCCGCTGAAAAGCCCGTGAGTCTTGCAGTCAGATTGGTGGGAGCTCCGCAAGCCGTTGTGGCAGATCCCGATAGAATGGAGCAGGTTATCACTAATCTGCTCTCCAACGCCATCAGGTTTTCGCCTGTTAACAGCGAGGTGATTGTCACTATCAGGCGTCTGCACGGTCACGTTCGCGTGAGCGTCCAGGACTTCGGAACCGGTATTCCAGGAAAAGACCTGAAGCGCATTTTCGATAAGTTCTACCAGGTGGGCGGACCGGCGCACAGGAAGGATGGTGGCAGCGGCCTCGGTCTCGCGATCAGCAAGGCGATAGTCGAACAACATGGGGGCAGGATATACGCGCGAAGCATAGTAGGCCAGGGTAGTTCTTTTATATTTGCGATTCCTGTAATAAACGAAGCCGACAAGGTAGGGAAATGATATATGAACTCACATGACGATGACGATCAATGGCTTGAGGGCATGCGGGTGTATTACCTGTCAAGGGCCGGCGACAAGCTCGACCAGCTTTCAAAGGCCGTCTCCGGCCTGGAACAAAGTCCGCGGAACACAGCGGCTTACAGTAGACTGGACACACTGCTGCACAACCTGATTGGGTCCGGCGGCTCCTATGGCTTGCCGGAGGTTTCCGACGCGGCGAGGCAGATGCTGAAGCGATTGAAATCCTGCCGCCAGGGTGGAGGAATCACAGGCGGCGAATTGATGTCGGACCTATGGTCCGGCTTGGATAGATTACGCATTATTTTTGCGGACGCTTCGACCGGGACCTCGTTCGCAAGTCAAAACCCTGGGTCATAATTTAGTCATTATTGTTCCCCAGAATGTGCAGATTGACTGGACATATGACGCACAGTCAAGATAGAAACCGGAAAATTTCGTGTGGAAGTTCCAGAAAAATAGCTCAACAGTATTGACTGCTGTTCATACTTTGTGTTATACTCCCTATCGAAGCTGACGAGTCTGCTCTCTCGTAGAGCGATTTTCCAGCTTCAATGCCGGAAGGTAGGCCAGGCCTTCCGGCAACTTTTTTTGTACGGTTGTCGGTTGGGTTGAGAGTTGAGAGAGACCTCCCCCTAACCCCCTCCTTTACGCGGCTTGTTTCGGGATTTCCATTCCGCTGCGCTCCATTCAAATCCCGAAACAACGGCACTCCTAACTCCTAACTTCTAACTTCTACCCTACGGTCTGATAATATGACCCAACATAAAAAGCAATCCGGTAACAGTGGTTATGCTAAGAAAAAAGGCAAAACGGATGTAGGCCATAGCGGTATTCATCTTGGGGACGTCTCCTGAGTAATTACCTCCAGTCTATCATTTGAAACTGCCGGCAGGTAACTCGTGATTGTACGGGGTTTTGTCTGGATTGTATACCAAGAGCAGGGAACGCCGCGGCGAGCGTTCCCTGTGGTATCATGTTGTAAGAACGGACGCCGTTCCGTTCTTGGACACTCGACCGAGTTTTGGGCCGGTTGGCTGGGGGTACATAATCTTTGAGTGGTTATGTGGCCTCACTGGAGGTGAGTGTTATGCGCGTAACGCGACAACGAGAGGAATACATCCCCACTTGGGCGTGGTTTGCGATAGCCCTTGGCCTGATAATGGTCGTGCTGATCGTTTGGTTCGCGGCGGCCAGTTCCCGGGAAGCGGCGATGCAGCGATATGAGAAGCAGCAGCCGGCAGCGACCGCGCCGTCAGAAACCAAGCCACAAGCTATGCCTTCGCCGACAATTCCAACGCCGGAGGGGACTATGCCGCAAGAAGGCGTGACTCAGGAAAAACGGGAGCCGGTTTCGGTATACATCTATGAGAGAAAAGAAGCTCCCGTCCGCGTGATTGTGGTCCCTGAAGAAGAGAAAGGCTCGGTAGAGCGCGAAGGATACCGTGCTGTTGATCTGCCCGGCGAGTTCAGCCTCTACGGACTTGAATGGAGAGCGTCTCAGGGGGCGCTGATGACAGGCGAGGCGCTTGACCTCATGGATACCGGAAAGCGCATAGAAGGACATCATGTCTTCATATCGAAAGATGACGTAGAGCCTTACGATGCGCTCTATCTGGAGACGACCGAAGGCAGCGGGAAGTACATCAAATTCGAGCATTACCGCTGACGAACAATAGTATAGGAACAGATTGAATGCGAGCAGGCGTCATAAATTGACATCTGCTCGCTTTTCTTCTGACTAATGGTCGTGAGTGATTAGTATATTATAATGTCCGCCTGCGTTCTGGGCCGGACAGCCGCGCGCGGCTCGCCGTCGGAGATGTCGCGTACGCAAATGCCGGTGATGACAACGTAAGGTTCGCCGGACGGTTCCGCAAGGCTTTCGCTCAGTATCTTAATCTGTTTTGAACCGTCGCTGATCCTGAAATAGTTTCCCGACGGGTCGACTTCCGTGACGCGCCCCCATGTCCTCACCAGCAGGCCGATGTTGTTTAGCCCCACGCCGCCGGTTACGCCGGGCGTCAGATCGTTTAATTCATCTCCGCCGAGAGCGGAGGCGCCTAAGGCAATTGGAGGAGGGGAGCCGGGGCCGGTTGAGGAGCTTATGGCGTTCCCCGTTAAGTTTATGAATCTCTCTGCGTGTGCGCCGCCAATTACGCCGGCTATGTCAACCAACTGGCCGACGGCCACTGCCGCAGCCGGTTGCACTCTGAGTCCAAAGAACCCCCCGGGGTCCTGGATGTAGAAACCTTCATCGAATACGCAGGAGACCACTTTGCCTCTTATCGCCCGTATCTGGCCGTCCGTCAGGGCTTTTGCCCCCTGAATGGTCACGCCTTGTGGAGTCGTAATGCCGTCCGAAACGCCCGGTAAGCTCCATGAGTCATATTGCGTCCCGGCCTGGGCGCTGAAGTAATAGGTCTTGTTTTCGGAAAGGGTGAGATTTTCCAGAGTCACATCCGCCGATGTTAATGGAAGCGTCCATGGCGCGACATCGGTTCCGCCGCTGGTCGTGCCCAGCGCATAACGATATTTTGTGATTTCCGCTAGTCCGGGATTCCATGAACAGTGCAGTTTGCTAAGCGAGCCGGTATAAACGCCGTCATCGGTCAATACGGGAGCAGCCGGCCTGGTCTCGCCGCGAAGGTTGTCAATGTAGAATTTCTGCGCTGTCAGTCCGGTCTTACGTTCGGAGGAAATGACTATCCTGGAGATATTGCTACCCGTACCTTTCCAGGCCGCGCCGGACAGCTTCGATACACCGTCCAGCCATACGTCGAACTTTTGCTGGTTGACGTCAAAACCGATCCTCACGTTGTACCATGTGTTCTGGTTCACCCCAAAAGATATAATTTGTGTGCCTGCGCCTTCGAACTGCCACATGTTATAGAGGCATCGGAATTTGGCGATCTCTATGCTGGAATCGTCCGCGTATATGTAAATGTAAGCATAAACCGACCCACTTGTGCCCGCGCAGCTCTGGGCGACGTCGAAAGTGATGTAATGATAGCCTGAAGCTTTCTTGGTGAAGCCCTGATAGCTGTTCGTGATCGTCGAACCGGTCGCCGCGCTGTCTAGCAGGGCGGCCTTGCCGTTCTTGGCAAAGCTTGACTGAATTTGCGCGTTGTTCACCTGGCTTGTCCAGTTTCCTTGTCCTCCCAAATTGCCGTCCGCGCGTTGGTCGAACGTTTCGTTCATCCAGAGCAGGCCGGTCTCCGGCATAGCCGACGCCGTGATGGAAGCCGATGTGTTGTAATTGTTCGCCGTGTCGCACGAGAAAGCCCGGTAATAATAAGTCGCCCCATTTGCCAGGCCGGTGTGAATGTAGTTATCGCCGGAACCCGGAGCATTTGCTTTGTTAAAGGCTAAATCTCCATCGGTTTCGCTAATCGGGTAACCCGTTGTCTTGAAACGCACCATCGTGAAGACGAAATCGGAGTCAGCGGGATTGGTCCAAGAGAGCGTATTCTGTTCGTGCCAGGGCGCGGCGGCAAAGCCGGCTACCGGTCCCGGAGGGACAATATCGGCGGGGATAGTATTTGCGTTCGCGGCGGCGGCGTAGTTGGGGATGGAATCACGGGCAAACGCCGAGTAATAGTATGTGGTTCCGTTTGTCAGGCCAGTGTGAACGTAACCATCGGAGTTGCTTGGCGGCGCGCCGGTCTTGTCTATCACAAGCGTCCCATCGGTGGGAGCAGTTGGATACGAATCTGTCTTGTAGACTATCGTTACGGCCGTGAAGTCAGAGTCGGATGGGTTCGTCCATGAAAGCGCGGCCTCCCTGTTGCCAGATATTGCGGTAAAACCGGTAACCGTTCCCGTCGAAGCCGCATCGATGGCAAGCCCTTTCACCATTATGTTGTCCAGTTCGCCTCTGTCTGAACTGGTGTTTAACTGCCACCGAAAACGCAGCGCGAAGTTGGCGTTGTTATCACAGCCGGTCAGCCCGGAGAGGTTTATCTGGCGCGTTCCATAGGTTTGGTAGATTGCGCGGAGCGTCCCGCGCGATACCCAATCGGCCTCTTTCCAATTGGCGCCGTCGTCGGTGGAATAATACACCGTAAGCTGTTCATCAATCAGGTTGTGGTCCGTCTGGCAGGTTCCAGTTCCCTCGCCGGTATTATTGTTGCCCAGCGTATTTACTCTGAGATTATATGACACCGTAATGTTCCGATACCCCGCCGTCGAAATGGTTCTATATATCTCTCCACCCTCGCGGTTGCAGCGATTAGCGTCATCGGTGGAAGAATATCCGGTGGAGCGCATTCCGCCGCCTGGATTGCCCGCGGCGCTGTTCCAGGCCATGGCGCCCGCTCCGCTCGATCCGGCCTTCCAGGTCGCAATCGACCATCCATCAGCGTTAGAATTGAACGTGTTATTTAACAAGGTGGCCCACGGCGTATTCCATGCCGTCGAGAGAGCAATTGGGCCGGTTGCCGCATAGTTGCCGATGCCGTCGTGCGCAAAAGCCGCGTAGTAGTAAGTCGAGCCGTTTGCAATACCGGTATGAACACAGCCGTCGTTAGCCTCCGGCGCTCCGAGCTTGTCGACAAGCAGAGTCCCATCCGCCGGACCGGTAGGGTAGCCATCCGTTTTGTATCGAACCATCACGCGGGTAAAATCGTAGTCCGCCGGGTTCGTCCAGGAAAGGGCAATTTGCTGATTCCCGCCAACTGCGGTGAAGCCGGTGACAGGCGGTATGCCGACGGGATCGGTTACCAGGACGATTTTTTTGAACTCTTGTCCAAGCCAGTCCACGCCCGCGTGGATCATCCGCCAGTCCGTCGTATAGTAACCTATGATGTCGGGAGCAGTCATAACAAATGTGTAAGTGACCGTGCTGTTCGGTAAAACATCGACAAGCGCGTTCTGCCGTGTTCCGGCGAAGTGGTCGGAATCACCCACCGCGCCAAGCCGCCAACCGGCAGTTTTACCCCAAGTGGTTGTACCGGTGTTTTTCATCGTGATAGAAACCGTGTATTGCTGGCCCTTGGCCATCGTAGACGGTATCGTATCGCTTATATACTGCGCGTTATCGGCGCCTCCAGCCGTGGATACTACTATGTCTTTGTAGGGCTTAATTTCTCCGAACCATCGCACCGACTCATGCACCATTTGCCAGTCAGTGTGGTAAGTTCCCGGCGTTGACGGCGCTGTGAAGGGGAATGTGAAGGTATATGTTTCAAAAGACGCGACCGACGCGGCGGAGTCTACTTCATGTCTTGTGCCGGCGAATGGGTCGCTATCTCCGTATCCGCCCAGTTTGTAGCCACCGGCGTTTGTCCAAGTAGTATCTCCGGTGTTCATCATCACTACGCTTACATCGCGGGTTTCGCCCGGCTGCATAGTTGAAGGCATGCCGTCGGCCATATACGCGGCGTTTTCGATATAGTTACCTTTCCATTGGTTCTTCCAATACATTGTCCGGTCGAGATAATAATTGGGATCCAGCGATCCGTAGTCCTGGTAAACGCGCAAACCCGGCACGGTCTTGGTTTGCGCCGGTTCTATTTGCGTGCTTTCATGCCATTCGTTGAAAGAGGTTATGGAGATGAATTCGGGGGCGGCGTTCTTGGCGTAAGTCCACCTGCTGTCGTAGGTGGCGCCGTTCTGCCTGTCCATGACCAGGTCGCCTCCGGCGCCGCAAGTGTCATCGTAGCCGGGGGTTACGACGGGCGAGAATACGCCGCCTCTATTTGTGATGTCGATATTCCGCGACGCGAAATAAATGGGATCGACCGAGAAGCCGTCGTACGGAGTAAGCCCATCCCAGTGACAATTGGTCATCGTGCCGGGGGAACCGGGCTGGCCGACGAGGAACGGATCGTAGGCGGTGTTGCGAGCTCTGTCCATATACGCGGCCCAGTCGGCCTCGGTTATGTTCGCGAAACTGTTGAAGCTATAAAAGACCATACGGGGCGCGGAGCTGGGCCCCCATTGGGTGGGCCGGGATATTTTATACGCGGCGGGGTGGCTTCCATACGTATCGTAAAGATAATGGATTTGGGACTCAACGTCGTTGATTGTGCGATAGTCAGCCCCGACGTGATATGGCTCCAGGTAGAAACCGCATCGGATTCCCTTTGACGCTGCGATATCCATGCTGGTCATTACTGGAATCTCGGTTTCGCCACCTATGGTCCAAACATCCAGCAGCGCTACCCCTATGCCGGAGCGCTTGATCCACTCCATTTGCTTTTCAATGGCGGCCTTATCCATGCTGGAGTACGCGCCAAGAACAGGGTAGAAACAGCTCGACACGTCATCCGGGGGATCGTGGTCGTTGCCTTCCCAGTGAGA
>JAUSEB010000295.1 GCA_030650495.1 Armatimonadota bacterium | reverse complement strand
AATTGGTTTAACTTGTTCTAATTCCAGCCGTTTTGCTGCAAGACCGGAAGTATCGGCTGCTTGAATGTCCATAGATCCATCCTCCCAGAAGAATCTATCAGCAGACCTCACTTTATCCGAAGCCTGCTATGCCGCCAAGAGCAGTTCCTGGTGCCTCGCTAATTTCCCATGCAGCCGCACCACAGCTTTCGAGTGCAGTTGGCATGCTCTGGATTCGGTCACGCCCAGGACCTTTGCGATCTCCTTAAGTGTAAGACTATCATTATAATACAAGCTGACGACCAGTTTTTCCTTCTCTGGAAGCTCTCCGACAGCCTTTCCCAGAACCTTCTTCCGCTCCTCGGCTTCTATTGCAATCACAGGATTGCCGCTGTCCGAAGCCGTCGGGTCATCATCCGCAGTCTCCTCACCATAGAGCAGCAACTCTTCAAGCGATAGTACAGCGGTCTGCCCAACATCGGACATGATGTTATTCATCTCATCTATGGTAACGCCCATCGCGCCGGCGATCTCTTCATCCGACGCAGGCCGTCCGTGCTCAGCTTCCAAATTCGCAATTACTCCCCTGAGCTTTCGTTCGGTCGCACGTACCGACCTCGGAATCCAGTCCAGGCTTTTAAGCGCATCCAAAATCGCCCCACGGATACGGGTATTCGCATAAGTCTCGAACTTAATATCCCGCGATGGGTCGAATTTCTCTACAGCGTCTATCAATCCGACAATAGCATGTCCCAGCAGATCATCATAGCTCACAACAGCCGACGTGCGGATGGGCATACGATCAACGACAAACTTCGTCATATGGGCGTATTCGAGTATCAACTGCTCGCGTGCCTGAGCATCGTTTCGCTGTTTATATCGTTGCCATAACCCATCTGTTTTGGACATTTGCTAATTCCCTATTTCTGTTCTGCCGGAGCCGGTGTCTCTTCGGTACTTTCCTTCTTCTTGGAGCTTCTTGGTTCAAAACCGGTTGCGGACATAAGAATATCGCCCAGCGTTTTGAACACGACGTACAGCCCGACGAACGCTCCGATGGCCTTGATAATAGCCAAAGTCAGGCTTTCTCCGCGATACAGCAGCAAGCCGCCGGTTACCGCAAAGCCGGATAAACACACCAATATGCTCATTAGCCGCCAGAAATCCTGCATAGTTAAACCTTCAATATCTCTCGACCGCATACACGGTT
>JAUSEB010000293.1 GCA_030650495.1 Armatimonadota bacterium | reverse complement strand
TGGAACCAGATGGGCTGGGGCTCAAGTGGGGACGATTCGGCTCCGATTGCTGAAAGTGGGCGCAAGACCGATTAAAAACGGGCCAAATGCCGTTTCAAGCATGACCAGTTCATCATTCATGAATAATACGGGCTAGTGGCTGGTGTTTACTAGCCACCAGCCACTCTTTTGGTGGTATACTCGTATAAAATCGACACGAGAGGATACTCCATTTGCCGGTCTCGCAAAAACTGGACATTCCGCATGATGAATTAAACTTGGACTACACGCTTACATCCGGGCAGGCGTTTCGGTGGAAAAAGATGTCCGACGGATGGTGGCGCGGTGTTGTTAGCGCTAATATCCTCCAAATTCGCCAAGCGGAAATTGGATTTGAATGGGAGACTTTTCCAGATTCGGGAAACCTTGGGCTGCTCAGGGATTATTTCCGTCTGGATGATGACATCGCCGCAGTTTACAGCCAACTGGCTGCAACTGACCCACACGTCGCCTATCTGATCGAGCGGTTCAGAGGGCTGCGAATGCTCAGGCAAGACCCCGTGGAAACCCTCCTTAGCTTTATATGCTCCGCCGCTAATTCCATCCCGCGCATTTCCAAGGGCATCGAAGAGATGTCCAGGCTATACGGCGAATATATCGGCGAGGTAGACGGGGTCCGATACCATGCCTTTCCTACTTTGGAAGCGCTTGCGGCCGCTGATGATTCACAAATTTGGACCGCGACGAGATTGGGGTTTCGCTGCCCGTCGCTCAAGAACGTCGCCCTGCAATTGCTGGAACGGCCTGAAGGCTGGCTGTACTCACTTCGTGATGCGCCCTACGAAGACGCCAAAGCCGAACTGCTTGATATACAAGGCGTCGGCCAGAAAATAGCCGACTGCGTGTGCCTTTTTGCATTAGATAAAAACGAGGCGGTTCCTGTGGATACCCACGTTCGCCAACTTGCGGTTCGGCTCTACATGCCGGAGATCACGACGCGCTCAATTACTACTTCTGTCTACAACAGAATCGGCGACTTCTTCCGGTCTAAATTCGACGGCTACGCCGGTTGGGCGCAGCAGTTTCTATATTACGAGGACGTGCTTAGAAGCCGGGGAGAGTTGTAAGAACGCAATATGCTGTCGCAGCTTTCACGTAAGCGAGTTTAGATACTTAAGATATGCGCTGACCAGGTTTTCTTCTATGGTTTTGTGTTTACTCGTAGGCTCTTTTGGGGATTGCGCTATGATCTCCTCCGCGCACTGACCGCAAAGCAGGTATGCGATCATCGCGCCGCGTTCTCGATACATGAACGCATTGATCGATAGCGATTTCTTGTTGTCGAAAGCCTTCTCGCCGATGGGACGAGATTGACAGCAGGGGCAGAGATCGGCGTCGTAAAACCAATAAGCCTTTACGGCGTTTCCGAACTGAGCTTTCATCATGCTGATTATCTCTTCGGGAGAGTAACTCTTGTCTTTGTCCATACCGTTATTTCCTCCGTCCTGATGATGGGGTGTTTGAAACGCAATTCCCGATTTCCGTACACTGTTTCGGGATTTCCGGATTGGGTCACACGCTTCCTTGTAAACCTATAGGTTTTGGTTTCCAACCCTCCGAGACAACGGAGAAAAGCAGATTTCTCACTTCGTTCGAAATGACGGGATCCGAAGCCTTAACTATCCCCCGCTTTTTCAGCGCCTTATCCGAAGGCCTGCCGCATCCGCTCGCAGTAGTATTGCACGTTTTCCCACTTGGCGTCATCGGATACGCGGTGGTCCGGGCACGGAATATAGCCGCCCAGATCGACCAGCGGCTTTAGCCGTTCGATCTCCGCGTCTACCGCCGCATAATCGTACCCGAATATACGCTTGGCCATGCCGCCGACGCCTCGAATCTCCCTGCCGTACTTCTCGCGCCAGGGTTTGATGTTCCCGCCCCACGTTCCGACCTCAATCGGGAACATGACGTTTACGCCGTTTTCCAGCCAAATCGGAACTAGCGAGTCGATGCAGCCGTCACAATCCAGCGAGACAAGCTCAATGCCGTGCTTACGCAGAAGGTCAGTAATCCGCTTGTAGTGAGGTCCCACCTTTTTCCTAAACACCGATGGGTTAACCAGAGGGCCGTTCTTGAAAGCAATGTCCTCCCAGAAGTGGCCGATGTCCCAGTTGACTCCGCTTGCGAGCGCGGCCTCCACGCATCGGTAGCACAGACCGGCGTTCACCTCGATCATCTCATCAAATAGCGGCTCGTCATCGGCCAGCAGGTAACACAGGTTTTCCATGCCCATGTAGTCCCTCAACACGCCGTAAAGACTGCCGCAATGCAGAAGGATGTGAATGTCCCGCTCCTCCCGCATGAGATAGTCCTTACCCCCTGCTCCGAATGGAACTATATCCGTTGAGCGCTTCACCATTTCATTATTCAGCCGCTCGTCGAAGTACCGCAGCCGCGGAAGAAACTCCTCTTCCCATTCCTTCCTGCCCTTAAGTATGTGATCGACTTCGGCGGGGATGCTCCCGGCGCCGTCTTTCTCCAGGATTATGGCTCCGCAGGAGTTCTGCGCCTTTCGGAACCCATCCGGCAACTCTTCGACAACCTTGTATTCAAAAGCCGGCGATATCCTTGCGTTCGCGCCAATCCTGTTGTGGTAGTTGCAGTCGAACCCAAGACGTTTCCCAAGAGCATCCTCGGCTGCGCTGCAGTCCCATACGCAGGCCGCCTCCTCACTGGTCAAATGCCCTTCGCTTACCCATCGCTGAACCGTGGTCGCAAGAAAACCGAAGTGCACCACCGGCATCCGGTCGTAACTCTCGTAGTTCAGAACCGCAAGTATCCGTTCCCTGTTAGTCATTAAGCGTTTCCATCCACTTGGTAATGTTGTTTCGGGATTTGAGGAGCGCGGATACACATCTCATATCATTACCAAGTGAGATGCGCTCCGGAAATCCCGAAACATGCGATGCTCGACGGTTTCGGGATTTCCATTCCGCTACACTCCATTCAAATCCCGAAACAACGGCGCCCTCCTAAATATCCCCCAGCAGCGAATCCCAATCCGGCGATTTGCCTTCTGCCATAACGCCAGCGGCTTTCTCTAACCTTTCGGCTATTGCCTTCAGATAACCATCACTCGTGCGTTTCGCGTTCAGGGTGTTCTGGAATGGCTCCTGCTTCTTTGGGTCGTTGGCTGGGCGCCACTTGTCCCAATACTTTTCAGTCGAGTCGGCCATACGCTTCTCTTGCACGGCCAGAGCCGACAGCTTCTTGGACTCATCGCCAAGAACTTTTGAAGCCGCAGCGGATTTCCCCTCTGAAATGAGTTGCTTTGCATTATCCAAAGCTTGTGTCAAGAGCCACGGCGCA
>JAUSEB010000265.1 GCA_030650495.1 Armatimonadota bacterium | reverse complement strand
ATTTGCGAAATCGGCGCGGTCGGCCCGTTATACTTTTACTCGAAGGTCGCAAACGCGCGCGTCTCGCGCATATTCTGGTTGTTCGAGAAAGCGCTGTAAAAATGCCAAAGGAAACAATGACCCCGCGCGAGCGATGGCTCGCCGTTCTGAACAGAGAAACACCCGACCGCGTCCCGATGGACTATTGGGCCACTAGTGAGGCCACGGAGAAGTTGTTAAAACATCTGAACTGCGACTTCGATGAGGCGATGCGGCGGCTGCATATAGATTCTCCAATCTACATTGCCGGGCGCTATATTGGCCCTCCTCTCGAAGAAGGCGCGGACGTCTTCGGCGTGAAAACGAAAGCAGTGGATTACGGGACCGGCGTCTACAACGAGACTGTGTATTGCCCGCTTGAAAAGTACAGCTCGGTCGAAGAAATAGAAGCAAACTACTCCTGGCCAAGTCCTGACGACTGGGATTACTCGCATCTTCCCGATGCAATTAAGGGACACGAAAACCGCCCAATAAGAGGCGGCGGCTGCGAGGTTTTCCTCATTTACAAGCAGTTAAGGGGCGAGGCGCAGTCGTTCATCGACCTGGTCGAAAACCCCGGCATCATGCGCTACTGCCTCAGCAAGCTGTTCGACATGGCGTATCAAAAAACCCTGCGCATATTCGAGAAAATTCCCGGCAAAGTGATACTGACTTACGCCGCTGAAGACCTCGGAGGCCAGACCGGACTGATGTATTCGCCAAACCACATCCGGGAGTTCCTCCTGCCGGGTATGAAGCGGATAATCGAACTGACGAAGCAACATGGCTCTTATGTGTTCCACCACGACGACGGCGCAATCCGCGACATACTGCCCGATCTGATTGACGCCGGAATCAAAATACTAAACCCGGTCCAGTGGCGATGCCCCGGTATGGAACGCGAAGGCCTGAAGCGCGACTTCGGCGATAAACTAATCTTCCACGGCGGGGTGGACAACCAGCAGACGCTGCCATTCGGGACGGTCGAAGAAGTGCGTGAAGAGGTCATCGAGAACTATCGAACCCTCGGCGCCGGAGGAGGCTATATCCTCGGCCCGTGCCACAACTTCCAATCCGTCAGCCCACCGGAGAATATCGTGGCGATGTACGAAACGGGGTATGAGTGCGGGTGGCGGTGAGTTAGGATCGAATCGGTAATGCGCTACTGCTGTTCCCGGTCGTATATCATCTCACCGGTTCGTCTTATCTCTTCCAAAAAGCCGCTTCTATCATTCTCGTGATCCAGTAAGTGGGGTTCTATGGAGTGGTCTATGTTGCCACTTATCTTGAACAACTCTGCCGAAGATTCCAGCCAATCAGCAACAGGACCATTAGTGACGACCGCTACATCAATGTCGCTCCACTCCCCCGCCGTGCCGGTTGCATAAGACCCAAATAGGATAATCTGCCGGACATCCATCTTCTCCCTGACCTTATCGGCAAACGAGCGAACGCTGTTTATAACGTACTCTTTATCCATTCGTATGTCTCCTGTGTCTGCTCGATAACCTTCTTGCACCGTTCGGCTGTGAGCTGCAAACCTATTTGGCTAATCTCACTCGGATAACGCCCCTCAACATTCAACGGTTCCAGCATGCTTAGGAAGCTACGTTGTTCTTCGCTCATACGATCGTAAAGCCCGGCAAGCTCCGCGAGCATACGCAACCGATGGCTCTTGGGCGGAAAAATACCGGCGCTTGCGACTGCGGCTTTAAGTGTCTTCTCTATAACCTGATGGCACATGAAACCCACGTACAAGTACCGCCCGGTATCGAGCAATACCTTTGCCGTTTCAAAGTCATATTCAGCAATTTGCAACCAGTAAAGTGTCTTTTCGTTCATTGGCTCCTATGCCTCCCGTTGGGCTGTTGGTATTATAACTCATTCGGTTTAATCCTCAAAATCCGCTAGGCGCATCCGGCCAGCGCTGTCCTTATAGCAGCCACTTTAGCCGATATGTCCGGGGCGCCTACAATCTCGGTCACCAGCGAGATAATCCCCGCACCACCGGCGCGCACAAGCCCGATGTTGTGCTCTTTGATGCCGCCGATAGCCACAAAAGGCAGGCTGATATTTTTGACGACGTAATCGAGATATTCAAGACCAACCGGCTCGCAGACGTCTTTCTTGGTATTAGTGGCGAAGATCGGGCCGACCCCGATATAGTCGATGACATCCGCAAGGCCCATGGCCGCCTGCGCCTGTGAAGGCGAGTGGGTGGAGAGGCCGATAATCATCTCATCCCCGGCCAGTTGGCGCGCTTTCTCCGGCGGCAAATCGTCCTGGCCGATGTGAACCCCATCGGCTTCCACCGCCACGGCCAAGTCCACATGGTCGTTTACAATAAAAGTGACGCCATTGCTTCGTGTAAGCTCCCGAATAGCCAGGCACTCTTCATACATTTGCCGGGCGGATTTATCATTATCCCGGTACTGGATGACCTTTATGCCCGCCGCTATCATCAGCCTCACCGTCTCGACGTTGCCACGACCACGAGAGTAATCATCCGCCGTGATGCCGTAAATATCGGTGGCCAGAAAATTGGCTAGATTAGGTCTCAGATAACGGCCAAGCGCTTGCTCAAATTTGTTCATAGCTAACTCCTAACTTCTAGATTCTATCCCCAATCTTTATAAACCGGCTGATACCCCTGCTCATACAACATATTTGCCATCTCCGCCACCGACCTCTCGTCCGCGATCTCAAACTGGCTGGTTTCGTCGGTGTGCGAGCGACCTCCCACGGCGGCGCTTACACCGCCGGACATCTTGGTAACGCCCAGCCTGGTCATATTGTCGCGGAGTTGGGCAGTCTCGCGGGTCGATAGCGTCACGCCGCTCCGGGGCATGAACAGCCGGAAGGCGGTGACATACTGGACAAGGTTCTTATCAGAAACATTGACCGGCGGCTGGAAGCCCCCCAGTTGCGGTCGTATGCGAGGCGGTGAAATGCTTATCTCAACATCGGGGTAATTGCGCTGCAAGTAATCCGCGTGCAGTCCGGCGAAGAAGGCTTCCCGCCGCCATTCGGCCAACCCCAGAAGGGCGCCGATGTTCACGGCGCGCATACTTGCTTTGCATCCCCGCTCCGGCGCGTCCAGGCGGAAGCGGTAATCCCGTTTAGGCCCGGCGGGATGAAGATAAGCGTAGTTATCTTGGTTGTATGTTTCCTGATAGATGGTCAGGCCGTCCACCCCTGCCGCAATCAACTCGCGGTACTCCGCCTCGGTAAGCGGGTATACCTCGATGCTTATGGAGGTGAAGTAGCGCTTGAGCGCCTCGACGCATTCTTTGATATACGACACCGGCGTATGGAGCCGATCTTCCCCGGTTAGGAGCAGGATATGCTTCAGACCGCTTGCGGCGATAATCTCGGCCTCAGCGTTGATTTCCTCCAGATTGAGCCGCGTGCGGCGCAGTTCGTTATTTGCATTAAAACCGCAATAGAGACACTGGTTTACGCAGTGATTAGCCACATAAATCGGCGTGAAAAGCAGCATGGCGCGTCCGAAATGCTGCAGCGTCAGCCGGTGAGCCTTCTGGGCTATTTCCTCAATACAGGCTTCCGCCTGGGGCGATAGAAGCGTCAGATAGTCCAACGGCTCCAGCCTGTCCTGTGATATAGCCCGGCGGACATCGGCCTCGGTCACGCGGTCAAAAAAGGCGCCAATGTCGAAATTCTGATACTGTTCAATTGTTTCAAAAAAGCTCATGATCTTTGTGGCTGCTGGGACTACTCGGACAAAAATCCCGTCAGCGGCGACGATGCGCTGGCGTATTGCTGAACCGCGCCGGGACCGGAAATATACGCTAGACGGCCCGCCGCTACAGCCATGCCGAAAGCCCGCCCCATTGCAACAGGGTCACCGGCGGTGGCAATTGCCGTATTTACAAGCACAGCGGATGCGCCCATCTCCATCGCTTCAGCGGCCTCCGACGGCCTGCCGATACCGGCGTCTACGATGATGGGCAGTGGGATTTCTTCAATAAGAATGCGGATAAGCTCTTTGGTTTTCAGCCCC
>JAUSEB010000259.1 GCA_030650495.1 Armatimonadota bacterium | reverse complement strand
GTCTTGCTGCCGCCGCTTCGATCTGTTTGCGGATACGTTTAACAGGGGAGTCGTATTCAAAGACGACATTCTTGCCTTGCAACGCGGGAGGGATGGGCGCGAACCCGCCAGCCCTGAGCATGACCATGAACGCCCGTTCTGCTTCCGGGGCGGTCTTCTCCGTGTCATAACGCCCGTACATCGGGCCGACCTCACGGATGAATTCCTCTTTTCTCTGGATGATCTCGGTGGCGGTCATCGCAGGTCCGGCAACCGGCAAATTCAATACATTGCGATAGAAGGCCGCGAATACCTGCTGGCGGACATCAAGCTGCATGTCCCTGGTTACAGGGAGATTCGTTCCAGACTCCAATGGAAAGAACGGATTGCCACGCATGGCGGAGGCCGTTTCGATATCGTAATAACTGATGCCACCGGGGAACGTATTGATGGCGTCGAAACTCCCATCATTTGGGGCAAACAAAGGCGGGTCAGCAGCACGCTGTCCAGCGATCAGGATAGTCTCGCCCATCGCCTGCAACGTATCGGCATCCGGTAACGCGATCATGCCGGGAGAACTGCCTAAGTCTTCGCCAGAGGAAGTCTCCCAGCGTGGAACAATGAACGGGAACTCATGGAAACCGCCTGTGAAAATCAGATGCTTCGAATCGATCTCAATCCACAAGTCGGCAATGGGCAGGTTCTGGGCCAGCATGGCACCGGCCTTGTACTCCTTGCGCGGCACCACCGCGTGCAGGCAATCGATCTTCTTGTCCGGGTTGTCTTTCAGGCACTGACGGGTGGCGTCTGACAGAGACTTTTCCCCGTACCGGTCGGCCAACTGACGGGCTGTCATGGTGCGCTTGTGGAACAATCCCTCAACGTCGCCGTCTTCGCTGAAGAATGGCGTAACGTCCTTGAGGTGGAAAGATTGGAATAGAAGACCGTTTTTCTTTCTGTTCTCCCCGATGAACTCAACAGCCGTACCGAATACAACCAAGTCCTGATCTATTTCTGGGGCGACCTGCAGGTAACGCGCTTTGGGATTGCTGTAGGCATTCAGAAATCGGTCCGTGCTATCTGCAAGCCAG
The DNA here is from genome assembly GCA_030650495.1 of Armatimonadota bacterium. Classification (GTDB taxonomy): domain Bacteria; phylum Armatimonadota; class UBA5829; order UBA5829; family JAUSEB01; genus JAUSEB01. The sequence continues at coordinate 4,003 of JAUSEB010000259.1, read as the reverse complement.
TCTTGCGCCTCGCCAAGATTGTTCAGGGCGTCGTCATCAGCCCGCATCTGAATCTGAGGTATACCAGATGGGCGCATCATGCCGCCGACGGCGTTGGCCAGACCTCGCGCCGCCTGCATCGGCGTGCCGTCGTAAATGTCTGAGGTGCGACGCTCGCCTTCTATCACCGTCGTGGTAAATCCCATGCGGCTCGGCAACATGACACGCGCCAAGTCATCCCAAAGCGTATGCTTACGGCTTTTATCGCCAGACAGTTTACGCCATCTGGTAATCAGCTTATCAACACTGTCGGTCATCTAGGAATACCGAGAGGATCGGTCAGAATGCTGGCACTTCGTCCTAGCGGTTCTCTGACGCCTTGAGGAGAGGTCAGGATACTGGCTCGTCGGCCTCTATGCTTCAGTGCCAGTATTTGCGATTCTTGAGCTTTTTTAGTAGCCGCAGAGGTGGCAGCGACGGCAGCGGCGGTAGCGGCGGCACGGGCGGCAAGGTCATCACTCCTTTTTCCATAAGGGTTGGCGGACTTGGCGGCAGCAGCGGCATTGGCGGCATCTAATTCGGCGACGGCATTGCCGGGATCGGCGGCAGCGTCGGCGCTGGCGGCATCGGAGGCAGCGGCGGTAGCGGAGGCTTCTGCCTGTCTGGTGCGCAGGTTCCTACGAAACGAAGCAGTACTCATGATTATCTCCTTTGCAGTACATCAAATTGATACCAACCCCGGCGGCAATGCCTGCCTGAATATCAGTCTCCTTGTCACCAATCAGCACTGATCTCGATAGGTCAATGCTAAATTCTTCAGCCGCTTTCTGAATCATTCCAGGCATTGGTTTTCGATCTGGTGAGTCCTCATCAGGATGAGAGGGGCAAAAATAAACCTTTTCAATGGTTATCCCATGATCCTTAAAAACTCCACACATCCAGTCGCTTAAACCAAGAAAATCTTGCTCGGTGTAGTAACCTCGCCCTATTCCTGACTGATTGGTTACCACAAAGATCAGATAGCCTAGTTGCTTGGCCAGACGGCAAAACTCAAAGATGCCGTCGATGAATTCAAAGTCTTCCTGTTTGTGGACGTATCCACGGTCTACGTTAATCACCCCATCCCGGTCGAGGAACAACGCGGGACGCATTAGGGGAAAAGCGCTTTCTCCACCAGACCGCACAGGAGATGCCCAAGAACTAGGTGTTCTTCCTGAATCTTTGGCGTTTCGGCTGACGGAACCTCGAACAGGTAATCGCACAATTCCCACATAGGACTACCGCGATTGCCTGTAAAACCGATGCACACCAAGCCACAGGCACGTGCCTCTTCAAAGGCTTTAAGAATATTTGGTGACTGGCCTGACGTTGAATAGCCGATAAACACATCACCCTTATTTCCAAGGGCTTGAATCTGTCTGGAAAAGATGTGCTCATATCCGTAGTCGTTTCCAATCGCGGTTATGGATACGGTATCTGCGGTCAGGGAAACGGCGGGAAGTCCGGGACGGTCAAACGCAAATCGTCCCATAAACTCACCTGCCATGTGCTGTGCTTGGGCGGCACTGCCTCCGTTACCAGCCAGAAGAACCTTGCCACCACGTTGCAGGCTGGCGATACAAGCGCCTGCTGCCGCCCTAAGCGTTGCAAGCAAAAGCTCGTCCATTTAGTGCATGGTCCCAGAATAGTTGTCGAGCTCAATACTGCCGTGTTTACAGATACGGCCCAGTGTTCCGTCCTGTACGGATTCAACGGCTACATGGTGAGAATTGTATCGGTTCAGGGCATTCAGGTAGTCGTCCACGATACAGGAAACAAGTCGGCGCACCTGGTCTTCGTCCATTTCAAACTCGAAGATATCCATGGACCTCCTATTGACTCAATGCAGGTATTGGTTGCGTAGTGTTTCTACGGCTGCTTCAGGCCCGATTAGCTCAATATACTTATCGCACTCGCCATCATTCAGCACATGGTTAGGATGATATTTAAGCCATGCAGTACGTGTGATTATGCGCAGGCGCACTAAGTCTTTCTTGTCAAGATTGGCGATGAACGAACCTTCGCTGTTGATAACGCGGGCTCCGATGATTTGCGCCTCTGCAACCAATAGTCGCACACGCGACCCCTGCACATGATCCGGGACTTCCGGCACACGATCCTGTTCTGGACGTTTCTCGGTAAACACCACTGGGCCGTGGTCGAATCCATCGTCGAAGCACGTTTGGTGAATCGCGTCACAAACGTCGTTCTCGTAGCGTTTGCGGATTTCTGGGTTTTCGTCACCAGTAATCCAGATGGCGGATTCGATTAAATCACCAACTTTCATACATTATTCGTAAACGTAAAAATGCAGCAATACAACCAAAGCGATCAGCAACGAACCAATCACCATCATTTGTGTACACATTTCATTCTCTCCACCGATGTGGTCGATATTTATGGTTTTGCTCTGTCGGTCTTTTGCGCCGCGAATCGCTTCTTGGATCGATCAGACTGACCTGCGCTTCGTTACGCTCGTTCAGGTACTTTCTCAGGCTTGCGTCGTCCCAGCCGTTTTTGAGCTCGTCTGGTGTCACCACGACACGCTCAATCTTGATATCAGCCATACAGACGATGCGCCCGGTATTTGCTGTTGGTGCGGGTTGGTAGTGACTGGTTCAAAGGCTTTTCACGTCTGGTCATTTTGGGAAATAACTGGGCGAACATGTGAACCATGGCGTCTACCCGATCAGGAGAACCTTCACCCTGATACCCGTCTGCCGTCATCAGGCAGTTGTGGGTAAGGATGCCGTTCGCGAAGTACTCAGGAAGAAATCCTTCTGAAACGCTCAAATTGTAGACCGGCCTTGCGGCCACGACATGCAGTTTGGGCGCACGCATTTGAGCAATAACGATTGGGTTGCAGTCGGACGGTTTGTGTTTCTGTTCCGCAGACGACGCATATTCCTTTGGACACAGAGTCGTCGAATACATCGAAACCGACACGCCTGTGTTCGGCATGATGTTCAGCGCGTGTGAGTGGAATAAGATTGTTAATGCTGTTGTTAGCTGGGTCTTCATCTTTATGATGAATTTCCGTGTCGCGTTGGATAGGCCCAACGTGAGCTTCGTAAATCGCACGATGCAGAAGCCCGGTTTGACAGTTGCGGTAATGGCCGCTAACCATCCTGCCATACCATCGACCCCGCCATGCAACCGGCTGTCCATATTTGCCCACTTGTGGCTTTCTAGCAGGCGGTGCGAATGACTGACATTCTCGGCATTCACAAACTCGTTTGTCTCTGGAATAAATATAGGATGACATTCCGTAACCCTAAGTGTTGAGTTGGCGGTTCTAAACTCTATGAAGTGAGATGAAGAGCCTGTTTGTCCGGCCCAGCGAAGTGGCGCTAGACCATTACGGGTCATGACAAGATCGTCGGTCGTTACCAATTCTACTGGAATTTGCCCGCGATTTGTCTCAATCAATGTCCCTTTCTCTAGGCACATTTGCTGCTCCAATTCAGGGAACGCACCGACGTGGTGGATGCGGTCCAGCCCGTAAAGGGCTGAGATTGGCTCGGCTCGAATGTGCTTGCCACGAGTGGCCTTAACCTCGATAACCTTCAATCCTGGCCTGATCGAATGGATTGTGTTGGCAACCATCTCACCGCCCTGGTTTGTCTCGGCGACAATGGCGTCTGCCTCGTACAAGTCATAGGCGTCGATGGCTCGTTCTGCCCATTCTTTCGGCGGTCCTTGGCACGAATGGTCGGCCAGAACATATCCGTGCGCATCGTTGCCCAAACCGCCGACGATTATCCCGGCGTAGTCTGAGCGTGGATTGCTGGATATTGGAGGGTCAACAGACACCAATATGCGTCCCATCGCCGGCGCTGTATCTCGGCGATTGCGATTGATCGTCGCCCGGTCCCAGATAGCGCCGATAGCCTGTGGTTCGTACTCGCCTTCCCAAATATGGGCATAGCGATGTGGGTTGTTTTTGTAGTCAAACAGTCGCTCTACTTCCAATTCTGCCGGGAAC
>JAUSEB010000247.1 GCA_030650495.1 Armatimonadota bacterium | reverse complement strand
ACTTCCACTTCCTTGCCGACAATGTATTTGTCCACGAGTATCGGGGCTTTGGGCGAGACGTCAACGGCGTAGTTCATATACGCCGAAAGCTCCAATCGGGAGTGGATTATCTCCATTGCGCGGCCTCCGAGCACGAACGATGGCCGCACTAGGACCGGGTAGCCGATCTCCTCGGCTACTTGCACCGCCGCTTCGGCAGAGGTCACGGCGCGGCCCGCGGGCTTGGGGATGTCACATTGCCGCAGCAGTTTTTCGAATAGGTCTCTGTCTTCAGCAAGCTCAATGGACTCGAATGATGAGCCGAGTATGGGAATTCCAGCCTTGTGCAGCGGCTCCGCCAGATTGATTGCGGTCTGGCCGCCGAACTGAACGATGACGCCGTCCGGCTTTTCGACATCTATTATATTGAACACGTCTTCGGGAATCAGCGGCTCGAAGTAGAGCTTGTCGGCTGTGTCGAAATCCGTGCTGACGGTTTCGGGATTGTTGTTGATTATTATTGCTTCGTATCCGGCTTCCCGGAGCGCCCAAACGCAGTGGACGCTGCAATAGTCGAACTCAATGCCCTGGCCGATTCTGATCGGGCCGGAGCCTATGACGATAACTTTTTTCTTTTGCCTGCTGCCGGAACATTCTTTTTTCGCCATTAAGGACGCTTCGTCTTCGGAATCAACGCAGGAGTAGAAATATGGCGTATCTGCCTCGAACTCGGCGGCGCAGGTGTCAACCATCTTGTATGCGGGGGTAAGTCCGAATCTCTTACACAAGCGGCGCATGCCGCTTTCAGAGAGGCCGGTCAGATCCCCGATGAATCTATCAGGCAGGCGCATCTCTTTTGCCCGTGTCAGCAGGCCTATAACATCAGCGCCTTCGGGTGTTTGCCCGGCGGCCAAATCCTTGAACGCGTCGGAAGCGTCTTCAAGCTCCTGCTCGATGTCAACGATGCCCTTTATCTTCTGCAAGAACCAGGGATCAACGCTGGACAACCCGGCGACTTCCTCGACCATCATCCCCCGGCGGAGGGCTTCCGCGATTACGAAAAGCCTTTCGTCGGTTGCCACGCGGAGGCCGTCTTCTATCTCCATATCGCTCCACATATCCGCGTTTTTCAATCTGAGCGAATGGGCGCCGATTTCCATGGAGCGCACGGCTTTCATCAACGCGGCTTCGAAAGTGCGGTCAATGGACATTACCTCGCCGGTGGACTTCATTTGCGTGTTGAGCGTGCGGTCGGCGGCAGAGAACTTGTCAAAAGGCCATCGTGGAATCTTGACCACTACGTAGTCCAGGGCAGGCTCGAAGCAGGCCAGGGTCTTCTTTGTGACGGCGTTGGGAATTTCGTCCAGCCTAAGACCGACGGCGATTTTCGCGGCGACGCGGGCGATTGGGTATCCGGTAGCTTTTGAGGCAAGAGCGGATGACCGGCTGACTCTTGGATTGACCTCTATCACGTAATAGTCAAAGCTGTCGGGGCTGAGCGCTAATTGGACGTTGCAGCCGCCCTGCACGCCAAGAGCGCGGATGATCTTGAGCGACGCTGAGCGCAGCATTTGATACTCTTTATCCGAAAGCGTTTGGCTGGGGGCGAGGACTATCGAGTCGCCCGTGTGTATACCCATCGGGTCGAAATTTTCCATATTACAGACGGTGATGCAGTTATCGGCGCCGTCGCGCATTACTTCGTATTCGATCTCTTTCCAGCCAAGGAGAGATTGCTCGACCATGACCTGATGGCGCATAGAGAGCTTTAGCCCCCGGCTGGCGATTTCCACCAATTCCTCAGGGTTGTGGGCTATGCCGCCGCCGGTGCCGCCGAGGGTGTAAGCCGGGCGAACAATCAGCGGGTAAGGCGTGTCGCTTGCGGCGAGTTCTTTCAGTTCATCAACGCTTTCAATGATCCAGCTTTCGGGGACCGGCTCGTTGATCTCCCTCATCAGGTTGCGGAAGAGTTCTCTATCTTCGGCGCGTTGGATGGTGGTCAATGGAGTGCCTAGCATTTCGACGCCGTTGCGCTCAAGAACACCTTGGGTGGCGAGTTCGGCGGCCAAATTCAGCCCCGTTTGCCCGCCAAGGGTAGGTAGAAGGCCGTCCGGCTTTTCCTGCTCGATGATCTTGGTGGCAAACTCCACGTTGAGCGGCTCGATGTAGACGCGGTCGGCCATTTCGGTGTCGGTCATGATCGTCGCCGGATTGGAGTTTATCAGGACGACAACAAGACCTTCCTCGCGCAGGGCGCGGCAGGCCTGCGCCCCGGCGTAGTCGAACTCAGCTGCCTGGCCGATTATGATCGGGCCGGAGCCTATCACCATCACTTTTTTCAGGTCTGTTCGCTTAGGCATACTACCTCTGGTTGTTAGTTGATAGTAGATGGTTTTATAATGCTTAGCTGTCAGCTGTCAGCTGACAGCTGACAGCTCAAAATAACTATCAACTATCAACTCCGTTCACTACTTCAAAAAACTGATTGAATAAATACCCGCTGTCGCGCGGGCCGGGAGACGCTTCGGGATGGTATTGAATCGTGAATATCGGCAGTTCGCGGTGTTTCATGCCTTCCACCGTGCCGTCGTTCATGTTTATATGGGCGACTTCCATGCCGCATTTGGGATCGAGAGAATCGGCGTCGACGGCGTAGCCGTGGTTCTGCGACGTGATGTAGACCCTGCCGGTCTGAAGGTCTTTCACGGGATGATTTCCGCCGCGATGCCCGAACTTGAGCTTGTATGTGCGGCCGCCGAACGCCCAGGCCAAAAGCTGGTTGCCGAGGCAAATCCCCAGAATCGGCTTTTTACCGGCCAAATCTTTCACGGTGTCGATCATATATCCCAATAATGCCGGATCGCCGGGGCCGGGCGAGATGACCACGCCGTCAGGATCGACATCCAGTATTTCTCCGGATTTGGCGTCGCAGGGAAATACGGTGATGTCGCAATTAAGCGCGGCCAAGTTTCGCATAATGTTGCGCTTTACGCCGCAGTCGACGAGGGCAATGCGCTTCTTGGGGCGTTTGTCTTGCGTTGCAAGGTTGCTGGCGTAAAGCTCGCCCGCCGCTTTGCCTTTTTCCGCTTCCTTGCTTCCCATATCACCTTTCCAAACGTAGGTCTTGGGGGCGGTGACTTTGCGGACGAAGTCGATCTGGGAATAGTTTGGAGCCTCTTCTAATTGTTTCAGCAGTTCTTCGCGGGTTGCTTCGGTTGATATTGCCCCCATCGCTACGCCGCCGACTCGAAGCCGCCTGGTTAGCGCCCTGGTGTCGATGCCTTGTATGCCAATGACGTTGTTTTCCGCAAGAAACTCTTGCAGTGATTTGCCCGACCGCCAATTGCTTGGAGTTTCACAAAGCTGTTTGATTATGAAGCCGTTCACCTGCACGCGGTCGGACTCGAAATCCGCCGGGGTGACGCCGTAGTTGCCTATCAGGGGATACGTGAGGGTCAGCAATTGCCCGGCGTAGGAGGGGTCAGTCAGCATCTCCTGGTAGCCCGTCATGGAAGTGCTGAAGACGGTTTCGCCAAATGCCGTCCCCGACGCGCCGATTGATTTGCCTTCGTAAGTTGTTCCGTCCGCTAGGACTAAAATCGCTTTCATAACATCGCTCCCGTTGCTCGTCGTCCGTCGTTCGTGTGACTGGGTGGGGATTTCCGAATCCCCACCCTAAAACCAAAGTCGGATTTCCGAATCCGACACCGCGGCCTACTTTCCTACTTAAACTGGTTGTCAGCTATAAACTGCGCGACCTCGTCCCGCTTCTCCGGCGAGACTTTGCCCTGCCGGACTAAACTCTCCAGAACCTGTGACAGTGTCCCGACCGAGTGCAGCGTATAACCAGCGTTTTGGAGCTTCGCTGCTCCGCCCTGCTCGCGGTCGAGGACGATAACCACGTCTTTTACGACAAGTCCCGCCTCTTGAAGCGGGGCGATTGTCTCGATTTTGCTCGCGCCGTCGGTGATAATGTCGTCTATGATAACTACGGTCTCGCCGGGTTTGTATTCGCCTTCGATCAGCTTTGCCGTGCCGTAGGATTTCTGCTCTTTGCGCGGGTAAATCATCGGTTTTCCATTAGCAAGCGATACGGCGACTCCGAGCGGAAGTCCGGCGTAAGGGATTCCGGCGATTCTGTCATAGGACAACCCTTTCAGCACATCCGCCATTGCTTTGCCTACTTCGGCAAGCGTCTCCGGATAGCTGACCAGTGTGCGGAAGTCCACGTAAACCGGCGATATGATGCCGGACTTGAGCTTAAATTCGCCGAACTTGACGCACCCGCAGTCAAAGAGTTTTGCGTAAAGGTTGTCCATTTAATTCTCCCGTTCTGTCCGCCGTTTGTGCATCCTGCGTTTGTAGGCGCTCCACGAAATTTCGTCCCATGTCAGCCTGATAAGCGCGGTAAATATCATAGCTACAATATCGAATAACCAGCTAAAAAGCACCCAAAACAGGCAACCCATTCCAGCCTCCCGGTTTAGCCCTTTCGTGCTTTTCGTGCAATTTCGTGTCCTTCGTGTTTCAGACCTTTCCAGCGCCTATCAACTTCTCCTGCCCGTACACCACCTTGCCGTAGCAGATTGTTGCCACTGCGGAGCCTTTGAGCGTCATTCCGTCAAATGGCGTGTTTTTGGATTTCGATTTCAGTTCGGAAGCCTTGACTGTAAACTCGGCTTTCGGGTCGAATATGGTCACGTCGGCGTAGGAGCCTTCTTTGAGGTTCCCGCCTTCGACCTTTAATATGGAAGCCGGGTTGGCGGTCAGTTTGGCGATTGCGTCCGAAAGCGACAGGACGCCGGTTTCGACTAAATTGGTTATCGTCAGCGGCAGCGCGGTTTCAAGGCCGACCATACCAAAGGCTGCTGCGTTGAACTCGACCTCTTTTTCTTCTATCGCATGCGGGGCGTGGTCGGTGGCGATTGCGTCGATGACGCCTTCAGCCAAGCCCTGTTTGATGGCTTCCACATCGGCGGCGGTGCGAAGCGGCGGGTTGACTTTAGCATTGGTGTTGTAGCCGCAAACGGCTTCGTCGGTCAGCGAGAAATACTGCGGGCAGGTCTCGCAGGTGACATTTACGCCGCGCTTTTTCGCCTGTCGGATGATCTCAACCGAACCGGCTGAGCTTACGTGCTGGATGTGCAGCCTTGACCCGGCAAGTTCGGCAAGGGCTATATTGCGCGCGATCATGATTTCCTCGGCGGCGGCCGGCATTCCGCGAAGACCGAGTACGGTCGAAACAGCGCCCTCGTTCATCATGCCGTCCACTACCAAATTCTTGTCCTCGCAGTGCGTTAAAATAGGAAGGTCGAACATCTTGCAATATTCCATCAGTCGGCGCATAAGCTCGGAGTTCTGAATCGGGAAAGCATCGTCCGATACTGCGGTCACGCCCGACGCGACCATTTCGCCGATTTCGGCCATTTCCTTGCCGTCCATACCTTTGGTCATAGCGCCGACAGGAAGGATTCTGATGTCGGCTTCGAGGGCGGCGGTTGAAAGGATGAACTCGACCATCGCGCGGTTATCTATCGCGGGCTTGGTGTTCGGCATCGGCGCAATAGCCGTGAAACCTCCGGCGGCGGCGGCATTTGCCCCGGTTGCGATTGTCTCTTTGTACTCGAATCCCGGTTCGCGTAGATGAACGTGCATATCTATCAAGCCCGGCGTCACGACCATTCCCGAAACGTCGCAGGTCTCGCCACTCTCCATGCCGTCGGTGTTTTTATTCGGTTCGGCGACCTTACCAACGGCGGCGATTCGACCGTCAACGATAAGCAAATCGCCGATTTTGTCAATTCCCGACGCGGGATCAATTATTCTTCCGCCTTTAAGCAGCAGCCACATTTGCAGCCCCTCCTAACAACAGGTAGCATAGAGCCATTCGCACGGCCACGCCGTTTGTAACCTGGGTTGTGATAACGGCGTCTTCGCTGTCGGCGACTTCGGCAGTAATTTCGATTCCACGGTTCATCGGTCCGGGGTGCATAACCATCACGTCCGGTTTTGCCGCGCGAAGCCGCTCTCTGGTGATTCCGAACAGCGTGGAGTATTCCCTGATGCTTGGGAACAGCCCTCGCTCCTGTCTTTCGAGTTGGATTCTGAGAACGTTGATGACATCGCAATCCGCGATGCCTTCTTCAAGGTCGGTGTATATTTCGACTGGAAGCTTGCTTGCATCCGCAGGAAGAAGGGTGCTCGGGCCGACAAATCTGACGGTAGCTCCCATTTTGGCCAGCCCCCAGAGGTCCGAGCGGGCGACGCGGCTGTGGGTAATGTCGCCGACGATTGCGACTTTCAGACCTTCCAGCCGTCCTTTTCGCTCTAAAATCGTGAACATATCCAGAAGCCCCTGGGTGGGGTGCTCGTGCATACCGTCCCCGGCGTTGATGACCGAGGCCGGAACCTGATTTGCGATGAAATGGGGCGCGCCGGACGCCTGATGCCGCACGATGAACATATCCGCGCCCATTGCCTGCAGCGTTGCGACCGTGTCCTTGAGCGATTCGCCCTTTACGATGCTGCTGGAGCTTGGGGCGAGGCTGCTCACATCCGCGCTCATTATCTTCGCGGCCAATTCGAAGGAGGTCCGCGTCCGCGTGCTCGGCTCATAGAAGAGGGTGACTATTGATTTACCTCTCAGGGTCGGCACTTTTCGGATTGGGCGGCCCAGGATTTCCTTCATTGACTGGGCGGTTTCGAGAATCAGCCGGATATCATCCGGTTCTGTCTCTTGCAATCCCAGTAAATCCTTCCTTTGCAGCGGCATTTTATATCATCCCCTATTCTTAGGAGTGGCTAGTGGCTAGTGATTGGTGGCTAGTAAAGACTAGCCACCAATCACTAATCACTAGCCACTAGCCACTTTCTCAGTCTGAAGTCTTGCTAATGACGACTGCGTCTTCGCCGTCGATTTCGCGCAGGCGTACCTCCACGCTCTCTTTGCGGGCGGTGGGGAGGTTCTTGCCTACATAGTCGGCCCTGACAGGTAATTCGCGGTGGCCGCGGTCGATCA
>JAUSEB010000224.1 GCA_030650495.1 Armatimonadota bacterium | reverse complement strand
GGTGGACGGCACGACACGTCATTTCGAGCGAAGCGAGAAATCTGCTTTTAAGCACGATTCAGAGTCTCCGAAAAGCAGATTCCTCGTCGTTCCTCCTCGGAATGACGGTTTTTGAACACGCCCAAGAACAAGCCGAAGGATGAAAGCTGTCAGCTGACAGCTGACAGCTTCCTCGGTTGCGTTTGAACCCTCGCATTGGTAGAATTTCGTTGTATATGTATGCACAATGTCACGGAGTTTAGGAGATATGTAGTGGAAAAGGAAAAGGCGCTGGAATTCGCGCTTCTGCAAATAGAGAAGCAATTCGGCAAAGGTTCAATAATGCGACTCGGCCAGACTCCCCGGCAGAATGTGGACGTCATATCCACCGGGGCGCTGCCGCTTGATATAGCGTTGGGCGTGGGCGGAATACCGCGCGGGAGAGTGACCGAGATTTTCGGCCAGGAGGCCTCGGGTAAGACTACTCTTGGCCTGCACATTATAGCTGAGGCTCAAAGAAACGGCGGCTCCGCCGCTTTTATTGACGCCGAACATGCGATCGATCCGGAATATGCAAGGAACCTTGGCGTCGATGTCGATAACCTTTTAATCGCCCAGCCGGGAACGGGTGAGGAGGCTTTGGAGATTATGGACGCGCTGGTTCGCAGCGGGGCGGTTGACGTTGTTGTGCTTGATTCCGTTGCGGCGATTGTGCCTAAGGCGGAGTTGGAGGGCGAGATGGGCGATTCCCATGTCGGGCTTCAAGCAAGGTTGATGTCGCAAGCGTTGCGAAAACTGTCCAGTTCGGTCAGCCGGTCGAACACGGCGGTTGTGTTCATCAACCAGATCCGAGAGAAGATCGGCGTCATGTTCGGCAATCCCGAAATTACACCGGGTGGAAGGGCGTTGAAATTCTGGTCGTCCGTCAGGTTGGAGGTTCGGAGAGTGGACACGATTAAGCAGGGAACGTCGATGGTCGGAAACCGGACGCGCGCGAAGGTTGTCAAGAATAAAGTCGCGCCTCCGTTCCGCCAGGCGGAGTTCGACATTATGTTCGGCAAGGGGATATCAAGGACCGGAGCTGTTTTGGACATGGGTGTCGAGGCCGGAGTTATCGACAAAACGGGCGCGTGGTTCACCTATGGCGACACGAAGATAGGCCAGGGCCGCGAGAACGCCAAAGAGTTCCTGGAGCAAAACCCGGAGATCACTGACGAGATAGAAAAAACCATAAGAACTTCGACTGCCGGCGGGCGGGCGCTCGCCGCTGTGGCTGAAGAAGAGGCAACCGAAGTCGCCGCATAGATTGGCTGGCGTTGTATCGGTACACTCTTGTCCCGATGATCCGGCGCTCGCCGAGGGACGGTATAGCCTATCGTAGACATCCTACTAACGACTAACGACTAAATAAGAGCCAAAGGAGGAGTTGCTTGTTTGGCGGCGAAGATGGACTGGTATAAGCCATACAAAATCAAAATGTTTAGGAGATTATCTATGAAGAGATTACTGGCCGGCGGCCTTGCGGCGCTTGCTGTCGCGGCGATTGCCGGATGCGCCAAGCCGACAGCCAAGCAGGCGCTTGAGAAAACAACCGCTGCTTACAAAAAACTGGATAGTGTAAAGATGCAAGGCTCGTCCGGCGCCGAGTTCCGCGTTGGGGGGCAATGGGAAGCCAGAGGCTCGGACGTAACCATATACTTCCAGAAACCAAACAAAGTGCGCCAGGAGTCTAAAGGCACAAATCAGCCGGTTGTGATATCCGATGGTAAGAAAGCCTACCTTTACTATAAACAAGATAACGCGTATGTGGAGGCTCCGGCTTCCGTAGTTTTGGGAAACATCACCGGCAGCCAGGCTGGAGTGTCTATGCTTGCGCTGATAATCAACAAGGACCCGTTCAAAGGAGTGAAAAATCCCAAGATGATTGGCGACGAGCGGTTGGGCGCTGTTGACACCTACGTGGTTGAATACCAGCCCGCCAAAAAGCTCGGAATGCCGGGCATGGAAAAAGCCAAGGTTACCGAGAGGATTTGGATTGGCAAGCAGGATTGGCTCGTACATAAGCGCGTCATGACCGCCAATATTCCAAAAGAAGTGATGAAAGGCCAAATGCCTCCGGGAGCGGGAGATCAGGGCGCCAGGCTCACATTCACCGCTGATGTAAGCGACCTTAAAGTCGGCGCCAAGATACCGTCCGCTCAGTTTATGCCGCCAAAGAACGCGAAGGCAATATCTCCGCATCCGATGGGTATGCCGATGTCTCCGCTGGGCGGCTCAGGACATCCTTCCGGTCGATAATAACAGACGGCCCAAAGATAGCCTATAGATGTTCACGGATGGGCCGGGATTGCAATCCCGGCCCATCAAGGCATTGCTATCCTGCGGGAATTGCTCTGGACTAAGCGCGTCAGTCTCTACTATAAGACCATTCCCGCGGCATACCAACAGTGTCGAATGGAGCGTCCTCCGCTGGCATAACCAATTCAATGTTCTTGAAGTCGTTCTCTGCTTTCCTGATCCACGCATCGACTTCTCACAGAACCGCGTCAGACGGCATATAGCGCCTTCCCCTCACGGTCCGCCGGATACGCTATTGTGCCTGGTATATTACGTTTGGTCTCAAACTCGTTTGTGGTCAGGACTATTATGTCTTTTGGCAGCCCCATTCCATTAACGGCGCGACGAATCGCGATACGCAACGCCCGCCGGTCGCTGACTTCTTTAACTATGACAAGCAGATCGACATCGCTGTCGCTCACATCCTCATGCCTTGCGCGCGAGCCAAATAAGATGATTTTCTCCGGTTGGAAAATCTCCGTTATTCTGCGAGCCATCTGATTGATTATCTCATCAGCTTTGGACACCTGAAACCCCTCGAATAATGGGATATGCTCAATGAATATTAGTATATTCCACGTTATGATGTAAATCAATTCTTGATTCCACTTACCCTGCCATGCTTTACTATATTTAGCTTATATGGCTTTGAGAGGAACGATTATGCCCAACAACAAATACCTCAATGCGGTCAGGGAATTCCTGAGCACACTAATCGAAAAAGGCACGGACCATTACGGCAAGAAGGATACGCCGCTGTTCTGTCTTGCATTAGATCCCGATACTTATTCACCGCCAAAGCCTCCGGCTAAGGTCGATAGAGCTTATGCGATCAACTTCGAATATCTCAACCGCGACTTCGGTTACTATTGGCAGAGCCATTTGCACGGGTCGAATCTGATCTATGACCAGGGAACTATTCGCGCGCTTTATGGGCTTACGGATGTTACCGGCGAAGCCAAGTTCAAGGAAGCAGCGGATAAGTATCTCGGCTTCTTTTTCGAGAATATGATAAGCGAGCAGACCGGCATATTCGGCTGGGGTGAGCATATCTTCTGGAACGTATATCTCGACTATATAATCGGCGGTTGCTTCAGGACAGCCGGATGGCATAACTTCTACTATGGCCACGAGTTGGAGCGCTGGACCACCATTTACGACGTTATGTGGGAGAAAAATCCCGAGAAGACGCAAACCGAGATCGAGGCGATTTACGATTATAAGATTCACGATTATGATACGTTCATCTGCAACCGCCATTCGGATTACTATTCCGGAAAGTCGGACGATCTGTTCACTTTCATCAAACACACGGGGCTTTTCGCTCACGCCTTTGCTTTTCTGCATTCAAAGACCGGCGACCCCAAGCATTTTGAGTGGGCGCGCAAGATGGGTGAGGTCTTCTGGAATATCCGCGACCCCAAGACCAATCTGATACGCGGGTGCGTGCAGCGCGATGGCAAAAATGATGATTTAGTCGCGGGTGGAAGTGGCATCGCGGAAATCTCGCTTTTCTTAATGAGAGGCTACCAGTGGAGTCCTGAGCCTGGCCTGTTGGAGAAAGCTCACGCTTACCTGACAGCGTTTAAGAAGTATTGCTGCGCCGATGACGAGGGCAATTTCCGCGCAAGGGTCGGCACGGATGGAACCGATCTCAAACCCGGCGAATTTGAGGAATATTGGGAAGGGCCGATACGCATAGCCAAATCCGCCGCGCTCGCCTACTCCCTCACCCGCGACCCGGCAATGCTCGACCTCGCCGATCTTATCATAACCAACCTGACGCCTGAGATGACCTTCGATTCCACAATAGAGAGATGTCAGGTTTCCGACGCAATCGAGGCCCGGTCCACCGGCCTGAGCGCGGCAATCGACCTCTACGAGCTTACCGGTGAGGCGAAGTATCTTGCCAAAGCTAGGGCTTTAGCGGACGACGCGATCTCGCGGTTTATGTACAACGGGCTTCTGGTCAGCACGATGAAGGTCTACCCAGAGGGAGATACATCGGTAAGAGCCAGGGTATACGACGCCCGTTCCGGCGCTGGTTGGCTCGCGCTAAATCTAATCCGTTTGCAGCGGGATTTGGACGCCACCGAGGCGGGAACCTTCCAGAAGTTCGACCAATTGGAGAGAATTTACGATTAATCGCAACAGGATTTGGGGTGGCTGTTCG
>JAUSEB010000220.1 GCA_030650495.1 Armatimonadota bacterium | reverse complement strand
TTCTTTACCGGAACCTCATCTTCCCAAACCTGGGAAAAATGAATAACCGTAACCGTATCCAACGGGGTGACTGGGCGGTCGTAAATTCGACCAAGCAGGTTCAACACATCATCCACGAGCCGGAGTTCGGGGTTCTCTTTCTCGATCTCTCTTGCGTTCAACTCGCCGGCGGCCTTTACATCGACTTCGTCAACGATAGCGGCAAAGAGTTTCTGCCTGGGACCAAATCGCCTGCCGACCGTTATCCAGATAAGCTGGCCGGAGCGGTATTTGTCGCTCTTATCGCCCAGGCGAATAGTGGCGGTCTTCCTGCCTTTGACCAGCATGTCCATGTACATTTCAGAATAGAAGTTAAGGGCGAACATATGGTAACCACCTCGGGAGTTAAATGGAGCTGGTTATATAGTTTGGATGCTGCATTATAAGGCGGGTAAGCATTTGGTGTCAAGGAAAACACAAAATGCGCACGGAGCATTAGCGCCGTGCGCATTGGAAAACGTAGAGATAAATGCTACTACTTTATCCCTGCGGCAGGCGTCTTCCCAGATGGAGGATTTATCTCTAACTCCGCCACGTAAATCTTGTTGTCCAGGGTCCAAACGACACGGTTGCCACTTATTGAAGGCCCGGTGTTCGACGCGCCCTTGCTGATCCTGAACTCCTCGCCGGTCAATAAATCAAAGCCGAATACTATTGATTCAACGAATTTTTGATCGCGCGCGATATGCCATCGCTTGCGAAAAGAACCAGGGGATTTGAAATCCCAGATATTCTATTGCGCGCGTCAGTACAACTAACGCCCGATCTAAGTTTTCAGTTGTTTGGTAGAAGAGATGTGCTCGCAGCAAAAAGTGACGGCGGTTTTCCCCCGCATCCTAATGCCGTTCGGTTTCGGGAAAAGGGTTTCCCGAAACAACGGAAGCTACCAAATAACAAAAGGCCGGGGATATGCTCCCCGGCCTTTTATGTTCGTTTCGCGCAGAGGACTACGGCGTCGGGAACGTCGTGGTCACTTCCTGGTGGACCTTCTTGCACAGCGTTTTTGTGCAGTTGCGGTCGTCGGTAATGGTTACGCAGACCTCGTGGTCGGTGCAGTCCGCGTCAGGCCCGTAGTTATAGGTAGCGCCGGTCTCACCGGGAACAGTCACTCCGTCAAGCTTCCACTCATAGGTATAAGAAGCTTTGCCTCCGGACGGTGTTGCGGTCCAGGTGAAAGCGCCGCACGTGGCCGTGCCTGCCGTCAGCGTGCCGTCCAGCAGTTGATAAACGGTGACCGTCTTCGTGTCGTCTTTGGCGCACACAACGTCGGTGCGGCCCAGGTCGGTCACGACCACTTTGATCGTGTGGTCCGTCGGGTTCACCGAAGGATTCTGGAACGTGTAGTCGAATGAGTCGGTTCCCGACGTGTCATTCGTGTGGATCGGAGTTGCGCCGTCGAACCACTCGTACCGGTACGACCCTGTTCCGCCGGACGCCGTGGCGGACAGCGTGGAAGTGTTCTCGCAGTTCGGCGTCGGCACGTCGAGCGTGAGGCCCAGTTCATTGTAGACCGTAAACTGCGGTATCAGATACTCTTCGGTGCATTCTGACACGTCCGTAACCGTAACACGGATGTCGTGCGTCCCCGCCGTCAAGGATTGTGTGAACGCATCCGTAAATGGCGGGCTGCTGATCGTTGCCGTGTGGAATGGGGTGGAACTCTCGTTGTCGTACCAATTGAACGTGTACGGCGTAGTTCCCCCGGACGCCGTGGCCGAGAAGCCGACAGTTGTCGTGCAGTCCACGGTCGGAGTAGCAACCACGAGCGCCGATCCGCCGAAACCGTAACGCACTGGACCGCCGATGTCCTTCACGTCACTGGTGAGTGAGCACGACGAACGGGTCACCACCGTCATATAAGCCTGCGCGCCACAGGGCGGGATTCCGACTAACTCAAGCGGCACAGCCGCTTCGGCAAAGCAGGCGGTATCGTATGTTCCGGTGAGAACGCCCTTTGAGTCCTTCGCGCCGTCAATGGCGTCCGTCGGCGATGTGTTGATCGCAAACTCGACCAGGATGCTCGATGGCTGGAACACGCCTGACGACCAGATATCCGTCACTTGAACGGGATACGTCTCTGTGAGGTCTCGCACCTGTTGGATCGTGATCGACGCATCTTCCGGAGCGCTGCCTCTTGGGAAGCATATCCGGATTTCCAAGTCGCCGTTCTCCAGATAGAACACCACCGGCTGGCCGAGGATCGCCGTCGGCTCGTTCTTAGTCACAAATAGATGATACGCCGAGCTGCCGTTGTTGCTCCGTCTTTCTTCAGCCAGAAAAAAGTAAGTCCTGTTGTTTGACAGCCATACTCTGGTGATATCCTGCTTGGGCAGCATACTACCCGCCGACAGGATACTGCCGGGGGAGAGGATGCTCGGATCGGCATTGCCGACCCCATCCAGAATGCCGACAAGCGTCCTAGGCGCCTCTAAATCTTTTAGTCTCCAATCAATACAACTAGAGTCGTCGGCAGGCGTGACGTTGCCGTCGATGCTGATGCATCGTGGGTCGAAGCCCTGAATCTCCGGGATCTGGGCTTGGGCCGGCATTATTGCCAGCGCTAGAAGTAGAAATAACCAAACCATTCTCTTCATTGTAAACTCCCTTCCACGTTTTCTTTATGGCATTGCCATATATGGGTTAAAGGCTGGAATAACCGAGCCAGTGGCAGCGGGTCGGGTTTCATCGGACCAGACTCCCGCGGTCGCTGGAGTCCTTCCGTTACTGAGAGTATTAGTAGTGGGAAAACCGCCCTCTTATGCAGCCATTTCTTGAGAGCGTCTTTGCTCAGGGAGAACTTTTCCCAATGTTTTTACTATAAGTTCACATGCCAGATTTGTCAACGGATTTGGGAAAAACCGGTATTCTTACTAGGGAGCAGGGGGCCAGGATCCGGGGTGTTTCGGGAATCTTGTTCCCGAAACGTGAATCAATGATTATGACTAATTTTATGGCGGCAAATATCATAACGGCGCCTCAAAATGGGCTTACGTTATGGCTGTTGATCGCAGCGTCACTGGCCATAGGGGTAATCGTGTTTCTGGGAATGCGCGCGGTCCCCGCTAAGTTCCGCAAGTCTATCATCGGCGGCGTCACTTTTTTAGCCGGTCTGTTTTACTCCGTGGAATTCTTCTGGCCCGGCAGCGGCCCAACAAAGGAAAACCCTCTATCACATTGGATATCCCCTGCTGGCGACGTCATTTTGGTAATAGGAGCGTTCACGCTGCTTTTGGGTGTAATAAACCTTCTTCTGATACACGCTAAAGCAATACGAAAAGTACAGCCCGGCTGGCATAACAGCGCCGGGTTTTACATATCCGCGATTGTTATGTTCCTGGCCGGTATGGTCCCGTTCATCCAGTCCGAAGTCGGTGGCGGGAAAGCAAACCCAACCCTGTCCGCCATATATAACATATTGTTTAACGGCATGCTGGCTCCTCTTGGCGCGGCGATGTTTGCCTTGGTCGCGTTTTACATCGTCTCGGCGTCGTACAGGGCGTTCAGGATAAGGTCAGGCGAAGCGACTCTTATGATGGTCGCGGCCTTCATCGTAATGCTGGGCTTTGTCCCGATAGGCATTTTTATAACCAGTTGGCTCCCTGAGACCGGCTTTTGGTCGCACTTTCGTATCGAGAGCATTACGCAGTGGATTCTGACGATTCCCAACGCGGCGGCTCAGAGGGCGATTGCATTTGGAATCGCCGTTGGAGCTTTGGCCATGTCGATCAGAATATGGCTCAGCCTGGAGCGGGGGAGCTACTTCGACAAGCAATGAAGATATTAGATAAGCTGCTTAACATAGACCCTCGCATAATGTATGGGCTTCTCATTCTTATCATTGTGCTGCTGCTGGTGGAGCCGGTTGAAATGCCTATCGGCTCAACACGAGCAGTAACGGGTATTTATGACACGATTGAAAAGCTGCCGACGGACAAAATAGTCATCATTTCCATAGTGTGGAGTTCAAGCACTATGTCCGAGAACCGCCCGCAGACGGAAGCTATAATGCGCCACCTGTTCAGGCGGGGGATCAAGTTCGCCATACTCTCCTGGGACCAGCAGGGGACCCAACTGGCCTATGACAGCGCGGAAAAGCTGTCGAAAGAGATGGGCAAGAAGTATGGGGTTGACTGGTGCGCATGGGGATATCGCGTTCCCTATTTCATTCAAATATTGCCGGCGCTGGCGAAAAACATACCCGGGACCATTAGGAAAGACCAGTTTGGGACGGACGTTACAAAGATTCCGATGATGCGCGGCGTCAAGAACATACATGATGTGGGGATGATAGCGGAAGTCACCGGGTCTAAGACAGTAGAATATTGGATCATGTTCGTCCAGGGTGTATACGGTACGAAGATAGCTTACGCCACTACACTTGTCGGGGCTCCGGAAGGATTCAATTTTCTCGATGCGCATCAGGTTGTCGGAATGCTGTCGGGCCTGCCGGGCGCCGGCCAATATGAACACATGCTCAAATACAGAGGTTTTGGGCAAATAGCGTCATCGGCGTTATCAGGGTCTCATCTGCTTATTATAGGACTCATCATATTAGGAAATGTGGGACTTCTCGCTCAGAGGCGGCGAAGAGAAACGCGAGGCTCCGAAATATCATGAACACGAGTCCTTTCCTGGTCCAGAATAGTTTGTATTTGACAACGCTGCTTGGCGCCATCTGCACATTGGGGATATTCTCACTTCTCTACAAAGAGAATCCGATTTACCGGCTATTCGAACATGTTTTTATAGGTCTTGCGACCGGCTACGGGGTTTATCTCACCATCAAGATTATCCTTTACCCACTGTGGTGGAAGCGGATGGTGGAGGAAGGCCACTGGTACTGGATATTCGCCTTACTTGCCGGGTCGATGTTTTACTTCGTATACAGCCGGAAGTACGTCTGGATCAGCCGGATCATCTTCGGCGTGTTCATGGGGCTGGAGGCAGGCGCGGCGTTTAAGGGTTTCTCAACGGAGTTTATTCCCCAGATTTTCGCCTCATTCAAGCCGCTATACGCCGCGCATGGCGTAACATGGTGGGATGTCGCCAACAACCTCGTGTTCGTAACGGTGTTGTTCACGGCCATGGCCTACTTCTTCTTCTCGGTTGACCACAAGCATACGGCTGTAAGAAAGATCGCGGGGACCGGCAGATGGTTCCTTATGTTCGCGTTTGGAGCTATGTTCGGCGCAACCGTGGGCGGCCGCATGTCGCTCCTGATTGGACGAATAGATTTCCTCCTTAGAGATTGGCTGCATATCATTTAGCTGCTTGGCATCTACTATTAAACCCGTATAATTCCCCTGAGTTTACTGACGGAATCTGCCAATAAGTACAGTATAAGTGTACCCTCGCGCCACAATTCTTCTTGATGATGGAGTAATAGATGTTTAGGAAAAGTAAGACGAGCTTGGAAGCCAAGCTCTGCCTCTTGACCATGGGGCTGCTATTCGCGGTCCTACTCGGTGTCGGCCACTTTGCAATGAGTCAACAGAAAAAGGCGTTAGTGGATCAACAGCGTACGGCGTTTCAGGCCCTTGCCCGCGCTATCGCTCTCGCCGCCGAGCCGGTAGTTTCAACTAATGACAGCAGCGTTGGACAGAAAATTATCGATCAGCTAAATCAGACTGATCTCGATGTAGAGTACATCGTCGTTAGCGATAATTCAGGCAATCCGATACTGGCCCACTCGCGAAGCGCTCCCCATGTGGACAAGAAGCTGTTTGCCGGGCAGGCAAGAAAACTTGCTGGTTACGTTACAGGCTACTCTGGGGGAGTCGAGAACGTTTATCGCACGGAGTTGCCGGTGCGGGTAAGCAAAGACAAATGGGGAACCGTCGCAATCGGGTTCTCACTCGGAGACGTCAACCGAAGCATAGATGAGTTGGAAACCAGCATTTTGCTTGTATTTGCGTTGGCTCTCATAGTCGGCATTTTAGGCTCCATCATGCTTGCGCGTGGTATCAGCGGACAGTTGAGGCAGCTTATCGCCACAGCCAGAGATGTGGCCAAAGGCGACCTCACCGGAAGTGTCCCCGAATCGTCATCCGATGAGATTGGGGAGTTGTCTAAGACGTTCAACATCATGCTTCGCGCTATACGTGACAGCCATGAACGCTTGACCCAACGAGCTAACACAGATAGTTTAACGGACCTTCACAACCATCGGTATTTTCAGGAGCGGTTGGCAGTGGAGATCAGCAGGGCGTCTCGATACCATCACAACTTATCCGTCCTGATGATCGATATCGACCACTTCAAGAACTTCAATGACCGTTACGGCCATCCGTTTGGCGATCGCGTGCTTCGTGAAATCGCTCAGATTATGAAGGCGGAAATGCGGGATATGGACGTCATCGCGCGATATGGTGGGGAGGAGTTTGCCGTAATTCTCCCAGAGACAGGCATAGATGACGCATACGCCGCCGGAGAAAGGCTTCGGACCGCCGTTCAGCGCCATTGTTTTTACGGCGCTGAAAATGAGACGGTTCCGATGACTATAAGTGTAGGAGCGGGGCAATATCCGTCGCACAGTCTGGAGCGCGAGGGGTTGATTATGGCAGCTGATATGGCTCTGTATCGAGCCAAATCGACGGGTAGAAACAAGACTTGCAGGTACGAACAGGAATTGCAGGACAATCCCGCGGCTGACCCTTACCGAGTGCATGTGTTGCTTAGAGCCACCGATTTGCGGACAGTAGAGGCTTTATCGAGCGCCATTGACTCCAAGCACAGATTCCCGTTGGGACACGGCAAGATAGTAGCAAATAAAGCAGCGAAGCTGGGAGCGGCCGTTGGGATGACTGAAGAGGAGTGTGACAGCGCGCGCATCGCCGGCCTTTTGCGCGACATCGGCCAGCTTGCCCTGCCGGATGGCATCGTCACAAAACCTGAGCCGCTGTCCGCTGAAGATCGCGAGATATTGGCGAGCCACCCATCATTAGGGCACTCGATTGTCCAGAAATCGCCTGGATTGAAGTCCATGCTTCCCGGAATACTGCACCATCACGAGAGCTTTGACGGCAGCGGCTATCCCTTTGGACTGGCAGGGGAAGACATCCCTCTGGTTGCCAGAGTAATCGCGGTGGTCGATTCATATTGCGCGATGATCACCGATAGGCCGCACCGGCCCAAAATGGAACCGGCGGTGGCTCGCGCTGTGCTTGCCAACGACGACGGGCATCAATTCGATTCTGTTATCGTCAAGGCGTTCCTGAAGCTCCTCGATGAGGAAGTCGCGGAAGACATGGCCGCATAGCAGTTTGTGGTGGACAATCAACCTGAGCATTGCACGGCAAATGGAAAACCACTAGATTTGGGTTAGAGAAGAACGCAGATGAGCGCAAATGGGAAAGGGAGTGGCTAGTGGTTAGTGAATAGTGGCTAGTAATACTAGCCACCAGCCACTAAGCGCTATTCACTCTTCCCTTTTCGTGATTAAGAATTGTTGTAATAAACTCGGGATACACCCATTTTTATCTCATACCGGCCTAACATCGAAAATGGCACGATTCTTGCAGTATGACCTATGGTAGTCTTTCGCGCCATGCTACAGGCCCCGGGCTATCGGGGCAGGCGCAAACGGTTCGCAGCCGCAAGGAGAGATGTCGGCCATGGTCAAATGCTTCTGGTGTGGGTCACCAAACTGCAAGGAAAGCTGTGTCTGTGAAAACTGCAAGAGAGATATGCAGTGGTCCAATTTTTTCCGCGCGATACTCCGCCCATCCGTTGGATGTCTGCTGGGAAGCTCCGGCGTCAAGAAGTTAGAAGCTAGGAGTTAGAATTTCGACCTTCCTATCCTTCGGCTTGTTCTTGGGAGTGTTCAAAAACCGTAGCCTAGCCCCTTGTGGGCGTCATATTGCAGTCAACTTGAGCGTGAATTGACGGGCACAAGGCCCTAGGCTACAGGTATATAGGACTTTTTGAACACTCC
>JAUSEB010000214.1 GCA_030650495.1 Armatimonadota bacterium | reverse complement strand
AATCTCCGGTGCGAGCGCCGAGTACCTGTCACCGCCGATCTTCTTTTCGAGAGCTGGAACGATGAACCCGGCTGCAATACCGGCAGCCGTCCAGATGAGTTCATTCGAACGCGGAACCGTCAAAATCCCGATCTTTGCCATCGTTATCTCCTACGGACTTATGCCCGTTTATCGCCTAAAGTGTGTACTCGACCTCAAGACCTTGAATGGACTGTGCGCTTACCGGACTCTTAACCTCGATTACCTTCGAATCGTCGTCGATAACCAAAAATCCAGTTTCTACGATCCTGCTCTGTCCGCCAGAAGTATCGTACATCCAAATCCATGCGTCGGAAAAGCTCCAGCTCGATGAGAGCGTGAAAGATTGTCCCGATACTCGTATGTTCGTTCCGAGAACCGGCGCGACCATGACAACCGGGTTAACGAACGTGACAGTCATCGGTGTGAACACACTCGCGTTCGGCGTGCCGATCAGATTCGTGAACCCGTATCCGCCGTCACCGGCCCTTATCAAGTTCTGCCCGTTGTTGAAATTAAGCGAATTCGGGTGAAGTAGATCGTTCGCCGGACATTTCCAGCCGACGCCGATCTGTAACGTCGCGGCCGGTCCCTTGTACTCGAACGTCGCTTTTCTCACGAATACAAGCTGCCCGGGCGTGACTTGCAATGGAAGGTTCGTGTTAATAGCTTGCGGTATTCGTGAATGCGGTCCAATTCGGCCCCGCGGTCGGCTCCAGCCCATATCGGCCGCGAAGTTACGGACTTGCGGTCGAGAGCGCGCGTATATCATAGTCATAGCCCGTACTCCACTTCAAGACTCTTGGCAGCTTGAATTATACCATTGCCGCCATCACCGCCATCACCATTTCCGCCGTCGCCATTGTCTCCGCCGTTATCTCCGATAATCATCGGGAGTCCCTTCCAGAGAAACAGTCCGACCAGCCCCAACCCGCCGAGTAAAAGTACCGGGGTAGCTACGGACTTGGCGATCTTCGTTTGCGGTAATATCACTTGCGTAAACTCTGTACCGTACCAGCGACAGCAACTAGCCCGATCACACCGGCGCCGATCAAAACGAGCATCTTTATGTTGCCGGGATTCTTGAAGAAGTTAAACCATCCCGGTGGTTGATCTGGCGGCTCCGGCGCGTTGGGGTCTACGACGAACTCTATCCCTGCCGGATGCGTAATTCCCAAAACCGGGAAACTCTGCGCGTCGGCAGTAAACGTGTACCGCCCGACTTCCATTGGCGCAACGGTGTCTATAAACGCCGTCCCGTTAACTCCGTATATGCTGTTCCGCCTGAAAACTTCTTGCCCCGCAGAGTTCTTGATTACGAAATTCACGAACCCCGTAGCACCGAATACGCTAATTATCCCGGTTGCTACGAGTCGCACCGCTTCACCGGGCTTAACTTTCCCGCCACTTAACACAGGC
>JAUSEB010000203.1 GCA_030650495.1 Armatimonadota bacterium | reverse complement strand
GGCGCGGAACTGCGGATGGAAATATAACGTAGGCAAGGCATTGAAGCTGTCAGCTGTTAGCTAACAGCTGACAGCTTCAATGCCTTGCCTACGTTATATTTCCATCCGCAGTTCCGCGCCTTGGTAGATCAGGGTTTCTTGAATCTCCCGCACGTCGAGTTTACGGGGAGATATGCCTGATTCCGCCGCAAGAGCCGCCGATACGCCGCCTGCCTGGCCGATAGCCATGACGGGAGCCATTGCGCGGTGGGACTCATACGGCTGTTGCTCAGAGGATATGCTTCGTCCAACGACCACCAAATTCTCCACTTGCCGGGGAAGCAGGCACCTATAAGGAATATCGTAACCCTCATGTTCCAAATAACGCCGGTAACCGTAGAAATGAATGATCGGGCATGAGCTTATGGCGATAACGTCATCGAATCGCGCGCCGTTGATAGCGTCATCGGCGGTTAATTTGTATTCCCCTTCGATAAATCTGGTCTGGCGAATGCCTATCATTGGGGCGGTTTCAACGATAAATGCGTCCTTAAAGGCCGGAATCTTGGCTTTGACCGACTCGAAGTGATCGTAGACCTGCTGCCTGACCTTCACTTCGGCGGCGGATAACTCGGTCGCGTCGCATCCGTTCATCACGATACCGCCCGGCCCCCAGACGATAGCCGTTTTTCCAATCTTAACGGCGTGGAGCTTGTCCGAATCCGTCGCGTTGGGGCAACAAACTTTATACATTAAATTGTCACTCATTCTCGGAGCTTCATCTTTGATGACTTGCCAAAATGGAGCGCCCGCTTTTGCGGCAATATCGGCGTCGCCGGAAGCGTCCACAATCGCCTTTCCGAGAATTGCCTGCCTGCCGGATTTGTTCTCGACGATCACGCCCTTGAGATTGCCGTTGTCCATAATTACATCGACCGCCATCGTGTGAAGGAGCATTTGCACCCCGGCGTCCAGCAGCATTCTAAGCAAAACGAGTTTTAGCTTTTCGGTATCGACGGCGTAGGAATACGATAATTCGCCTTTGTCCATATCGTATTCTTCCTGCTCGTAGGGGCTTACGCCGAGACCGTCGATCTCTCGCAAAGCGTAGATTATCTCCGCCGCGATACCCTTGACCGTCTGGGTCGCGTCCGGCTTTTTCTGGTTGCGATATCCGTTGATGTTGCCCATAAGGGAAGCGGTGGCGGTTCCTCCGGGGTAAGCGAAACGCTCGATCAAGAGGGTGTCCGCTCCACAGCGAGCGGCGGCGATTGCAGCGCAGACCCCGGCCGGCCCACCACCCGCAACGACCACATCTTTCTCGGCATATACGGGAATTTCACGGGCAGGCTCAGGGTACAGGCGCATTAGGAAACCTCCTAGCGGAACGGCGGGGCGAAAAGGGAAGATGCCGTGTAAGCCAAAAGAGGATTTTCGCGGACTAGCGGCGCTCTCTACGCAGCGAAATACGGCGTCTTCCGACGCTGCCCTTAACCTTCTTCAACAGCCTGACAGTCATTCCCTTTGCGTTTCTTAAAAACTCGACGCGATCCGCCATAGCTCTCATAAGTGGGATGCCAAGTCCGCCCGGTTTCTCTAGGATGGTGTTGGGTACGAGGGTGTCCGCGTCAAAGCCGGCGCCCTGGTCGGTGACTTCAGCCACGAAGCCGCGAGAGCTTGTTACGAGCTTAATTACGACGGCGTTTTGCTCGCCATCAGGGGAGCCATGTCTTATGGCATTCGCGCAGGCTTCCGTGATTGCGAGTTTGGTGTCTTGCATCTCTTGCGTAGACATTCCCATGTTCTCGGCAAGACAGCCGATGACCGTACGCAGACGGGGTAGATACTCCGGACGGCTGTCGATAGATATGCAGACCTCAGTCGCTCCACGATGAAGAGACATCCACATCACTCCATTAGATGTAGTTAGATAAAGCGAGTGAATACAGGCAGGATCAGCGCTCAAAGCTGCGCAAAAGCCCGGTTATTATGCGTCGGAAGGCTTTTTCACCGACGCTAAACCTTATAAAAAGCGTCCCCAAGCATATAAGCATACAAACATGCGCAACCCCGGGCGAGTTGGGGTGATGTTGTCAAATCCTACGTTAGCAGAGTTTAGCACAGCAGTAAATTCGATGTCAATAGGTTAAGGGAAAGTTGTCGGTTGATGGTTGACGGTTTAATATGCTTCGGCCTGTTCCTTGAAGCCTAAGCCACGCTCAATGGCCAATTCGTTTCAACCATTTTCACCCGTGTTTTAACGCTTCCTGCGAAACGATTTCACGCTCAAGTTGAGCGTGGGGATAATTCGTTTTCCGGACTTTTTTTATTTTTAGCTGTCAGCTATCAGCTGTCAGCCGACAGCTCCCCTCTCTCAACTCTAAACTCTCAACCCTCAACTTTTTTTCCTCCCATGTACATGTACCTGAAAAAGGCATTTTGACATCGGTAGTGGCGGTATATTTCTGGGGTATTTTCGTGGTATTTTTGCGAACAGGCGTTTGGGGTGGGTGATAGGTGTTGGGTTTTGGGTGATGGGGAGGGGGTTTCGGGGAAAGGGTTCCCCGAAACAACGTAAGTAACCCTATTCCCCGTAGGCTGGTTCTGGCATATTCTCAAAGACATGCAAGTAGTCTTTTGGGCTTAACACAGTGTCGTAAAGGCCAATATCTTCGCCTTCATGCTTGTTGACGCCGGTATAGATCAAGCTGGAGTCTTCATACCGTTTGAATTTGTAGACGGCGTCATTCATCAACGCGCTGTTGAACACACCGAGGCTTACAAGCAATTCAAAATCTTTCACGGTCAAAGCGGTCACTTTCTTGAAAAGCCCCGGTTCCAGTTGCGTGATGACGTCTTTGAGGCTTCGCTCCCGATAATCAGTCAAGTACATAAATACCGGCACGCGGGTGGCGAATTTGATGAGCTTTTCCTGAATCTGCTTCCGCTTGCTCTTGTATTCTTTTTCCTCGTCAGTTAGTTCTTTTTTCTCCTTGGCGGAAAGCTCTTTGTCATTGGCGTCCTTCTTTGCCTTCTTAACCGCGTCCGACTTGTTGATTATGGTCTCAATATCCTGATTCAGATTTCTGAAACCTTCTATGCTCATCAGGGCGTCCATCGCAGCCGGATTATCTATCAGGCGCTGCAGAGTGTCGTTATCCACATTCACCAGCAAGGCGCTCTCCCAACGGCGCGCCAGCAGCGTTGCGGTGGTTCCGCTCATAGCCATGTCGAGAATGCCTGCTGCATCAATCTGCTTCATTGAACTTCCGTCATAGGCGAGCACAGGCAGGAAGCTGATGAATTCCTCAACCTTCTTCTCAGCGTTTGATTCATTAACATTCAAACGGCAACTGTAATCGGCAATTTGCCGCAACGCCCTGTCCGGGGCAAAATCAAAGATATAACATTCCTCTTTGATGATCTGCTCTCGGTTTGGTGAAGCGCTGTCGGGATTCTTGACCGTCCAAGGGGACTGCACGCGAAATGCCGCCTGGAAATAGGTTTCGGGACTCGATAAATTGCGCAGCATAAGGATGCCGGTCCACGGCCTGATCGTAACCCCGGTGGTCAGCTTGCCGCAGGACAAGGTGATTGTCTTCGTCTTCAGCGGATTGTCCATCTTGTTCTTTACCGGCGGTAACGCAGCCACGCCGATACCCGCGCTGCTTCCAGCGGCCACAATGACTTTATAATCGTGATAGAACTTATTTTGCCGCTGCGCCAATAGGTTTTTCATGGCATGGCATGAGGCAACATCGGGCAGGAACCAGAACGTGTGCGACAAGACATTCAGCAGGCGGACATCCGAGAACGGCATAGGCGGCTTTCTAGCGCCCAGTTTCAGATTGTCTATTGTGGTTTCCTGAAATGCGCCCCGGATTAAATCCAGCCACTTCTGCACTTCATCCTGATATTTGAACTTTGCCTCATCCCCTTTGCCTGAAGCGGTAAAGAAGACGTTCAGATCGAACTCGTCAAACTCACCCTGCATGATGATGTCGCGGATCGTATCAGGCAACTGATAGGTCAGCATTACCATGCGGGGCAGTGGGGCGTAGGGGTTTTCGCTGCCTGTCCACTCCTGTTTTGCCCGCTGCTCATCTGAATAGGTCCAGTTGAATATCTGATCTTCGATGAATTCGCCCGAAGCAATGGCTCTAAACGGCGTGCCGGACAGATAAAGATACGCGTTTGTGGTGATCGGCATGATCTCTTCGTCGAAATACTCTATACCTTCCCCTTGGCCAAACTCGATTTCTGCCTTGTCTTCCGCTTCAAAAAGCTCCTTGGCGTTTTCGCGCCATGCGCCGTAGTGATACTCATCAAGGATGACGCAATCCCAATTGATTTCATGAACCCACTCATTCTTGGTCTTAATGCCGTTTGTGCTCGTGTTCTTGCCCAAGTAATCCTGAAACGATCCGAAGCAGACTAAGGACTTCTTCTTGTCCGCAGCTTCATAGGAAAGCCCGCCCGGGGAAATGAACTGCCAGCCCGCGAAGTCAATGTGGCCTTTCAGATCGTCTTCCCAGGCGCTCTGCACTGCCGGTTTGAAGGTAAGTACCAGCACTTTTCGCCAGCCCATCTTCTTGGCGAGCTGATAGGCGGCAAAGGTCTTGCCGAACCGCATTTTAGCGTTCCAAAGAAAGTGGGGCGTTTTATCCGGCCTTTCCATCTTGACGCTCGTGAAGTAGGCAATCGTCTTTTCCACCGCCTCCACCTGTTCCGGGCGCATCTTGAAATCAAGCGAACGGTTTTCCTCATTCAGTTTGCCTGCTCTTACGGCGATGATGGCCGCCTTGACCGTTTCAACCGAACACGCAAACCACTCGCTTTCCGGGTTCTTAGTACCGTTGCTTCTCAGATAGCGGTGAATCTCATGATCGGCAAAGGTTGTGCCATCATTACGCATGGCGGGTTCTTCCAGAACGATCCGGTACGGCGGTTTGCCGGGCCGCTTAGTGGGGTACTGTTGCGACACACGCTTCTTTGCATCCCCTGTGGTATATCCGATTTTCAGCAAGCCTGCATATTGAGGATGGGTATCCTCGTAAGCATAGATGACCGGCTTGGAGTCAGGCCGCTGGGGGAAGAACTTATCTATGCTCATCGTCGTGTCCCTTCAGTTCTTTCCTTATACTTGACGGCGGCAGGAAGTTTTCGCCGGTCACCACGCTCTTGCCGGTGTTTTGCTCCAGTTCAAGGCGCGCTTTCTTGGCGATCTTTCCGCCTCTCTTGCCCGCTTTGGCATTTTCGGTCATGCCGGTTGCGTCAACACTCTGGGCAATCTGGCGGGTGGAAAGCTCCGCAAGGGCGGTGAAAATAAGCTCCGCTTCACTCATGTGGTCGCGCAGGTTCTGCGTTTTGAGTTGTTTGATCTCCTTATGTTTCCCAACCGAAATACCGCTCCATTCCAGATGAATGATATTGGTCAGAATGGCGTATTCATCTTCGCCTTTAATCTTATGATCTTTCCAATAATCAGTGAGTTTGTTGCGGGTTTCCTGCCCCATCATCCGCTGCTGAATCCATTTCTCGCTTCGCCCGTGCCGCTGCCAGTATTCGCGGGCGCGGTCAAGCGAGCGAGCCGGATCGCTCATATCCTGAATGCGCTCATAACCCACCTTGGCAAGCCACTGCTTGAAAGGTTCTGCTTTGGGCGAGGGGATGGATTGAATGATTCTCAGCAGGCCTTGAACGTCCGCGGTATCAGTCTTCCTCATTTTCCCGTCAGGGGCTCTCATTTTCAACTGTCGACAGATTGTCGACAGTTCAAGACCGTCCTCCGTCCTGACGCGGACCTTCATCCTGAACCAGTAGTCGCGCGGATTAACGCTGTCTGTCAACGCGCCGACAACATCAATGATAGAGAAATACCAGATTTCTTTCTGTTCATCATAGATTCTGCGGATTTTGTGCTTCTCGAAAGCGACCAGCGACAGATCGTTTTCCATGCTCTTTACCTCTTTCCGTTCTCGAAGACGCTCCGATTGCGCGGCGCTTTGCACATCACGGCTTCCAGTTTCAGTTGGTGACAATCTGTCACCGACTCGCTTCCTTCCTTCTTTATTCATTCTACAACTCCATCGCCAATTGTCGTATCAACGATACGACAATCCGTCCGCCGCCGTCATTTTCAACCGGTTACAATCTGTAACCGTTTGGCTTCCCTCTTTCTTCAATCGGTTTTTCAGGACTTTCCAGTATTTCCGGGCTGTCTGATGATCCGGCTGCCCAATCAACGCCGCGACAATATCCACCACCGAGAAAAACCACGTTTCAGACGGTTCATCATAAACCCGGCGAATCCTGTAACTCTCAAAAACCGCAAGCGCCTGTTCTTTATTCATCCTTCAACTCCATCGGGCGAACCATGGATTCAATGAACGCAATTTCTTTCTCATCTAAGCCGTATTTCCGGTACAGCTTTTCGTCAGTCCACGGCTCGGTGAAATCCTGAACGGGAACAAGCGAGTAAACTTTCTTAGGAGCATCTTGAGTATTCTTTATCAGTAAAACCAAAAACCTGAAAAACTGTGTTCGGATATAGCTCATTATGTTTTCGGCTTCCTCTTTGGACGAACACGGGCCGATGACAACATAGGTCTCGGAACAGCACGTGCCCGGTTCGCCCAAAAACGGCTTCCCTGTCACCCAGTATGCTGACGCAATTCGCTCTCCATAAGCGCGCGAAATATAAACCTTGTATCTGTTTATCCAGTCTTTTTTCTGCGTGACCTCCGCTGCCTTGATGTAGGTTTCACCGGTGCTGCCATATAGCCTTACAGAATCCGTGAACGGCCTGGTTTTTCCTTTTGCATAAGTACGCAACCCGAATGGTTTTTGCGAGCTGACCTGTTCACTGAAGCTTTTCTCATTGCGTTTGAATACTTTGTGCAGGATGGGAACCGCTTCATTGTACCGGATGAATGTATCGAGCCCTTTTTCTAGCAATGGACGTTTCATTGAGGACTCCTTGCCTTCGACAAAGGTAGTGATTTCACACTCGCCTCGGTTGTCCCGATCCCACAGAAAATAGCAGACGCCACCGCTTATATCGATTCCCGGAAAACAGTCGGTCGCCTGCGGATAATCAATTATTCTCCGCAGGCGGTCATCATGAAGCATTTCTTCCCGGAACTTATCCAGACCTCTGCCACCCGCAAACCAGCGTGATGGGATAATCATCGTGAGAAAATGCGGATTGAGCTTTTTCGCCTGCTCCACAAACTTATGATATAGCGGAATGGCGCTTGCTTTTGCCCCGCCATCATCTAACTGATACGGCGGATTCCCGATGATCACATCAAACTTCATATCAAATATCTCCCCAGGTTTGCTTGTATGGATAAACTGATAGGCATGGGTTTCTCGTTCCTCGCCTTTGGCATAAATCTCTTGACTTGCGCCGCAAGACTGACACTTACCGTTCACCCAAGTATGCTCAACCCACTCAAAGCGGAGGTTGCCTTGCGGGTTATTGAAAGTCTCGCAAATGGAGTATTTCCCGTTCGCTGCCTTAGAACAGTAAACCGATCTTCGTGAAAGCAGTGAAGTCAACTCCGTTATGGCAATGCCGAATAGCTGGTTTCTGTAGATGTGGTTGATTCTTTCCTGCTGGTCGGGGATGGCCGTTTCCAGACCAACCAGTAACCGCTTGGCAATTTCCCTCAGGAACACGCCTGACTTGCAAACGGGATCAAGGAATGTGGCGTTTTTGTCGCTCCAAATGTCTTGAGGCAATAGGTCAAGAATTTGATTTGCCATTTGCGGAGGCGTGAAGACCTCATCGTTGCTGAGATTGGCCAGGCAGGACAGCACATCGGGGTTGTAGCCTTTATTGTTCTGCATCGGCGAGCCTCAGATAATGGGTCAAGCGGTAGTCGTCCCTCACAGACTGGGGCGAGAACGCCTTCTCGTCCGGGTCAGAGAACAACGTCATGCCCTCAGGCACGGCGCACCTGAGCAATTCCTCAAACGTGAAATCCCGGCGTTTGATCTTGCTGCCATTGACGGGCGACCATTCGGAAAAGACGATTGGTTGAGGATTCTCGCCAACCGTCTTGAGAGTGAGGGCATCGCCCCAAATGATGTTACGCTCAAGAATGAATGCCACCGCACCAAGAAACTCTTCTTTGAAAAGGCGGCCGTAGCGCCTGTCGACAATATCAAGCAGTCGCCTGCGGCATTCTTTAACGTTATCTTCAAGTATGTCTATGCCGTAGATGCTGGATACGGCGAGAACGGCGTTTCGCTCATACTCCAGTTGACTCTTGCCGTAACGAGATTCAACGACGCGCAGTTTTCTCTCCAGAATCTCCGTGAGAAAATTGCCCTTGCCGCAGGCCGGTTCCAGAAATCGGGAGTCAATCCGCTCTGTTTGGTCTTTCACAAGGTCAAGCATGGCGTTGACTTCCCGCTTGCCGGTGTAGACCTCGCCATGATCGGCGACTCTCTTTTTAGAGACAACCTGCTTTTCCATCAGATCGCAATCCATTTTTTCACATCCGTGGCGCCAAGCCCGTATGCTATTTCTTCGTAAGTATATCATACTCAGGCGCAGAGTCATATCACCTTCGTTGTTAGCTCTGCTCCCGACGCCGTCCCTATGGATCGGGAAATATCCTTCAGTAGCAAGCGGACAAGATGTCCGGGGAACCGCGACCGGGACATGATGTCCCGGTCGATCAGGCTCTGATTTTAGGGTGGGGATTCGGAAATCCCCACCCAGTGTATTGGAAATCCCCGCCCAGTGTAGGCATCGGCAGCAGGCTACCGAAGCAACAAACCGTCCCCTTTCGTGTCTTTCGCGCTTCAACAACGGTTGTCAGTTGTCGGTTGGTAGCTTGAAACCAGCGATGAGTGGTGAGTAACGAGCGATGAGTTAAAAAGCAGATTTCTCGACTTCGCTCGAAATGACGTTCCCACGAAACTGAACTATTCTGGGCAGACCCCACCCCTACCCTCCCCTGAAAGGAGAGGGGTTTTCGGCGCCTGCGGCGCCGGCATCGGCAGCAGGCTACCGATGCAACAACCGTCCTCTTTGAGTTTCGGGATTTCCGGAGCGTAGCTCACTTGGTCCCGATAAATAGCTGTGTGTCCGCGCTCCTCAAATCCCGAAACAACGGGAACGAGCGATGAGTTAAAAAAGCAGATTTCTCGGCTTCCGCTCGAAATGACGGGGGGTGGATTCCCAATCAAGTTGGGAATGACAGCGCCTCGGCAGTTGGAATGACAGCCACATCTGACACGCGCCCCTCACGGAACCTTTGGTAACAGTTCAGAGTTGGTTAGCAATACCCCCCTCAATCCCCCCTTCTAAAGGGGGGAAGTGTCGTAGCTCCCCTCCTTACGAAGGAGGGGTTGGGGTAGGTCAAATCGTACTCACTAATCCTGAACTGTTACACACTTTGCCCATAGTTGAGCTGGTTGGTATAATAAAGACCGGCTGCCAGCTTATCGACGGCAAATGGTGGAGGCGCTATGGAAAAGAAATATACCTTGGCCCTGGTGTCGCATACGCACTGGGACCGGGAATGGTACTCGCCGTTCCAGGAGTTCAGAATCAGGCTCGTCCGATTGACGGACAAATTGCTCAATTTATTGGACACGAACCCTGAGTTCAAGCAGTTCGTATTTGACGGGCAGACCATTGTCCTGGAAGACTATTTGGAGATTAGACCGTGGGAACGAGAGCGGATTGCAAGATTGGTGAAAGCCGGCAGGCTGAAGGTGGGGCCGTGGTACATTTTGCCGGATGAGTTTCTGGTCAGCGCGGAGGCTACGGTTCGCAATCTGCTTTTGGGGCATTTGATTGCCGAGCAGTTTGGCCGTCCGATGAAATCAGGTTATGTCCCCGATCCGTTC
Organism: Armatimonadota bacterium; assembly: GCA_030650495.1. Taxonomy (GTDB): domain Bacteria; phylum Armatimonadota; class UBA5829; order UBA5829; family JAUSEB01; genus JAUSEB01. Next base: position 931 of record JAUSEB010000203.1, on the reverse strand, counting down.
GGCCACATCTCGCAATTGCCTCAGATACTGAAAGGGTTTGGGATCGAAGACTTCTTCTTCTCTCGCGGACTTGGTCTTGAAGAGGAGCAGATGACCTGTGAGTTCTGGTGGGAATCGCCTGACGGGAGCAGGATACTCGCCGTCAACCAGCCGGGATCGTACTGCAGCGCGTGCAACCTGGGTTACACTCGCGATCCCGATGGGACTGTCAGCGCGGATATGGATTTGGCGGTTGAGCAGATTGAGAGTCACAGGGATAAACTCGCGCCAAGATGCGCCACGACGATTCTTCTTCTAAATAACGGCTGCGATCATTTGGAGGCTCAGCCGGAAATCCCGGAGATAATCCGCCGCGCTAATGTAAAAATGGAAGACGCGACGGTAGTGCATGTCGCATATGACGACGTTGGGCGGATGATAAGAGAGCAGAGAGTCGATCTGCCGGTTTATCGAGGCGAGCTGCGGGCTGGCAAGTATATGCCGCTGCTTCCGGGTGTGCTTTCTACGCGAATCTATATCAAACAGGCGAATGAGCGGACGCAAACGCTGCTGGAGAAGTGGGCGGAACCATCCTCTGCCCTGGCTTACGCGTTCGGTAAGAAGTACGAGCCGGACTTCATCTGGCTGGCGTGGAAGCTGTGCCTGCAAAACCACCCGCATGACTCGATTTGCGGTTGCAGCGTAGACCAGGTTCACAGGGAAATGATGCCCAGGTTCGATCAATCCCAGCAGATTGGCGAAGTTATGACGCGGGAGAGTCTGGAGCATTTGGCGGGGCAGGTGAACACCGTGTTCGATATGCCGGAGAAGGCCAGCCCGGTGGTGGTATTTAACGGTCTAAACTGGGACGTGAATGAGCCGGTGACGGTCGGTATGTCACATTTGCTGGAGACAGAAAAAGCTCCAGTCCATGTCGTGGTCAGAGACCCGG
>JAUSEB010000194.1 GCA_030650495.1 Armatimonadota bacterium | reverse complement strand
ACCTTAAATCAGGCCCAAAGCTGTCCGAAGGACTGGGAGCGCCTTACAGTAACTCTTACATTCGGCCATCGCCGCCAACCAGTCGGGTGAAAGATTTCTTCGGCACGAATCACCTTGGCGGGCACTGGGTCATTAAGGCTTTAGCCAACAAATACAAGCTCAAGCGTCCGCGCACCCCTGCGATTATTATGGACTTTGATTCCGTTCGGATGGTCCCTTTTGACGGATGCGCCTTCTTCACGAATAAGCAGTGCGCCAGCGGGGGGCTGTTCGTCCGCGATGAATTCGAGAAGGAAACATTCACCTCCATCGATAACGTGCTTGCAACCAACAACAGCCTGGCGGCCATGGGGATTCAAGCGATATGGCTCGTTGTTCCAGACAAGTCAACGGTATATCTGGGGTATGGGAAAGAAGACACGCATCCATATGTAAATATTTGGGATGAACTCGAGCGGCACCCCGCATTAGTCGCGCCGAACCTGGGAAGGTTATTCATGCGGCAAAGCCGCCTGACAAAAGATTTCTACTTTCCCAACAATACGCATCTGAGCACGAGCGGGTATCTATATCTTGGAGATATAACGGCAAAACTACTTAAGAGGCTTAACGACACGAACCCCACGAAGCGTTGAAAAGAAGCTCGCGCATCCATGAATGAATGCCCGAAGCGCGGCGCGAATCCAGTGTAGCGATTCCAACGCTTCTTAACATTTGAGCACGACGAGGTGAGCAGTTCTCCGACGAGAGCGAATGTCAATGGACATATGAATCACTACACTAGGGTAATTCGATTAAGATCTTCGCCTGAGCAACGGCGTCAAGCCTCAATGCCAACCGCTTGGCAGTTGACTCTCCCGCCAACAGAGCGGCAAGCTCCGCTGCAATTGCATTGACGTCATCAACAGGAGCCGCTCGATAACCGAGATTACATAGCAGCTCCGTCAACTCACCGCTATTAAGTAATCCCAACACATTATTTCCCAGATTAATGTAATCGTATGTCTTGTACGGAATCGTGACTTTGCTGCGTTCGCCGCTGTGCTGGATCAACAATGTCAGGTCACAATCCGCGGCGAACTCCAGAGCCTCTCTGCGCCCCTTCAACTTCAGAACCTTCACATATGGCTTATGCTTAATT
>JAUSEB010000129.1 GCA_030650495.1 Armatimonadota bacterium | reverse complement strand
TGCGCGTGGAGAAGAACTTGATCGCATAGAGCGCGCCGGGGGTAAGCCAATCGTCGTCGCACCGGACGAGCTTTGCTTTGTAGACCTGTCCTGCAAATCCGCCTCCGCAAAAGCTCTCGATACGGAACTCGGCTTGCCGTTCAACGTCATCCATCCCCTTTATCAGGGCTATTATCTTATCGCCCGGATCATATCCGCCCGGGCGGAGGATTCCCTTTAGCCGTTCTTTTATGTCCGTCAACAGTTCCCTTCCCGCGGGCTTAGGAGTTAGGGCGGTAGCGCCGACACTCTTGTCGGCGGCGTCACACGCCGTGTAATTGGTGTTGGTGTATCGGGATTTCCGCTTCGCTCAAATCCCGATACACCGGACGTCCCCAGTCGGTGAAGGCCGACTTCGTGTCTTTGTTGCCCGCGATTTCAATCGCACGGGAATCGTCCGCCCCCAATAGAGATACCTTACATACGCCGGGCAAAGTTTCCTCGAATATTCTGCAAATCACTCTTCATTACCGCTTGTTCGCCGCCGATTATGTTCATTGTAAACTCGGCAAAAATACTGTCGCGGTAAGATATCGTTCACTTAGGGAGTTGGCAAATCGGAGCATGAACAGAAAGACTAACATTTTAGTTGTCGCCAAAGACGCAGCTATACTGGATATGGTCGGCAATAGCCTGTCGGCTGATTATACCGTGTTGAACTCCTCGGACGGCCCCAGCGCTCTCGATGTTCTCAAGCAGCGGAGGGTGGACGCAATGGTGGCCGATATGAATTTGCCGGAGATGCCCGGCGTATTGGTTACTCAAATAGCCAAGAGGATGTTCCCAGACATCTGTACGGTTCTGATCACCTCAAGCGAAAGCCCCGACCAGGCGCGAAAAGCCTTGGGCTCGGGCGCGTCGGATTACATATCCAAGCCGCTTGACCCGGACCTGATACGGATGGTCGTGCAGCGATGTCTGGAACGAAGGCTGATGGAAACCAGGCAGTTGTCTGAGGAGCGCTCGTCCGTCCTGTTCAGCGCAA
>JAUSEB010000116.1 GCA_030650495.1 Armatimonadota bacterium | reverse complement strand
CGCGACCCGTCATTTCGAGCGAAGCGAGAAATCTGCTTTTAAGCACAATGTATGGTCTCTGAAAAGCAGATTCCTCGTCGTTCCTCCTCGGAATGACGGTTTTTGAACATTCCAAAGAACAAGCCGAAGCATCGGACTCATCGCTCGTTACTCATCGCTCATCGCTGGCTTCCCTTTCCATCAACCCTCAACCCTCAACCTCTGACACCTCTTTGTATTGACATGCTACAACGTCAGGAGTATGGTGATACTGTAGGATTGCAATGACCATCGGGACATTTTTCTAACCCGCGCCGTGGAATTTCCTGTAACAATCCACCTGTTTGTTCGTCCATATATTTTGGAGCCGGTGCGCGCCGAATAAAGCAGCCGGACGTTCAGGGAAGGAGCAATAATTTGGCTAGAATTACCCTTATTCTAGCGTGCCTGCTCGTTGTTATATCAAACGGCGCGGTTTCCGCTGGTCCCGCTTTAGACGAAATCCTCAACTACATGTTCCTGGACCAGAGTGTCCCATTAAGCCCCCGCAATGATCTGTTCGACACTCAACGGACCATCGAGTTGACCAGGGAGACGCCTCTCGGCCAGACCTTCACGACCGGCCCCGAAACGGACAGGATTGTCAGGATTCGGGCGTATCTGCCCCCGTTCCCCGGCTGGCGGCCTGGTGAAGGCGCGGAACTGGTTCTCTGGGACAGCCCCAAGAAAAATGTTTCTCTTGGACGATATACCAATTGGTACAATTACCGTGGTTTCGCCTTCAAACAGGCTGAGTGGGAGATAAATGCGCGGGTCAAACCGAGCACGCCGTATTATTTTGAAATCAGCTATATCGGCAAAGGAGACGGCAAGCTCTCCTACGCTGGTGTTATGAATGGCGCTGACGCTTACAAACCCGGCCAGGGGTATCTGGCAGGTAAGGAAGCGGACTTCGATATGTGCTTCCAAATCCACTCGAAAAAAGCCCCGGACCCCGTAGGAAACCTCAAGAGAATGTTCGCGCGGTTCGACCTCGACCGGCCTGAGCTTTCGGAAATAAGACAGGCGGTCGAGAAACAAGACTTTGAGGCGGCCATAGCCAAGACGGTCGCCTATTTTGAGGCGCGGAAAAAGCCCATTGCGATCATCGACACGGATTATGTTATCGCCAACAACCCGGCGTACGACACCTCCAGCGCCGATTTGGCCTTACAACACTGGTTCTACTCCAACGAGTTAGCGCTGGGTTACGCCGGTCCGGACATGAACTGGAGGGCGCAACTTGCCTTTGATGAAAAAGGCGCGGCGGTTGCGTCACATTCAGGGCTGAACAGTTCCGGGCTGAGAAACGATCTCGCCAGGGCCTACATAAACACCGGTAACGAGAAATATATAAGAAAATTCAATAGCCTGCTGCTGGATTGGTTCACGGACAATCCGCCGCCGCCGGTGTCTCATATCGGCGGCGCGTCAATTGACCCTGTTTGGAACTCACTTGGCACGGGCTTGCGGCTGGGGCAAGGGTTATTCGCTTACTGCCGGGCGTATGAGTCTCCTGAGTTCACTACTGAATGCAGAATGGCTTACATGCTCAATATGGCTGACCATGCGGACACGCTGCTGATGGTAGGAGAACAGGCGAGAGGCAACTGGTCGTTCACGCAGAATTCCTCCCTGCTCGCATTCTCGATGAATTTCCCGGAGTTCAGAAACGCCCCCAAGTGGCGTGACGCCGCTATCCAGAGATTGGCGAAGTCGATTAAGGAAGACTATCTGCCCGACGGAGTTGAGATGGAATCCGCCCCCGGCTATCAACGAATGGCATACAACCCGCTTGCGCGGAACGTCTACGACGAGATGATCGTAAAGCGAGGTATTACAACTCCTTTTGCCGTTGAGCTGAGGAGCCTTCTGGAAAAGCAGGCGGAATACTTTATGTTTATGGCTATGCCTAACGGCATAACTCCGTTCCTTGGCGACTGGGGAGCCGACAGAACGCGGCCACAAATCTTGGAGGACTCCAAAAGGTTCAACAGGAAAGACATGCTCTACGTGGCGACGGCGGGCAAGGAAGGTATCAAGCCTAAAGAGCTATCCAAACTGTATCCCTATTGCGGTATTGTGACAATGCGGAGCGACTGGGGTGGCGCCGGACGGCCTTACGAAGACGCTCGCTATACTATGCTCCACGGGCTGCACTTCGGAGCGCACGGCCATTCCGACATCAACTCCATGGCATTATACGCCTATGGCCGGGAGCTTCTGGCCGACCCCGGTTCTCACATATATGGCTCCCCAGAGCACAAACTGCTGACAACAGCCGTATCGCATAATCTGATGACCGTAGACGGTGAAGATCAGAACAAGACCGGTAATGCCGCATTCAAGAACTGGTCAACCACTCCCATAGCGGACTACTTGTCGAGCTGGCTGCAGGCGTATACAGCGGCGGATTATAACCGCGAGGTGTTCTACATTCGAGCCAACAACGATCCCGGCGCAAAGGACTATTTGGTCATAAGGGACACCGCCGAGGGAAATGGGACTCATTCACTGGAACAGCGATGGCATTTCCCGCTTGACAGCGCGTCTAAGCTGGACAACTCTACCCTGAAGAGCGCTACAGCCTATGCGGATAAGGGAAATCTGGCGATATGGCAGGTAGACCCTGCTCGTTTGCAGGCGGAACAGACAACCATAGACACCTGGCATCCCGCCGGAACTGATAAAGAGCCTGGAAAGCTGCCGACTGTAATATACAAGACAACAGCCCAGTTGCCAGCGGCCATGGACACGGCCTTGATCCCATTTGAGGGCAAGAGCCAGCCGCGAATCCAGATGAAAACGCTGCAAAAAAGCGCGGACGGCCTAGATTCGGTGTTTAAGATTATGCAGGGGAATATCGAAGACCTATTCATCTTTCAGCGCGCGGCGGGTCCTAAGTCTTTGACTTCGGAAAAAATCTCATTCGACGGTGAGCGGTTGTTCGTCCGCCGGATTGGCGGTAAGTTGAGATCGCTTCTGCTTATAAACGGCAAGAGCGTGAGCGTGAACGGAGAACGGCTGGCGGCTTCCAAGAAACGGCTCTTGTGGGTCGCCATATCGTTTGACAAATCCGGAATGAAAGTATACACGAGTTCCAATGAGCCAACTTTGGTGTTAGGCGCTAAAGAGAAGAAAACCACTGTTACAAATATGGATGTGGGTAAACTGCTGCGCGCCCCAAGCGTAAACAGCAATACCAAATTGAACAATAAATAAGTAAAAGTTCACTCTCGGTGATTACACCGTCACCCCGAGCGAAGTCGAGGGGTCTGCTTTTCCTACGGTAAGTAAAAAGCAGATTTCTCACTTCGTTCGAAATGACGGGCTGCCGAAGCATGAAGGGAGACAAAGATCTTGCAAAGAAAGACTATTCTCGCGATTTGCGCGCTGGCGTTTCTGACAATCAGCGCGGCTTGCGCCGGGCCCGTTCTGGACGACATTCTGAACTATATGTTCAAGGACCAGACCGTGCCTATGAAGGGGCCGCAGAACCTATGGATCGTCGACCGTTCTTTTGCCTTGACGAAAGACGAGCCTGTTGGGCAGACATTCATGACCGGCCCGGAAACAGCGCAGGTTGTAAGAATATGGGCATGTCTTATCGCAAACGAAGACTGGAATGTGGGAGAAGGCGCGGAGATGGTTCTGTGGGACAGCCCGGCGAAAAAAACGCCGCTGGGGCGTTACACGATATGGTACGAATTTCGCGGATACCACTTCAGCCACACAGACTGGGAGGTTAAGACCAGGGTTCAGCCCAACACGGCATACTATTTCGAGATTTCCTATGTAGGCTCCGGTGATGGCAAACTGGGCAGAATCGGAGTTATGAATGGGACTGATAACTACAAGTCCGGCCAGGGTTATCTTGCCGGTAAAGAAACCGATTTTGACCTATGCTTCCAAATTCACTCCAAGCGGGCGGAAAATCGTATTGCCAATCTAAAAAAGGCGTTTGCCCGGTTCGATTTGGACCGTCCCGAGCTTGCGGAGGTTAAGCAGGCTGTCCAGAAAGAAGACTTCGATACGGCCATTACGAAAACAGTATCGTATTTCGAAGCGCGCACGAAGCCATGGGCGGTTATAAACCAAAAAGACACGCCGGGCTATGGCCCGGCATACGACACAAAGATGGCCGATTTGGCGATGCAGAACTACTTCATGAGCGGCGAAATGGGAGAAGGTTACGCCGGACCCGACCTCAACTGGCGCGCGGACGTATCATTTGACGAACAGGGCAGAAAGATAGCAGGCAATTATGAATTGAACAGATCCGGTCCGCGAACGGTGCTGGGTGGGGCTTATATCAAGACCAGCAACGAGAAGTACGCGAAGAAACTGAATGATATGTTCATTGACTGGTTTCTCGACAACCCTCCACCGCCCGAATCCAATATTGGCGGTCAACCATGGGACCCGGTATGGAGTTCGCTGAACACGGGAATCAGGCTTGGACAAGCTTACTACGCATATTCGCAGATACATAAGTCACCAAACTTCACTCTTGATTGTAGAATGGGTTACATTTTCTCCATGGCGGATCATGCCGAAACACTGGTAATGGTTGGCGCAGCCGCGGGTGGAAACTGGGCGTTCACTCAGAATGGCTCATTGATGACTTTCGCCGTCAACTTCCCCGAATTCAAGAACTCCAAACTGTGGTTCGACACGGCAACGGAACGCATCTCTAATGGTCTCAAAAAGGATTACATGCCCGATGGCGTTGAGGGGGAGTCGGCCCCAGGCTATCAGCGTATGGCTTATAAGCCGGTAGCGCATATTTATGAACTGCTGAAAGAAAGAGGAGTGAAATCCCCGTTTGGCGACGAGTTAAAGGACCTGCTGGAGAGGCATGCCGAGTACTTCATGTATATGGCCATGCCAAACGGCGGTAATCCCTTCCTCGGCGACTGGGGCGGCGACAAGGCTCGACCGCTCATAAAGGAAGACGCCGAGCGGTTCAACCGGCAGGATATGCTCTATGTTGCGACCGGCGGCCAAGAAGGCGCTAAACCGCAAGAACTGTCGAAGCTCTATCCTTACACCGGAATAGTTACCATGCGAAGCGATTGGGGCGACGCCGGAAGGCCATACGAAGATGGCAGATACCTGATGCTTCACGGCCTGCATTATGGAGCTCACGGCCATGCTGACGTTAACAGCATAAATGTTTACGCTTACGGCAGAGAGCTTTTAGGCGATCCGGGGTCGCACATATATGGCTCACCGGAGCACACCTATCTTACCTCGGCTGTCTCCCACAACCTTATGACTATAGATGGGGGGAATCAGGACAGAGGCTGCAAGACGGACTTCAGAAATTGGTCTACTACGCCCATTGCCGACTACCTGTCGAGCTTCACGCAAGCCTACAAATCCGGTGGATATAACCGGGAAGCGTTCTATATCCGGTCAAATGGCGATCCCGGCGCAAAAGAATACTGGATAGTGAGAGACACGGCGGAAGGAGAAGGCAATCACTCGCTGGAGCAGCGATGGCATTTCGTTCTCGACAGCGGCGCGACGGTGAACAAGAGTGACTTGGTCGCAAAGACCGCTTTTGCGGACAAAGGAAATCTCGCTATATTGCAGGTTGACCCATCGCGGCTGCAAGTAGAGGAAACGACCGCCGACACCTGGCATCCGAGAGGAACCAGCAACAAGCCAGCCCAGAAGATGCCTCTGGTTATCTACAAAACCAACACTACCCTGCCCGCGGCGATTGACACGGCGCTTGTGCCATTTGAGGGCGCCCAGCCAATCCCCGCACAACTTAAAACCCTTGAAAAAAGCGCGGACGGACTCGATTCCGCGTTCAAGATGACGCAGGGGAAAGTCGAAGACCTGTTTGTCTTCCAAAAGACGGCGGGAGCCAAGACGCTGGCTTCCGAAAAAGTCTCATTCAACGGCGAGCGGCTATTCGTTCGCAAAATCGGCGGCAAGCTTAGATCGGCTTTGCTCATCAACGGGACCAGCTTGGAGATCGGCGGCAAGCAAATAGTAAAGACCGAGAAACCGCTGCTCTGGGTTGCCATCATGATTGATGGCAAAGAAGTTAAGGCCTATACCAGTTCGGAGGAGCCGTCATTAAGCGTCCCGGCGAACGGCAAAAAGGTTTCTATCAACAACATGAATGTGGGCGAACTGGTCAATCCGCCGATAGAAGTTGCGCCGAGGTATTTGAAAAAGAAGAAATAGGTCTGGCTATTAACTGGTGATATGCTGCGGGAACTGCATTATGCTTAGTCCAAAGCTTTATCTAAATACACCGTTCCCGCAGCATAAAAACACCGGCAATAGTTGGCAACCAAGAAGAGAGGACTTTGATAAAAAGATTTCTGTTGGCGTGCGCGCTTACGCTCATGACGGCTTGTCCCTTGTGGGCTGGACCGGTCTTGGACGAGATACTGAACTATATGTATCTCGACCAGACGACGCCTATGGTAAATCGCGCCGAAATGTTTAAGGTCGATCTGCTTATGAACCTAGTCAAGGATGAGCCTATCGGCCAGACCTTTATAACTGGGACTGAGACGGAAAGGATCGTCAGGGTGCGTGGCTGGATTCGACCAAATGCTGACTGGCAGCCCGGCGAAGGCGTGGAGCTTGTACTGTGGGACAGTCCCCAGAAGAAAGTCTCCCTGGGCCGTTACACGATATGGTATGAATATCGCGGCTTCCAATTTGAGCGGCCTGAATGGGAGATAAACGCCAGGGTTCAGCCAAATACCACTTATTATTTTGAATTGTCGTACGTCGGCAAAGGCGATGGCAAACTATCGGAGGTTGGCCTGAGAAAAGGCTCAGACAGTTATAAGCCCGGGCAGGGGTATTTGGCCGGTAAAGAAGCGGATTTCGACTTCTGTTTCCAAACTCATGTCAAAAGGCCAATGGACCGCGTAGGCAATCTAAAAAAGATGTTCGCGATGTTCAAACTCGATTTGCCGGAACTCGCTGAGGTCAAGGCTGCTGTGGAAAAAGAAGACTTTGAGACAGCCATAGCCAAACTGGTCGGCTACTTTGAAGCCCGGCAGAAACCTGTCCCTATCATACCTCCTGGTAAGTCTCCGCCAAAATATAATCCGAATTTCGACACAACGTACGCCGATCTGACGATGCAGAATTGCTTCGCTTCGCAGGAGATGGGCCGGGGTTACGCCGGGCCGGACATCAACTGGCGAGGCGAGCCGGATTTCAACCCTGATGGTACAATAGCGGCGTCGTTCTGGAACACCGGAATAAACCGCTACGGACCGCGCGGGCCGTTGTGCAGTGGTTATCTCAATACCGGCAACGAGAAGTATATCAAGAAACTCAATGACGTTCTGATCGACTGGTATCTCGACAACCCGCCGCCGGGTGAATCGAAAATCGGAGGAGATGGTTCCGACCCTGTATGGGCGACTCTCGACGCCGGGACTCGCGCCGGAGCCGGATTTACAGCTTATGCTCACATGGTCACATCACCTTACTTCACGCTCGATGGACGCATGGCATTCATTATCAATTTGGCTAACAACGCAGACACATTGATCTTGAATGGCGAAGGAGCAGGCGGCAACTGGTCGTTTACCCAGAACGGTTCGATGTTCAATTTGGGGGTAGACTTCCCTGAATTTGCCAATGCCGAGATTTGGCGCGAGGCGGCTTCAAAGCGGCTTGCGGGCAGCATCAAGAAAGACATTCTCCCGGATGGAGTAGAAATGGAATCGGCGCCGGGATACCAACGAATGTCCTACAATCCACTGGAAGGTTTGTATAAATTGACCCAGGAACGCGGATTAAAAACCGACTTCACCGATGGCTTGAAAGATGTTTTAGAGGGGCAGGCCGAGTATTTCATGTACCTTGCGGCGCCTGATGGCACAACTCCTTTCCTCGGCGACTGGGGAAACACCAATGAGAAAGGTCCGCTTAAAAGCGATTCGGAAATGCTTGGACGGCAGGATATGCTCTATGTTGCAACAGCCGGGAAGGAAGGAACTAAGCCGAAAGAATTGTCTAAGCTCTATCCCTATTGCGGTGTAGTCACTATGCGAAGCGACTGGGGCAACGCCGGTCGGCCTTATGAGGACGGCAGATATTTGATGCTCCATGGCCTGTATCGCGGCGCGCATGGGCATGATGATCTAAATGAAGTGACGCTCTACGCTTATGGCAGGGAGCTGATTGCTGATCCGGGATCGTATGAGTATGGCTCGCCGGAGCACACGCTTTTGGGCAGATCGGTCTCACACAACCTAATGACCATCGACGGGCAAGACCAGGGCAAGCGTGTCAAGGCGGAGTTCAGAAACTGGAGCACAACGCCCGTTGCCGATTATGTATCCAGTTGGATAGCGGCTTATGCGGCTGGGAATCACAACAGGGAAGTTTTCTACATCAGGGCAAATGGCGATCCGGGAGTGAGGGATTACTGGATTGTCCGAGACATCGCGGAGGGAGAAGGCAAACACTCGCTGGAGCAGCGATGGCATTTCGTTCCCGGTGAAGCCAAGTTCGACCCGGCCACCCTAACCGCGCAGACCGCATTCGCCGAGGGCGGCAATGTGGCTGTTACGCAAATTGACCCGTCGCGATTGAAGGTCGAGCAGACTACCGCGGACAGATGGGTTCCGCGCGCACAGGCTAAGAAGCCGAGTAAAATGCCGACTTTTATCTATAGAACCGAAGCCACACTGCCTGCGGCAATAGACACCGTGCTATTCCCGTTTGAAGGCAAGCAGGCCCCAATACAGCCCAAGGTTCTGGAAAAGAGCGCGGACGGGCTTTCTTCGGCGTTCAAGATGATCCAGGGGAAAGTGCAAGACCTGTTTATTCTACAGAAATCGGCGGGCAAGAAGTCGCTTTGTTCGGAAAAAGTATCCTTTGTCGGAGAGCGGCTGTTTGTGCGAAGAGTCAACGGCAATCTGCGATCATTGCTACTCGTAAACGGCGCTAGCGTTACGATTGACGGCAAGGAGAAAGTGAAGTCCGCCAAACCACTGTCGTGGGTCGCGGTATCGTTCGATTCAAAAGGAGCTAAAGTCTACGCAAGCTCCAACGAGCCGAGCCTAATCGTCCCCGGCGTAAAGAGCAAGCCCGCGGTTGTCGTGATGAATACCGATGAGTTGATTAGGCGGAAATAGTTACCGTATGCTGCTATTTGGAAAGGAGTTCTACCACGAACAATCGCAATCGCAGAGTTGTCACCTGGCTGATCGCATTATCTCTTACCATTAGCATCATTGTAGTAGTTACGCAAACGCGAGGCAGTTCAAGCAAGCGACTTCCACGGATACCTTTCGGCGAGGTCGCGACTGTATGTTGGCCTGTCAAATTTGTTGAGCGTACGGAACTTCCAGCAATGCCATCGGATATTCGCGTGTATAAGGTTCAACCGATACCTTCGCAAAAGTCCGTGATGCTGCAGCTGTTTCGCGCCCTGCCGATCACATTAACTCCAAAGAACAAGGCTGCGTTGGACCGAATCGCGCGAACGCCGGAGCCGTTGCTGCGAGACGGTCTACCCAAATGCGCCCCTTTGGAGGAGACTATCGGGGACTGGGAGGTAAGAGTTTGGCCGAACGGGCAGTTTTCAGCCTCCCATTCATCACGGTTTGGTTCGACAATTGACAAACCAGCCCCATCAGATGCGCAAGTACGCAAGGTGTCCGATGCCTTTTTATCGCGCATTAAACCGTTGCTGTTCAGTAATGTCCATTTTTCCAGCGTCGGCCCGAGTTACATGGTTGAAGAAATAATCCTCGCTCGTAGCTCTTCATATATAGCCGAGTTGAACGGGTTACCTGTGGGCAGAGTCTATGTCGAGGTCGTAGCGGGGGGAAAGGTTGTCGCAATTGGGAGTAATCTGCAGCGCGCTGTTGCTGATCGCACGGTTCCGATTCTATCGCCAAAAGAGGCGCTGCTGAAACTGCGGTCCCACGAGGCGCACCTTGCCGATGGACAAATAGCGAATGCTACCGGTTATGTAGACTCGATCAAACTCGTGTATTGGCAGGGAGGCACGGAGGAGGGACAAAGGTTATCCTATATCATGCCGGTCTACGTCCTTAAAGGGGAGGACGTTTCCGCAGACAAGCAGGCTCACCCTTGGATGGCGCGCGGTTCCTGGGTAGCATATGTTGAGGCGGTAAGGCCGGAATTCCTGGAAACGAAACCTGGCAGCAAATAGCCCGATGTAATTAGGCCCCGGACATGATGTCCGGGGCCATCTGGTTTCCCTCGACTATCAACTAATATCTGCGTTTTTAATCTGCGCCTACCAGGCTCCGCCGCCTCCTCCTCCTCCACCACCGCCGGAGGAGCCGCCGGAGAATCCACTACCGCCGCCAAAGCCGCCGCCGCCACTACCGCTTGAACGAGGCTGGGAGGTCATAACCCCGCCCCAGCCTTGTGAAGCATTAGTAAGATCGTGCGCGAAGATAGCCGGGCGAAATATTCCGCCGTCTCCCACATACCAATCAGGATGCTTTATGTCCAGGCCCTCGAACGCCTGAGCCCATTTGTCGGCAATCCCAAACGCCATGGCATAAGGTAGAAACTTTTCGAAATACCCTTCGCGCTCCTGCATCTGAATCATGCCCTTCTCCGCGCGCGACAGGTACTCTTCAAATCCCCTGGCTCCCACCAGCGCGTTCTTGCCGCTTTTTGTCTTCTTGGGCATAGTCCGGGAAACCGCCGCCAGAGCCAGGCCGCAGACGGCAGCCGCAAGAAACCATCCAATCGGAATATTTATGATCGCCGAGAAGAAGAAAAGCAGGAGGATGCAAAGACCAGCGATGGCAAAACCCCCAACCATATAGCTTGTCCTTACCGAATCCGGGCGGGAGTTGAAGTAGCCACGTGTAACCATGGCGTTGTACAATGCGTCTTTGAGGCCATCCAGATGGAGGTAGAAACGGTTTTTCAGACTTGACATCAAACGAGTATCATCACCGTCGAAGATAGCCTCAATGAGATTGCGTTCAAAAGGCGTGAGCGCTTCTTCAGAATACATTTGCGCATACGGCGTCCTGAGCTGGAGCTTATAGTCCACCTTTGAGTGGAATAGACCAGGCTCCACGTTAGCTTTTATCGTCATATAACCCCGCACGGCCAGATCGACGATGGAAGCCGCGATGTCTTTCATATCCACCCGTTCATCGATGATGGTTCCCAACTCGGCGGGTCTGAGATCGTCCGGGGGATCATACATCACTGTCTCGGATTTGCCGGTGTAGGGGTCGCGACCGGCCCGCCTCCATAGCCAGAACAGGAACAAGAAGAAAACCGGCGGGAGGAAGAAGTAGCCGTTATCAGTTACAAACCAGATGATTCTCTGCCCTATTGGAGGCTTAGTAACGATATTCTTGGGCCAACCGGCCACAATGGTCATCGACTCGCCTGGACTCAGCGCCCTGTTCATTTGGAATCGCACGGCGTTATTGCCTACCATCGCTATGCCGGCGTCCGATGTAGTTGAGCCGTAATAGCCTGTAAAAGAAGTTGCGTGGAGCGCTCCCGATGGAACACTAGCTAATAGTGTTACGATGCAACTTGCTTTTTCGACGGGAACTTGCCATTCCGAACCAATCGCATTCCAATATATCTCATCGCCTTCATCGAAGAAGCCGACGGCCCTGACTACTCTATAACGTATGACGTAGGTTTTGATCCCCTCAACGAGCGTATCGGCGTCGCCGATTTTTACGCGCATATTATTGAACGATGGCTCTATCTTCCTGGTGAGATCATGACCATTCTCATCAGTAACTCCCAACACTTCCAATCGCAAACGGCGCTTGTTGCCGTATCTATCCTTTGTGGTAAGCGGAATGTCGCGGTATATGCCGTGGTGGGGATCATCGGTAAAATCGGCGACGATGGTTTCGGTGACGATTACGCTGCTGTCGCGCTGCACATCTATAGCGACATCGATGCTGGGAATTCGCCAGGCGGCAGCAGGAATGGCGGCGCAGAATATGAGAGAAACCGCTAATAGTAGCTTTCGCATTTTAGCCCGCCTATGTAAATTTGACCTGCACCGGTTCGCGCTCTTCCTCGTTCTCGATCTGGAAATATTCCATTTGCGTGAAGCCGAACATGTTGGCGATGATATTGGATGGGAACATCTCCCGTTTCGTGTTCAGATCGCGCACAATCGCGTTATAGTAGCGCCGCGCCATCTGAATTTGATCTTCCAATTCAGCCAATTGAGCTTGCAAGTCTCGGAAATTCTGGTCGGCTTTGAGCTGCGGGTAGTTCTCAGCTACTGCAAAGAGTGTTTTTAAGGCCGCGGTGAGCATGTTCTCCGACTCTGCTCGTTCTTCCGCGCTTTGAGCCTGCATAGCCATGGACCTGAACTTCGTCACGTTTTCCAGAACGCCTTTCTCATGCCCCGCGTATCCTTTCACGGTTTCCACGAGATTAGGAACCAGATCGTGACGGCGTTTGAGCTGAACGTCAATGTCCGCCCAGGCGTTGTTCGCTCGATTGCGAAGCGTGACAAACCCGTTGTACGTCGCAACCACCCAAATGACAATGAGTCCAATTGCAGCTATTGGAATTAACCACATGTGATCAGTCCCCCTGAGGGCTATTTTGCTTTCGATGTAGATAATTCCTTCAAAAGTCCAATTATATGCGCCTGAAGGCTTGGCTTGTTTCGGGATTTCCATTCCGCTTGCGCTCCATTCAAATCCCGAAACACCGAAGTCCGGTTTTGTGCCGGGGTTGAGGGTTGAAAAGTTGAGGGGTGAGGGATATCTCCCCTAACCCCCTCCTAAAGGAGGGGTACCTACTCCTTCTCCCCTTCTAACTCCTAACTTCTAATTTCTAAATCGGGGTGGGGTCGTCCCTCGACTCCCTCAAAAGACCGCTACAACCCAATCGGCCAGATGCTTCATTCCTCGAAGGACGTATCGCGCAAAGTCATCCTTAGAATCGCGACATCGTCCCTTAGATCACACCCACAGCGCTCCAATACACGCTGGAGCAGCATGGCGGCGGAGGAGTGGCCGGAGCATTTGAGATCGTGATATACGCCCAGCAGCTCGCCAACCTCCATATATTCCCCGCGGTCTGCCCCTTTGCGTTGGGGGCATGGAATTTCAAACAACCCATCCGTGCCGAGTAAAAGCTCATCTCCCGGATGAATCCGCAGCGTTCCTTCTTCGCATACAATATCGTTCATCGCGCCTAACGCCGGTCCTGTCGGAGCAACGAGCGTCGCCAGCCGTTCGGAGGAATTCCATAATAACACCGGCTCGTGGCCGCAGTTGGCGTAGGTTACTGTTCGTGTTCGGCGGTCGAGAATCCCCAAAAATACGGTTACAAATCCCTCCACTTCCATCTCACGGAGAAGGGATTCATTCGTGCGCAGCATAACACTTGCCGGGCTGTTGGTCTCATAAGCCCGGCTGCGAATCGTGTATTTGGCAGTGGCGACGTGAACAGCGGCGGTCAGACCTTTTCCCGATACATCTCCAATCACTATGCCTACCTTGTCCTCGGATATGCGGAACACGTCATAGAAATCGCCTCCCACTCTCGCTTCTTCCAAAGCGGCGCGGTAGACGGTTTCGAACTCGAATTCACCAATTCTGTGAGGCACGGCGCCCAACAGACTGGCCTGAAGGGTTTCAGCGATCCGGCGTTCTCTTTCATATACGCGCTCCAACTCCCGTCGCGCTCTCACCTGTTCAGTCGTCTCCACTATGACAGTCCCTGTTCCGATGATATCTCCGTTGGATGCGGTAATCGGTATATGTTCGATGTTGAACGAACGCTCCCCGTCCATATTGGCCACAACATCCCGCCAGAATATAGTTTCACCCGATAAGGCCGCCTGCAATGCCGCCTCTACCCGCTTTGCCAGCTCAGGCGGAAGATATTCATGAGGTGTTTTACCAATCATATCTTCAATCGACATATGATTTATCTCCCCCAGCGCCAGATTAGCCAGCGCGCATCTCATTTCCCGGTCCTGGAATATAAGTCCAACGGACACATTCTGCATAAAGGTGTCCAGCAGTGTTTTTTGCCGTTCGACCTCCTCCTGCAGGCGCGCCTGCAATGTAATGTCTCTAACGACAATTACGGATCCGGTAATA
This sequence comes from Armatimonadota bacterium, assembly GCA_030650495.1. Lineage (GTDB taxonomy): Bacteria > Armatimonadota > UBA5829 > UBA5829 > JAUSEB01 > JAUSEB01. Next base: position 3,566 of record JAUSEB010000116.1, on the reverse strand, counting down.
TCGCCGGAAGGGCTGCGAACCGGCGCGGCTGCCGCACTGACTACTGTATCGGGTCCATAACCGCCTGCGATCAGCAGAATTTCTTCAGATACTAGTTCTCCTCGCAAAGCTTTTACCAGTGGATGATCATCTACCTGAACCGGAATGGAGTTCAAATTGCGCACATTTGCGGCTTCAATCCAGGTTTCGACGGACTGTCCCAGTTGCCGGTTTATTTTGACTATGTTTAGCGCGGCCTCATTTGCAAAGACTACTTTTCGGCCGGCGTCTATCACTATGACCGCATCAGCCATACTGGAAAGGATTGCGTTGAGCTCACTATATCCCTGCTCGGCAAGCTGCTTGGCATGAGCGAGTTCTTCGGCAAGGTTCCGCAGCGCCGCGCCGGATCTTCTCATCAGGACTGTCGCAAATCCAACAATTGCTGTCCCCAATAAATATGCCACCATCCTTGCCCAATCGTTGGCGTCCACTGCTAACGGCCAGCCTGAATGCAGTGGATATACGAAGAAATATATATACGCCGCCAGGCCCGCGAAAAACGCCAGAATTGCCGGTCCTTCGCCGAAAAGATAGGCGACCGCCATCATCAATAAAACGTATGGAATGGGAAAGCTTGCAATGGGGAAGAAAGGGTACAGAGATTTAAGGCCCCAGGTGAGGCCAATTTCCAATAAGAGTGTTAATGAATACCCTATCCACTTTGGTCTTCTGATCTGAGGCTGAATATGAAATTCGAGTCCGCCGTCATTCGACACGTAAAACTCCCGAAATAGTTCACTACTGTAATCCCTATGGCTTTAATTCGCTTATAGCGCCAAGCCGGATATTTACTTCAGAATTCTACGGCTGCCGTGTTCCCGGGTCAACCAAACAACCAGTGAAATTGGTGAGATTGACGAGCATCCATAAAGCTCTATACCCAAAAAGCGCAACAGTTATTAACAAACTCTACCTTGATTCGGCGCCGCACGTAGAGTTTATTTGTTGATGGTTGGACGTCCAAAAAAAGCGAGAGGCCGGAGGGCCTCTCGCTTTATGTCAATTACTTCAGATCAGAAGAACTTGGTGATACCAATGTTAATCAACATCACGTCGTCACCAGGAAATTCTACCTCCTGAATTCCCCCACATCCTCCGTTCGGAGGATGTGGAGAGAGTCTTTTCCCTCGCCGCACACTGTCCTAAGTTTCGATACGGCTGAGCTGCGGAAGTTTAAAAGCAAGCTCAAAAACTGTAAAGCCTTTTAAGCATATTTTTGTGGATTTGTTAATGAAATAGAGGCCAGCACAGCATCGCGGAGACTAAATGCGCGGAAATCTAAGGTTAACTTGAGATTAACGATTCGGAAATAGCCGGGAAACTCCGTGGAAACAAGTAGGCGTTATCATCTTTGTGTAAAGCCCACACGAAGCCTGCCTGTGCGGACGAGGAAGTCCGCAACGGCAGGTCTATTCTCCTCGTTATTGGGCGCATCAAAGGAAAGGAAGGTAGAAAACGGAATGTTGAAGATCAACCCTATCATCTTGGTCATCTTGCTCTGCGCGGCGCTATCACTCGCGTCTTCGGTGGCTGTACTGGCCGCCGACCCTGCCGGAGCGACAACCGGCTCGGCGCAAGACGTGATCGGCGCGACAAGCGGGTCCCCCACGGCGGAGGACATCAAAACGGCGGAAAAATCGGAGCCGTTTGCCGCGAAGCTGGCCGACACAGTGGGCCAAAACAGGATTGGCGTCAATCTTGTATGGACACTTGTGGCGGCGTTTCTTGTTATGTTCATGCAGGCCGGTTTTGCGCTGGTGGAAACAGGCTTCACGCGAGCCAAGAACGCGGCGCACACCATGTTCATGAACTTTTCGGTGTACGCCATAGGAATCATCGGTTTTTATATATGCGGTTTTGCGCTTATGTATGGAGCCGCCGGAGCGATCGGCAATTTGGGCGGAACCCCCACCCTTGCTGGCGGACATGAGTTTGCCATAAGCCTTTTTGGCAAGAAATTCGGGCTGTTCGGATGTAGCGGATTTCTGCTGACAGGACAATACTACGATGTAATGGTCTGCGCGTTATTCTTGTTCCAAATGGTGTTTATGGACACTGCTGTTACTATACCGACTGGGGCGATGGCCGAACGATGGAAGCTCAGCGCCTTTCTATTTTACGGCTTGTTCATGTCGATGATCCTCTACCCGCTCTTCGGAAACTGGGCTTGGGGAGGAGGATGGCTCTCGCAGCTCGGAGCGAACTTCGGTCTGGGCAACGGCTACGTCGATTTCGCCGGATCGGGAGTAGTCCACGCCGTCGGCGGACTTTGCGCGTTGGCGGGAGCGATTGTTCTCGGTCCGCGAATCGGTAAGTTCAACAGAAACGGCAGCGCCAATGCCATCCCCGGCCATCACATCCCGATGGCTATTTTAGGAACTTTCATACTTGCTTTCGGGTGGTTCGGTTTCAACCCCGGCAGTACACTTGGGGCATCCGGGGCCGGCAATTTGCGAATAGCCCTGGTCGCGGTCACGACTATGCTGGCATCGGCTTCAGGCGCAGCCGCGGCGGTAACGTACATGATGATAAAGGTCGGGAAACCCGACCCGACGATGGCGGCAAACGGCATGTTGGCGGGTTTGGTCGCAATAACCGCTCCATGCGCCTTTGTGACGCCCGGCGAAGCCTTCATAATAGGGGCCGTTGCAGGCGTCCTGGTGTGCGCGGGAGTCGCGTTCCTCGATAAAATACATGTGGATGATCCTGTCGGCGCGGTTGCTGTTCACGGGATGAACGGCCTGTGGGGAGTAGTGGCGGTCGGTTTATTCGCCGACGGCACATACGGCGGCGGGTTGAACGGAGTGGCCCGCAATGTGACTGGACTGTTTCATGGCGGTGGATTTGGACAGCTCGGCGCACAACTGCTGGGGGTTCTAACTTTGTGCGTATGGGCATTTGGCGCAAGCTTTGTGTTTTTCACTCTGCAGAAAAAAATCATGGGCATACGCGTAAGCAAGGACGACGAAATCACCGGACTTGATATGCCTGAAACCGGCCTTGTCGCTTACCCTGAGTTCGAGTTGAGGTAACAGAACGGAGGATTACTATGATCAAGATTGAAGCCATCATAAGACCACAGAAGCTGGACGAAGTGAAAACAGCGCTGGATGAGATCGGTCTGACCGGACTCACGGTCTCCCACGTGATGGGATGTGGAAAGCAGCGCGGGCGGACTCAGCATTATCGAGGCCAGGAATACACGATCAACCTCCTCGATAAGGTAAAGATCGAAACAGTCGTCGCCGACGACATGGTGGAAAACGTAATGAACGCCATCGCGGACGCGGCCTCTACCGGGGACATCGGCGACGGCAAGATATTCGCCTTCAAGATTGACGACGCAATGCGAATCCGCACGCGAGAGAAAGGCGAAGAAGCTATCGCTTAATCAACTACGGAAAGTATGCCGGAAATTCAAGAAGGGGAGCCACACAGGCTCCCCCTCTTAGTTAGTTTAAGCGTGGGTCTACAATTGAACCAAGGAACAATATCGCGCCGGTGCGATTGTCTCTGATAGCGCA
>JAUSEB010000114.1 GCA_030650495.1 Armatimonadota bacterium | reverse complement strand
CGTGGCTTAACCAGCAATGGAAAGAGCGGTCGAAGGTGTGGGGAGTGAGGGGGACGAAGTCGTAACAAGGTAGCCGTATCGGAAGGTGCGGCTGGATCACCTCCTTTCTAAGGATAAGAGCGCTGAAGATAAGACGGTTGTCCCATCTTAGGATGGGCAGAACATGATCTACTCTAACTTCAGCCGGAGATCCCAGGTCGGTCTCACCTACCTTACTTGCGCGCTTACATTATGTGGTTTTTGAGATCCCAAGGCGGGTTAGCGGTAGCGTTGTCCTGCCTTTTTCTGTGTCTGCCATGCTATTGCAACGGATTTCAGATTGATATCTGCGACAATTAGCTTTGATTATATCTCTCCGGGAGACTATGATGGAATGCTATCTTCCCAAAAGACCCGATCTCTCCATCATAATAGTGAATTGGAATACCTGTGATCTCCTGCATAACTGCTTAAGCTCCATCTACTCGAAATCGTGTGCTACAGAGTTCACCACTTATGTGGTAGATAATGGCTCTTCGGATGGCAGCGCGGACATGGTCCGCGCGGATTTTCCTCAGATAATTCTCATCGAGAACTCTAATAATGTTGGATTTAGTCGAGCCAATAATCAGGCCATTGCCGCATCGGCAACCCCTAATGTCTTGTTGCTTAACAGCGACACTGTAATCAACCCTGACGTACTACCGGAAACCCTGCGACTACTTCATAGTGATCCTTCCATTGGCGCTCTCGGATGTACTCTGGTCGGCGCAGATGGGGTAGCGCAGGAATCGTATCACTTCCACTTCCCTCATGGACCTACCGTCGGAGGAGCCAACCACACCATAGGAAAAGAGCTAATCCAATGCGCCCACGTTTGGGGAGCATACCTGATGGTAAAGCGCGAGGTAATCGACCAAGTGGGCATGCTGGATGATACATTCTTCATGTTCTTCGAAGACTTGGACTGGTGTTGGCGAATGCACAATGCGGGATGGAAAATAGCCTTTGCACCGAACTACTCCATCACACACGTGTGCCGCGCGAGCTGCAGCCAGGTTGATCCTGTTGAGCATAAGCGACGACTCATCAAGGGACTCGCCATCTTGCGTGAGAAACATGAGCACGGCTTCACCTACCGCAAGTGGCGATTCTGGCGTTTATTACACCACGGCCAATGCGCAGCCTGGTACTGGGTTTTGAACAGGATTATGCCATCGACGCTGACGGCTAAAAAAGCGGCTGAGCACATGTCGATGTACCAAACGTTGAACTCCATCCCATCGTTGCCCAGTTACGTAACTCGGCAAGAGCAGTGATAGAAGGAGATTGACCCTGGATCAACGGCGCGCAATGATAAGCATTATCATACCCAGCCGCAATACCAAGGATTTGCTGCTTGGCTGTCTGGCGGCAATAGACGACAATCCTCCAGATTACGACTACGAGATTATCATCACCGATAACGACTCCTCCGATGGGTCCGTCCAAGCTATCTACGAAAAACACCCTCAAGTCACCGTGCTGCAAAGTCAAAAGAACCTTGGGTTCTCTCGCGCCTGTAATATGGGGGCTGGAAAAGCCGCCGGAGGCTTCCTTCTGTTCTTGAATAGTGACACATTGGTTTTGCCGAAATCCATCGACTTGCTTGCGTCCGCACTTGAGGCAAGTCCCAATGCGGGAATCGTTGCGCCGCGGCTTCTTGATCGAAATGGCAACGATGACCAGAGCGTAGTATCCTATATACGCAGTCCAATTGCGGTTCTATTCTCAGCCGCCCGGAAACGCGCGAAGGCAAGGTTGGCAAAGTTGATGGCGGATGGCGACGATATTTCCGGCCAGGCGTATTTTTGTGGCGCCGCTATCATGGTCAGACGCGACGCATTTGAGGCAATTGGGGGCTTTGACGAGTCATTCTTCTTCTACTCTGAGGATGAAGACTTATGCAGGCGACTGGCGAACATTGGATGGCGGCTCTTGCTCGTTCCCGAAGCAAGGATAATTCACTTGAGCGGATTGTCTTCCAAGCTCGTCCGAATAGGAGCGGAAATAGAAGTAGAACGCAGCAGACTATTATATATACGTAAACATTATGGGTTCGCTTATGCGGCTCTGACAGGCTTAGGGTTGTTTCTAGGCCGCATACGAAGGACATTATCTAACACTCTAGGCGTTGTTCTAACCATCGGGCTTAACAGGCGGTTAAGGATAGGAACCGTCGAGAGCGCCGCGGTTTGCTTGTGGTTCCTTTGCGGTATGCCGACCGGGAACACGTGGTGTTATCGTACAGTCTTCTGCGACTGGCAAACGCGACGAAAACCGCTTCTCGATTGACTTCTTACTTCAGCGCAGCAACGGACGCTAACGCGCTATGTCGTAAGTAAGAGAAACTGATGCAGTGACCCTTACTTCCCCCGGCAGGATTGGGGTTGGCGCGGCTTCAGCGGCTGCGACGCGAGCATAAGCTATGGGGTAAATCGGCCCCCCGACGCTTTCATTTACCGCGATCAAACCGCCAAGTCGAACACTGAGGGTCTGCGCAATGAGGCTCGCCTTTGCTTTTGCTTCCTGAATAGCTTTTATTAGAGCGTCATTTCGAAGCTGCGTGTCGTTTTCCACCTCAAACGAGACACCCTGAATACTGTTCGCGCCCGCCGCAATAGACCGGTCGATAATATCACCCGTCTTTTTGATGTCGCGCACAACCACCCTCACCATATTGGATACTTGATAGCCGGTGAGTCGCGGCGGCTGGACTTTGTAGTCGAACATCGCTTCCACGGAGTACTGCGTGGTCTGGATATCCTTCTTGGCGATGCCGGCGTTTTGCAGAGCCTGTATAATTCGTTGGGCTTTTGCCGCATTTTCCTCGGCAGCCTTTTTTGCGTCCTTATTCCGCGTCGCAACGCCTATATTGATACGCGCTATATCCGGGGCAGCGAAAACCTCCCCTTGCCCACTCACTGTTATCCCTCTCGGACCGCTCGTGTCCTGGCATTGGGCTGGAGTGGCGCATATATATAGCAGCGCTGCTGTGGTTATCAGGGATAATATCGAGAAAATACGATTGTCACGCCTAAGCATTATAACGTGTGATAATTCATGAAGCATGAGAGCGCCTCCGGTAGGTTTTGAAGGTAGTATACCCAGGAGGCTTACAAGCTATTCGGGGGGCAGCTTGGTTTAACGCGCGTATTCTTTGAACTCTTCGAACTCCTCTTCTTCGTTCTCGGCGCCTATAAACCGGACTTCAAAGCCGTCTCGCCGTTTCACCCAACGGGTTTCGGCGATCATCTTGATTGTGGTAGGTCCTTTGTTATCGTAAGTATATACGTAGACATAAGGAGCGTTATGGAACCTTTCGAGGATGCCTCTGGCGGCCACCCGTGACATGATGGCTATATCGTCTTCGCTCATGTCTGAGGGAACTATAATCTGAAAGCGCCCGGAGTTGACGAACTTAGCCCGCCCGTCTATCCGACGTCCGCGGATGTGGCGGTGGAAATCATTGACAAACTTGCGATGCGCGGAATCCATATAGACACCGTGCTCTTGGTGTGGAGGAGGAAGCGCTTTTTCTCTTGTGAACTGCTCCCTTTGAGCGGTAACGATCAGAAGGCCGACGCCCAGAACGATCACGCCGGTAAAGCAAATAACCCACGCCCTGTTGCTGCCGCGGATGCTCTCCTTTAGGCGTGTAAGCCTTCCGTCGCGCGCATCCGGCTCGTTCCATCCTTCTATCTTCTTCCGTTTTCTTCTGAGCAAAGCCATGTGTGACGAATCCCGTTTCTCGGCCCATTCGAGCCTCAGCTATTATATCAGACAACTAGCAGCCGCAAAAGGGAGCTATAGCTGGGTGATGGGTGTTGGGTGTTGGGTGTTGGGTGATGGGTCAGACCCCACCTCGATTTAGAAGTTAGAAGTTAGAAGTTAGAATAAGACCCCACCCCGGCCCTCCCCTGAAGGGGAGGGAGTAGTTCCCCCTCCTTTAGGAGGGGGTTAGGGGGAGGTTTCCTTCAACCTTCAACCTTCAACCCTCAACTCCGCCTGGGCTTGTTTTTATTGTCGGCAGATTGGCATTCGTGGTTAATACCTGTGTCGAATTGGGAAAGACATAAAAGTCCCGGCGCAATAGCAAGCTAACTTGCAAATGCGGCTTTCATTGTGCTATCCTTCCCCGTACGCCGCGGGCTGGACGAACGACAATCCAATAGCGGCCAAGACGGAACAGGAGTCCTAATCTTTGTTATCTGCCTATTTTCCAGTATTGATTCTAATAATACTGGCCACTGGGTTTGCAATCGGCGCCCTAGCGCTCTCTTACTATGTAGGTCCCAAGCGCCCAAACCCTGCCAAGGTCGAGCCTTATGAATGCGGCATGAAGCCGATAGGCTCGGCGCGGCAGCGCGTCCCCATCCGATTCTACCTCATCGCCATGTTATTTATACTGTTCGACATAGAGATTGTGTTCCTGTACCCGTGGGCAGTTGTTTTCGACCAGCTCGGTTTGTTCGGTTTTATCGAGATGGTAGTATTCATTGCAATTCTGACTATTGGATATGTCTATGTCTGGCGGAAGGGGGCGTTGGAATGGGAGTAACGCCGCAAGTCCCCATTTTGTCCGAAGAGATTAAGCGCAAGATAGCGGAACTGGCGATCAGATACGACAATCCACAGTCGGCGGTCATGCCCGCCTTATACGCGGCGCAGGAGCAGATCGGGTATTTGCCGGAAGAAGCTGTGGCTGAAGTCGCTGACGCGCTGAGTCTCCCCCACTCCGAGGTCGGAGCCGTAGCAAGCTTCTATACGATGTTCTATAAGAAGCCGGTCGGCGAGCACGTGATTAGCATTTGCGCAACTCTATCCTGCGCGCTGCTGGGCGCTGATAGCCTGATGGAGTATCTGTCTGAGAAGCTCGATATTAAGGTCGGCGAGACTACCACTGATGGTAAATTCTCCCTTCATGCGGTGGAATGCCTCGGAAATTGCGCCGAAGCTCCGGCGATGATGCTGGACGATAAATACTACGGGAATCTCACCAGAGAGAAGCTCGACCGTATTCTAAGCGATTTAGGCTGGACGGAGCCGGGGGAATAGATGGAATACGTTCTGTTCAAGCATTTGGATGTCCCTGATATAGATAAAATCGATGTCTATTTGGCCAACGGCGGATATAAGGCCCTGGAGGCCGCGTTGAAGAACCATTCGCCGGAGGAAATTACGGACATGGTCACTCGCTCCATGCTGCGCGGCAGAGGCGGGGCGGGCTTTCCGACAGGCAAGAAATGGGCGTTTATCCCAAAGACGCCGGGGCCGAAGTACTTGGCGGTCAATGCGGACGAGAGTGAGCCGGGGACGTTCAAAGACCGCGAGCTGATGCTGCGCAACCCCCATCAACTGCTTGAGGGTATCGCGATTTGTTGCTATGCCATTGGAGCGGCAAAGGCATATATCTATGTGCGCGGTGAGTATACCGAGCCGATCCGCAAACTCGATGAGGCTATTGAAGAGGCCAGAGCAAAGGGATATGTCGGGGAAAACATTTTCGGTTCCGGATTCAACCTCGAAGTGATCGTTCATAGAGGCGCGGGAGCGTATATTTGCGGCGAGGAGTCGGCTCTGTTAGACTCGCTGGAGGGCAAGAAAGGCTGGCCGCGTTTCCGACCGCCATTTCCGGCAATAGAGGGGCTTTACGCGAAGCCTACTGTGATAAACAACGTAGAAACGCTGTGCAACGCGCCGCATATCGTCAACCGCGGGCCGGAATGGTTCGCGTCTATCGGCACGGAGAAAAGCGCAGGGACGAAGATATTTTCCGTCAGCGGCCATGTTAATAAGCCTGGCAATTATGAACTGCCTATGGGGACAACCGCCCGCGAGCTGCTTTTCGATCACGCGGGAGGGATTACAGACGGAAAGAAGCTGAAGGCTTTTATCCCCGGAGGCTCCTCCGTGCCGATGTTGACCGAGGAGCATTTGGACGTGAAGCTGGATTTCGAGTCAGTAATGGAAGCCGGCTCTATGCTGGGATCAGCCGGTGTTATCGTGATGAACGAGGACACTTGTATAGTTTGGGCCACTCTTAATTTATCAAAGTTCTACAACCACGAGTCGTGCGGCAAGTGCACGCCGTGCAGGGAAGGCACGTATTGGATGGTTCAAATTCTCAAGGCGCTGGAGAGCGGACACGGACAGCCGGGGGATATTGAGAAGCTCTACGATGCGGCGTTCAACATCAACGGACGGAGCTTCTGCGGCCTTGGCGACGCAGCCGCGCAGCCCGTGATGAGCAGCATTGACCGATTTCGCGCCGAATATGAGTATCACATAACGCAAAAGCGCTGCATGGTGGGGGCGTAAAGTAAATAATGTCATTCCAGACGGTTGAGATCATCATAACTATTGTCAAAACCTTCATAGTCTTCGTGGCGCTTATGTCGATGGTTCCCGTGATGATCTGGCTGGAACGGAAGGTGATCGCCGACATCCAGGTGCGCATAGGGCCAAATCGCGCGGGGCCATTTGGAATTCTTCAGCCTATAGCCGACGCGATCAAGCTGTTCTTAAAGGAAGACATCATAGCGCGAGACGCCGACAAGCTGGTGTATTTCCTAGCACCGGCGGCAAGTATCGCGCCCGCGATAATCGCCTTCGCGGTTGTGCCTTTTGGGGACCAATTCACCATGTTCGGCCACAGAATCGTGATGCAGGTGGCGGACATTAACATCGGGATACTCTATATTCTCGCGCTTTCTTCGCTTGCGGTGTATGGGATCGTTTTAGCTGGATGGTCATCGAATAACAAATACTCGCTGCTCGGCGGGATCAGAAGCTCGGCGCAAATGATAAGCTATGAGCTGCCGCTTGGCGTAGCGTTGGTGGGGCCGATTCTCCTTTCGGGATCGCTGACCCTGAGAGATATGGTGGACGCACAGGCAAGAGCCGGCGTGTGGTTCATAGCGCCTCAGTTTCTGGCGTTCGTATGCTACATTATATCGGGATTTGCCGAGACCAATAGAGCGCCGTTCGATTTGCCTGAGGCCGAACAGGAGCTAACGGCGGGTTATCACACGGAATACAGCAGCTTCAGATTCGCAATGTTCTTTATGGCGGAGTATATCAATATGGTCACGGTGACGGCAATAGCTACAACTATCTTTTTGGGCGGCTGGCGCGGGCCGTTCTCCAATATAGTCATACTGCAACCGGTGTGGTTCCTGGTTAAAGTGTTCGCGCTGCTGTATGTAATGATCTGGGTGAGAGGAACGTTGCCGAGGGTGCGCTATGACAAGCTGATGAGATTCGGATGGAAAATTCTGCTGCCGATCTCTCTGATTAACCTGCTTATTACGGCGGCTGTCAAAGCCTTTGCGCCGCAATCGGCGATACCTGTTTTAAGCGCCATCAGTATAAGCCTGGCGATTCTGGTCGCGGTTGCGCTTGCGATAGCGTCGGCTCGATCAGCGAGGCTGCTGCCGTCCGGCAAGCCGGAGCCAAAAGGAGAATTTTACGGATGGCGGAGCTGATTATCTTCGTGGTCCTTGGCGCCGTGGCGGTTGGAGCCGGAATTGCGGTAGTGGCGGCGAGGAACCCCGTGCACAGCGCGCTATTTCTGGTGCTCAACTTCTTCTGCCTGGCGGCGCTCTTTTTGGTCCTAAGCGCGGAATTTGTCGCGGTGTTGCAAGTGTTGGTTTATGCCGGGGCGATAATGGTGCTATTCCTGTTTGTGATCATGCGGCTCAACGTGGGAGGGGTTTTGGAATCCCTGCGCGACCCGCTGGGTTCCCAGCGGTGGCTGGCTCTACTGCTGGGACTTG
>JAUSEB010000059.1 GCA_030650495.1 Armatimonadota bacterium | reverse complement strand
GTGAGCTTGTCGAATCCGGTGTCGGCTTGTCCTGAACGGAGTCGAAGGGCTCAACTTCAGGAGGCAACGGCTCACTGGCTGGTATTTGAGCCGTTTGGGTTTCAGGCTCGCTTTGCGTCGCCTCTGCCTCTACAGCGGCTGACGCCGCTTCCTGTGCCGGTGTGGTTGGCTCTGGTGCGGGTGTTGGAGGTTGGGATGTATCTTCGTCTGTCATGGCTCTATTCTAACCCGACAAACGGCTCATATAGTTAGCCCCGAAATGCTTGCTTTTTCTCGTTAGATATGATATAATTGCTGTTAGTAGGTTGACCGCGTAAGCGGCAGCCCCGAAGCAGTGCCGCAACTACGGCGACCAACTGCGTTTGCGCGAGGCGACTCGCATACTGGGATTGGCAAAATCATGCTGAACGGTTCCTAGGTTTTCTCTGCCAGCCACTCGGGAGTGAGCTGGGTCCCGCTTTGAAGACGGCAAGGAGATTAACAGATGTACCCGCCCGAAGACTCCGCTCATAGAAGACTATGAACATCCGGCATTGAGCCGGAGTTTTTGTTTATGTGCTGTATACTCTTCATGATGAACCGACCTTTTGTGCAAGACATCGTACGCGTTGTTGTCATAGCAATCGTTGGCCTCGCGACATTCTGGGGAGGCCTTTGGATATGGGGCGATTGGAATGATGAGTGGTCCGGATTCAACGCGCAGTTCACGGTGAGCGACGGCTACTGCAACATTGCCGTCGTGCCGATTACGGGAGATATCACGACGCTTCCGAGTAACGAGGGAGATCCTGCCGACCCACTGGCGGCGGACGCATATCCAATAGCGAATGTTGACGATATCCTCAATCAGCTACGCCGTGCCGAATCCGACCCGGATATCGAAGGGATACTCGTGCGGATAGATTCCCTCGGTGGCACGCCGGTCGCTTCCGAAATACTTGCCGACGCCATCAAAGCCCTCAATCTTCCCGTCGCTGCGCTCATACGGGAATATGGCACATCTGGCGGCTATCTCGCGGCAACGGGCGCAGATACCATCTTCGCATCGCCGCTCTCCGATGTCGGCTCCATTGGGATAACGATGTCGTATCTTGAGAATGTCGGGAAGAATACAAAAGATGGCTTGCGATACGTGCAACTTGCCTCCGCTCCTTTCAAGGATTACGGCGACCCCAACAAGCCGCTCACAGCAGCCGAGCGCGCATTGTTTGAGAGGGACTTGAAGATATATCACGGGGAGTTTATAAAACAGGTCGCGGCGAATAGAAATCTTCCCGTCGAGGATGTTGCGAAGCTCGCCGACGGTTCCTCCATGCCGGGCGCGCTTGCGCTCGAAAACCGGCTCATCGACACGCTCGGTAATCAAGCGGCGACCCGCTCATGGTTTGCCCAGCAATTAGGTCTCACGGTTCCGGATATCGAATTTTGCGAATAACAAAACACCAACTCGATCCGAGTCTTGATTAATTGATTATGGTATCAACAAAAACAACCTCAAAAGATTACG
>JAUSEB010000113.1 GCA_030650495.1 Armatimonadota bacterium | reverse complement strand
GGTGGCTTCGCTTCCGGTTGACAATAGGAATACGCTGTAGCTCGCGGGGTCGGGCGCAATTGCTTGCAGCATCCCGCAAAGCTCCGCCCTCTGCTCGTGGACGAAAACATAGCTTGAGATAAGTCCCTGGTCGATGACGCTCCTCAGAGCGTCCTTTATCTCGCGCCTGCCGTGGCCCGCGTTGGAAACCAGCACGCAGCTCGACCAGTCAATCCAGCGATTCCCCCACTTGTCATAGACAGTGAAGTCATCGGCCTTGTGCCACACTACCGGCGGCTGGCCCATCATGGACTGCGGCTCGCAGGTCTTCAGCGCCTCGAAAATCGGCAGCGACTCCGGCACGGGAATTTTCGTTTTTATCGTTCGGTATTTCGTCTCCACGCATGGGACGGAGATTGGGGTAAGATCATATCCTGCCATAACTACCTCAGCTTGATTACCTGGCCGGTATTGATGCTATCATGCGCTGCGACGGCAATTCTCGTGACCTCCCGGCCATCCTCGCCGGAGGGATAAGTCCCGGCCAAATCGTCAAGTGTCTTGCCGCTCTTTAGCAGCGCGACGTTGTAGGCGAAATCTTCTATGCTTTCGGCGCCATAGCCTTGGTAGATAGTTCTTCCGAACTTGTCAGTCTTCTCACGGAGGAAATTGTTGTTGTAAGTCCGCATTCCCTCGCCCTCGACACAGGAGCGGGAGCCGCGATCCTGGCTGTCGATCTCCCAAACGCCCTTCGTGCCGACAATTCTTATAGCCTGGTTGACTACCGACTCAAATCCTCTTGGCAGGACCCACGAAACATCGAAGTTGAACGCGGCGCCGTTCTCGAAATCCACCTTGGCATTTATGGAATCCCAGGTGTCAACGCCGAAAGTATTTTTCAGGAATTTGCGGCTTCCGGTGGCGAAGACGGTCTTGGGTTCGGATTTGATGACCCAGCGGACGAGATCGAAAAAGTGCACGCCGAGGAACCATGCCGGCGAGCTGTGCGGCGCCCAGTGCGGAAACCAGTCCACGGGGACTTCGATGCGGTCTTCCATATAAACGCTGCCGTAGAGGATGTCGCCGAACTCTCCTGATTTCACGCGGTTTTCCAGCGCCTGGTGGTCGGGGTCGTATCTTTTGTGGAAATCCACTTGCAACAGCGTTCCGGCGTCCTTAGCGGCCTGGATTACGGCTTCACAGCCTTCAACGGTGGTGTCCAACGGCTTTTCGACAAGGATATGCTTGCCGGCCTTTGCTGAATCGACGGCAATTTGTTTGTGCAGGTGATCGGGAGTGGCTATCGTCACGCCGTCGAGATCGGCCTTCTCCAGCATTTCCCGATAATCCAGATACACAGGGCAGCCATACTGCTTGCGAACTTCCTCCGCGCGGGCTGGACTCGCTTCCGCGACCGCTGAAAGCTCCGCCACGCCTGAATACGACAACTGGCGGAAGGCGTTGAGATGATTGACTCCGAACTTGCCTGCGCCGATGACGCCGACTTTAACTGGCACGAATATACCTCCTAATCTTGTGCGGCGCTGAGAGTAAGCAGTGATGGGGCATTGCGGGAATACTCCAAACAATACCCCTCCTTGAATCTTAGGTCAGTTCCGGCTCCTTGTCAACGATGAAAAGGGAAGAGTTGATGGTTTTAGCTATCAGCTGTCAGCTGACAGCTGATAGCTTTTTCATCCGTGTTTATCTGCGCTTATCAGCGTTCATCTGCGTTCTATCTAAACCGGGGCCCCAATCGCAACAATTACCAGGTTTTTGTCTAATTGCGGGATTCCCCCCTAAATATGCGGGCAACGTGACCAATAATAGTGTGTGAGGAGGCTTGCTATGTCCGACCTGGGTGACGGTAGTGGAGTCAAGTTGAGGAATTGGGCCGGTGTGCCCGTGATCGAGTTCGTAGGGGAGCTTAATGACGCTGCCCTGAAGAAACTCGAAATTGCCATAAGCTCCCTCGCATCCGCGGGACACTATCACATAGTCCTTAATCTCAAAAAGGCGGCAAATGCGAACCTCAAGGCTTTGGAATCGCTTAAGAATACGTTTGAAACCATACGTAAACGCTATGGCATCGTCGATCTGGTGGCCGAGGGGTACCAGGTAAGAGAGCTTCTTAGGATGGAGAATTTGGCCGGGCTGTTCAGGATCAACGCCTCCGAAGCTCAGGCGATTCGTAAGATCAAGAAACTTCTACGGCTTCCTGATGAGCCGGTCGCGGGAACATCAGCGCGCATAACGGAGTAAAAATGACCGAGGAATCAAGTAAGCTAAAAGTAATTAAGATAATGGACCCGATACTTTGCGTTCGTTGCGACAACGCGTACATCGCGGACGTGGTTATGTCCAACGGCCGGCGTAAGAAGATGTTCTACTGCTCGCGCCTCGACTGCGACAACTGGGTTTCCAACAAAGAAGTAAACGAGCTGGATATGGCCAGCTAGTCCTCTTATACGCCCTCAACGCATCCGTTTTTCTTATTTAATAACGAACATAGGTTCGCATATATCAGCCACATTGGTAACAGTTCACTCTTAATGAGAATTACACGTCACCCTGAACTCGATTCAGGGTCTGTCCCTTTGTAGAATAGATGCTGAATCAAGTTCAGCATGACGTGGTAATCACCAACCCTGAGCGCTTATCTGCATTGCGCGCTTGCATCCGCTGCTATATAATTAGGCCACTGAATGAGTTTTCAATATCCCAACTGCTTAGTTCAAATCATGAGGTTTCTATGAGAGAGGTACAAGTATCCGCCATTACGGACGCGGTGGCTCGCATGTGTATCGAAGCGGCTTACTATCTGCCGGAGGATGTGCGCGAGGCATTTGAGCGTGGAAAGGCACATGAGGAGTCGCCGACGGGCAAAAACGTGTTCGATCAGCTTATCGAAAACGCGGAGATCGCGAGTAAGGAGGATGTCCCGTTGTGCCAGGATACAGGCTTCGCGGTTATTTTCGCTGAGATAGGCCAGGATGTCCACGTCACTGGTGGCAGTCTCTACGAGGCAATTGAAGAGGGCGTGAGGAAAGGCTATCAGGAAGGTTACCTCCGCAAGTCCATAGTGGCGCACCCTCTTGAACGAGTAAATACGGGGGATAACACTCCTCCTGTCATTCATACGGAGATCGTCCCGGGCGACAGGCTGAGGCTTATACTGGCCCCAAAAGGCGGCGGCAGCGAGAATATGAGCGGCATTCGGATGCTGAAGCCGTCGGATGGTGTCGAAGGGGTGAAGCGTTTTGTTGTTGAATTGGTTAAGACCGCGGGATCGAACCCATGTCCACCGATTATAGTGGGGATTGGAATCGGCGGGACGATGGAGAAGGCCGCTATATTAGCAAAGAAGGCTCTCCTGCGAGAGATCGGCCAAAAAAGCGCCAAATCTTATGACGCGGCGCTGGAGGAGGAATTGCTCGATCTGGTGAACCGCACGGGGGTCGGCCCTGCCGGTCTCGGTGGAACGGTGACGGCGCTTGCGGTGAACGTCGAGACTTTTCCCGCCCATATCGCAAGCCTGCCGGTGGCGGTCAACATCCAATGCCACGCGGCCAGGCATAAGGAGGTGACGCTCTAAAATGACGGAGCCGAAGAGACTTACAACTCCTCTCAGCGACACCGATATAGCCGGTTTGAAGGCGGGCGACCAAGTCCTGATTTCAGGAGTCATCTACACAGGCAGGGACGCGGCGCACAAGAGGTTGTTTGAACTCCTGCAGGCGGGGGAAAAACTACCCGTGGACTTGCGCGGGCAGGTAATTTACTACGTTGGGCCAACGCCCGCGAAGCCGGGCAGGGTGATCGGTTCAGCCGGGCCTACCACCAGCGGGAGAATGGACGCTTATACTCCGCTTTTGTTGGCAAATGGCCTCAAAGGGATGATCGGAAAGGGTTTGCGCAGCCAGGCGGTGCGTGACGCAATTGTGGAGCGCAAGGCGGTATATTTCGGAGCAACCGGCGGCGCGGCGGCGCTTCTTGCCCGTAGAATAAAGGCTTGCGAGATCGTCGCTTATGAAGATTTAGGACCGGAAGCCATCAGACGCCTGGTGGTGGAAGACTTTCCGGTGATAGTGATTAACGACTGCCACGGCGGTGACTTATACAGCGAGGGCGTTAGGGAGTACGAAAGGGAGTCGAGAGATAGTTGAAGGTTGAATGTTGAGGGTTTAAGGGTCTTGCCGCCGACGCGCTCTCCTTCAACATTACATCCGTGGCTTGTTTCGGGATTTCCATTCCGCTGCGCTCCATTCAAATCCCGAAACACCGAAGCATTCAACTTATCTTCGGCTTCAAAGAGGGAGTGTTCAAAAAGGCATAACTTAGCGCGACCCGTCATTTCGAGCGAAGCGAGAAATCTGCTTTTAAGCACAATGTATGGTCTCTGAAAAGCAGATTCCTCGTCGTTCCTC
>JAUSEB010000110.1 GCA_030650495.1 Armatimonadota bacterium | reverse complement strand
CTTTGTCCTGGCGACTGAGCTTGCACGATTGATGCGGCCGGCGAAGTAGAAAAGAAAATGGGGCGGGCTCGTATGTCCAGCCCGCCCCGTTTGGATCTCAACCTAATTCTTATCCAGTCGCTTTGGTCTTTCGGTAGCAATCGCTGCAGTAAACCGGGCGATCGCCGCGGGGCTGGAAGGGTACATCGGTCTCTTTGCCGCATGTGGCACATACTGCCGGGAAAAGCTGGCGTCGAGGACCTGAGCCGTAGCTGGAGTCGCTGCCGACGCGCTGCGATTTTCTCGCCTGGCGGCATGGGGCACAGCGCTTTGGTTCGTTGGTGTAACCCCGCGAAGCAAAGAGCTCCTGTTCCTCAGCGGTGAAGGGGAACGCAATACCGCAGTCGGTGCATTGTAGCGACTTCTCCTGATAAGTCATTGGATGGCCTCCTGTCAATATTTTAGTCGGGTTGGTCATCCAATGCTTGCGTGACTTATGGATGATTTAAGCTGTGATAACCTAAACCAAAACTAATGCGGTCTACTATACACCAATTAAAAATTCTTTGCAAGAGTCCCGCCTCGTCGGGACTGAATTCAAAAGTTGTCATCGGACAGGAGAAACACTATAATCGGAATGTTTTGCAGGAAGGAGGCCTATCAATGTCAGCACAGAGAGAGCAAGTTAAAGATTTACAGGCGAGAATTTCTTCCATATTGGTGCGTCTTTGACATTACGGCGCGTGAAGAAGAAGTTGCTAGCCTGGAGAAACAGTCGGCCCAGCCCGACTTTTGGTCTGAACCCGCCGGGGCCCAGAGTACAATGCGGAAGTTGGCCGAGGCGAAAAAGCTGGTGGAAAAGTGGCGCGGCCTGGAGAGAAAGGCGGCGGAAATCGCCGAGCATTTAACGCTGGCTGAGGAAGAGCCGTCGTTGCTGCCTGAGATTGAGCCTGGAATTGCCGAACTGGCGGCTCGTCTGGATAAGTTGGAGTTGGAGATAGCCTTCAGCGGCGAGTATGATAGCCGGAATGCCCTCCTCTCGATTCACGCCGGCGCCGGCGGTACCGAGTCTCAGGATTGGGCGGAGATGTTGTTACGGATGTATCTGCGCTGGGCGGAACGGCGCGGGTATAAGGCGGAGATACTCGACACTACCCCCGGTGAGGAAGTTGGCCTGAAGAGCGTGACTATTCAGGTTCAAGGTGATTATGCTTTCGGCTACCTGAAGTCCGAGCATGGCGTCCATCGCCTGGTACGTCTCTCTCCGTTCGATTCCGACCATGCCCGGCATACTTCTTTTGTTCTTGTCGAGGTCATGCCGGAAGCGGAACCCGATGTCGATATCACGGTAAGATCAGAGGATTTGAAGGTCGACGTCTTTCGTTCGAGCGGCGCCGGTGGGCAGAATGTTCAGAAGACCAGTACCGCTGTAAGATTGACTCACTTGCCTACCGG
>JAUSEB010000100.1 GCA_030650495.1 Armatimonadota bacterium | reverse complement strand
CGGCACTTCTACCTTTTTCACCGATAACGGTTATCCGGAAATCGTAGGAGCCGAATCCCAAAAATTCGTGGTTACCATAAGCACAACGACCGGAGTCGTCGCGTCCGGAACATTTGCTGTCATATCTGGCGCAACGACGACAGCGCCTTTTACGGCGGACATTCATTCACAACTGCCAGCCACAGCTAATATTTCCCCGAATTACAATTCTTCAAACGGCGTATACAGCATTTCGAGCAACGGCGGTGCGGGCGAAGCGGGAACGCTGAATATCTATTCGACATCGACTCCGGGTGTGGCTCCCTTTGCATCAAGAACCCTGAGCACTACCGGTCCAACCAGTGCTTCTTTAGGAACAACGTATTATCCGTCAATTTGGCTTGACGCAACCGATATTGTCGGCAATGTTACAAGCTCGAAAGTGGAATTTGTCTTATCAACATACAAGCCGACAGTCACCGGATTCAGCGCTTTCACCGACCGCATCATCATAAATGTGAACAAGAATTTGAGAGGCGATCAAGCCATGGTCTGTTCCAATTACAACCTGAACGGCTCCGCATTAAGCTGCAGCGGCGGACCGGGAACGCCCTTTATCGAATTCTTCGGCAATCAGGTCATCGTGAAAAATGTTACCTTGTCGGGTACGATGAGCTTTAGCGTTACAGGCCTGATCCAGAGCATAGGCACCGACCAATTCGCATTTACCTTTTCGACGTCGAGTATTCCCGTACAAACGGCCTCTGTGCCTACCATAACCGCCGTTTCTCCAGATACCGGCACGGCCGGCGATACGGTAACCCTGACCGGCACCAATTTCGGTTCTGCTTCCGGCACACTATTATTTAGCGGCGGGTTTGACCCTTCAACCGGTCCGAAACAGCCAATTCAGGCCTCCACAACTGCTTGGAGCAGTACCTCGATCACTACCGTCGTTCCGACGGGCGGTCAGAGCGGCCCTATACAAGTCGTGAACTCGAGCGGAATGATGTCCGACGTCAATCAGAGTACGTTCTTCAGCATTCTTGGCAATGCGTATATTAAATTGGCTCTCTCTGTTTCCTCAACGCCGGTAACGACTTCTACGAACATGAGAATTTTCATCGGCGGACCGACAGGAGAACATATTTATTACGCAGGGGACGCATCGAGTACTGCGTTCAATACGAGCACATACGTTTACACTCTCCCAAATATTCCTGGAATGGGATTTGTTTGGGCATATGACGCGTCAGGCGTGAAACTTTCCGCGCCAGGCACAATGCTGCAGACGGGAACTACTTCTTCAACCCCGCAAATACTTGTTTTCCCGACTTCTACGCCGTACAACGTTTCCGGCACGGTTACGCTGGGTACGTCATGCGTTAATGCTTTCAAAAATCAAAACATTGCGGTGATGGCCATGCCGCAGGGCCAGAATGTAGAGATGGGCCCCGGAGGAATTCAGCCGTCATTCTTCACCACGAATAATTCCTGTCAGGCGGCTTATGCAATCGCCCTCAAGGCCACGAGTACATATAATGTTGAAGCGCATCTTCCTCCCGGAACATCGGCCGTGGGACTTTTGGATCCGTCCGGCCAAACTATCGTTATCGCCACTTCTACTCCGACAGCCACAGCCGATTTCACGTTCACATCGGCGAGCCATTCTATATATGGCCGCATCGTGGGAGGAGATGGTCTTGCTCTCACTGCCGATAAATACAACAATCTCTGGATATTCGCCTATCAACCGGTAGAGAACGGACAGGGAACCGCAGGCCGTGCAGACTCGAGCGGCTACTTCCGGATGTATGCTTCGACTGGTGCCTATAAAGTGAGCGTCGGAGGTCCGCAGATGCCAATGGGCTTTGAGCAGGATGTGCTTGTCACGACGAGTACGGCGTATGATGTCGATGCCGCGACTCCGGTCATCACGATCAAGCTCTCGCCGCCTACAAGCTATATCGATGGTTACGTTAAGGACGGGTCAAGCAACGCCATCGCGAACGCGGACGTGTTCTCGTACTGCGCGGACGGTCCCGGAGGAGGGCACAGCACCACGGATTCCCAGGGGTACTATAAAATGTATGTACCACCGTGCACCGATTATCACGTTAACGGCTTCTCATCAACATACGGGCAATTCATCGAACAAACGGGTATCGCTATCACCGGTTCCGGAAGCGCGACCGTGAACTTCACTATAAATAGTTCCGATTTCATAACGATAAGCGGAACTGTCACCAAAAACGGTTCCGCAGTGTCGGGAGCGAATGTCTGGATAACACAGGGCAATTTCGGTCCGGGCGTGGCCGGCGGTCAGACGGATTCGAGCGGAGCATTTTCGCTCATGGTGAAATCGGGACTTTCGAATCTGTATGTTCATGCGGCAGTCATGGGTCAGGGAGAGCTTGCGAATCAGCAACTGGCTGCTGGCGGCACGGTATCTTCGAATCAGACCGGCATCAATTTGTCGGCGACCGCCGCAGTGCTTACCATTCAATTATCTCCCGGAGATACTTTCAGCCAAGTATTTCTTGGCGCTCATAGCAACTCGGGCGGCGGGTTTACGAACACGGCAATCGCCACTTCAACTGCTTATGACACCTATCAGATCTCAGTGCCATATTCCGGAGGAAGCACCTCGTATACCATTGACGGCGGTATCCCGAATTTCGGGCCGCTTCCCGCGACGACTACGATTGTGACAGGCAACGCGACGATCGCCATTGATCTTAGTTCGATCAGCTACTATACGGTTTCAGGAAGCGTGAATGGGGACTACGCGGGCGCCTTCGTTTGGGCGGGCGGTACGACTGGCGGCGGCGGTACGCAGGTAAATTCGAGCGGCACGTTCTCCATGAAACTTAGGGCTGGAACGTATGACATCGGCGTAAGCAAGCCAGGGTTTATTGCGAGCTTGTTATCCCAACAGGTTATCTCTACGACCACTGCCGGTTTGAGTTTATCATTGACGCAAAGCACCAATACGATAAGCGGAACAGTTTATTATAACAGCACTGCCGTTTCCGGCGTGAGGGTGTGGGCTGACAGTTCGGGCGGGGGTTGGGTGGGCGATGAGACGGATGCAAATGGAGAATTTAGTTTGAGCGTCAGTCCTGGTGATTGGAGATTGCGCGCAATAACTGACGGTTATTCATTGGCAACCCCGATCCTTGTAACGGCTCCCGTAAGCGGCATATCCGTGAATCTCTCCGCGGTCAGCTTCCAGCCGAAACAACAACTTCAATCCATAAGTCCGAGCCAAGGAGGTGTTGTGCAGACAAGCGATACTCAGGTTCAGGTGCCGCAAGGCGCTCTGGGCTCGGGTTCGACGAACGTCCAACTGTCGGTCTCGAACACAATGAGCACGCCTGATAAAAAAGGCGCGAAGGTCATCGGCACGGGCAAAAATATCAGTGCTTCGTACGCTTCAGGCGACAATCAAGGACAGGCGATCACGACGCTTTCCTCGAACGTAACCCTTGAGTTCATTCTCACCAAAGCACAGCTCGTAGCTGACGGCATTTCGAGCCTCTCCCAAGCTCAAAATATGCAAATAGGTTATGACGATACGACGTCAAATTCCTGGGTCTACATCCAAACCACCGTTACTGCGAGTTCCTCGGACGGTACTTGGGCCAATTTGGAATCTATTACGCTCTCCGGTACCACAAGCCACTTCTCAACATACGCACCCGTTGTTCCGACATCAGGCAGTGCGCCTGCGACCCCGACGGGAGTAACGGCTACGGCCGGGAACGGCCAGGTAACAGTATCTTGGAGCGCGGTAAGCGGAGCGACAAAGTACGATATATATCGATTGAGTGGTGCAAATTACGCCTACTTTGCGCAAACAACAGACACGTCGTACGCGAACACTGGTCTTACGAACGGCACTACGTACTACTATGAGGTTTCGGCTCTAGACGACAGCGATAACGAATCAGCGGTGAGCAGTCCTGTTTCCGCGGCTCCGACCGCCGGTAGCGTCCAGATTATTAGCCAGGGAGGAGGCGGTGGAGGTGGCGGAGGATATGTTGCTCCGACCACAACTGCAACAACCACAATACCGGTTGCGACCACTACACCTCCTGCCGCAACACCCGTTACGCCAGCGACTCCGCCTCAAGCCGCAACGCCGAATCTCCCGCCGCAGGCGATAAGCGCCATCTTCAAAACCGTGCTCAAGCTTGGTTCGCAAGGGAAAGATGTAACGCGGCTCCAGGAGCTTTTGGCAAAAGATGCCGAAGTATATCCTGAAGGAAAAGTAACAGGTTACTTCGGCGCCTTGACCGAGAAGGCGGTCCAGCGCTTCCAAAAGAAATACGGCATTGCGTCATCGGGGAGTCCCTCGACCACGGGTTACGGCATCTTAGGTCCCAAGACGCGCGCCAAACTCGCCGAAGTGTTCGCAGGAACAGCAGTTCCGCCAGCCGCGTCGTTCTCCGGAACGACCCTGAGCCCGTCGAATGGGCCATCTGCGCCTCCGGCGGTCGCAAACCAAGCGGAACTGAAAGCTAAAATTCAGGTTCTCCAGCAACAAGTGCTCATTCTTCTCCAGCAATTGATGCAACTCTTGAGTGCGAAGGCGGGGACGTAAGTTCTAAAAAAAGGCCTGAGAATTTCTCAGGCCTTAAGTTTTTTTGGGAACGATCGCCATCCAACGGAGCTGAATATCAGTATTCTTCGCCTGCCTGCCGGCAGGCAGGTCGCGTTTCGCGGCATACGTCTCGTAAATCTCAGCATGTTGTAATAATATATAGGTATGCAAAAAAATATCATCAAAACATCCCTAACGCTAGCTTTGGGTATTTTTTTTATAAGTATATTAATCGCTCCTACAGCTGCAAAAGCAAGTAACGCTCCTCCAGGAAGTTTCACTTTAAAAACTCCCACA
>JAUSEB010000057.1 GCA_030650495.1 Armatimonadota bacterium | reverse complement strand
GAAGCGCAGGACGCCGCGACGTTCCACAATATTCCCGAGGGCGGCACCGGCGTATTTACCAACAAGCACGGGCACCAGGTCGGGCAGCCGATTCAGGGTGCGCCGAAGTCAAGGATGGTCCCGCTCGCCGATCCCGACTCTCCGACCGGCTTCTCCTACGGCGACGCGAACAGTGGACAGATCACGGAAGGCGCGTATGCTCCCGCGCCGCATGATTACAACGCGGACGCGCTCTATCGGTCGGCGACCCTTGACGAGCGAATCCGGCACAATCAGGCCACCGAGGGTAAACCCACCTCCCCGCACCAGGCCGAGATAGAGACAAGCCGGAAAGTGACGGCTTTGCAGAAGGACTTAAACACCCGCCTTAATTCCGCCTACAAGAAGTACGGATTTACCGGCGATGACATCACGAAAATCATGGACGGCGATACGGGCATTATTCGGAACAAGCTGAACCCGCAACAGGCCACCGCCCTTGATGCCGAGATAGGGAACGGGTTACGGGACTACGACAACACCCGAGAGAATATCGACGGCACCCGCCCGATGGGTACGACTAGATCAACGGGCGCTCCGCAAGCGGGAGGCGATTACCAGCAATTCAAGGACGCATACGAAACGATACGAAACGCACCGAACCTGTCAAACGGCGAGAAGAACAAGCGCATTAACGAACTGAACGGCAGGGCGCGGAAAATGGGGATCATAAAGTAATGCCAAACCCATTCGCGGACCTTACAAGCGACCTGAAAGGACCGGCAGGGGGAGGCAATCCCTTCGCCGATCTTACCGGGGATATTGGCGCAGCCAAACCCCGTGGCTTCCTTTGGGATACCCCTCCCATCGAGGGCGCAGGCGGTGAAGGTACGTCCGAAGCCTCGCAGACAGCGGCGCACCTTGCAACAAGTTTCGTTGCAACCCCCGCCGCTGGACTCGCGGGCTTGGCGAGATTCGGAAAGGGGTTACTCACCGGCCAAGGCTTTCAAGGTTCGATGGAGAGTGCCGGGAAAACGATGGGGAACGTACAGGAGGCGCTCACCGTTCCCCTACCGAATACAGAAACGGCGGCGATGATGACGCGGGCCGCCAACAAGCCGTTTGAACTGATCCACAAGTACGCCGGAGAAGTTCCCGGCGATTGGGCGCTGTCCATTACCAAGTCTCCCAAGTTCGCGGCACTGCTTGCGACGGCGGGCGAACTGGCGGCGTATAGCCTCATCGGCAAGGTGGCACAAGGGAAGAAGACCTACGACGCGGCGAAGCTGACGAGCGAATTTAACAAGTCCGCCGATGGCGTTATGGCGGACCTTGGCCCCGAGGTTGCGCCCGCTCCACCGAAGGCGGAGGTTGCCCCGATCCCCGGCGAGGGGTTTGTATCGGGGAAGAACATATCCCATTTCGGCGACGAACCGCCGGTAAGGGAGGCGGCCGCCCCGTACCTTGGCGAGAACATCCCCGGTGGACCCTCGCCCGAAGCCGCCTGGGAGAAGTATGGAACCGATGTAGCAGACCGTGTGCAGCGGGGATACCTTGGCGATGTAACGCAGGAAGGCCAGCCAAAGCCCTTCATCGCCCCGCAAGTGGAGGAATACGCGGGGCCGTGGAAACCGGCACCGAAGGAACTTGCGCCTCCCTCCTCCTCAACGGGCGGCAATCCGTTTGGGGATCTGACCGCAGACATTAAACCCCCGGCCAGGGGCGAACTGTTTCCGGACCAGAAACCGGCCTTCCGTCTTTCGTCCGAGGAAGCCCCGGCACCCGCCGGGACGTTCGCACCCGCACCGGCAGAGCAACCGTTACTGACCGGCACGGAGAAGGCGTACAAGGATGTCGGCATGGGGATCAAGGAACCACCCCCCGCCAAAGCGGACCTGATGGAGCAAGTTGATTCCCTCCGGTCCATCCTGCCGGAGTTTGAGCGAGGGAAGCGGTTATGGTCGCAGGATAGCCGGGAAGTCATCGGCAACACAAGCAACGGCTATCCTTCATGGTTCAAGGAAGTATTCCGAAGCGACACCGCGAAGGATGTAACGGCGGCGATTGATAAGTACAAGAAGGTCGGGGATGCGGGACTCACGAAGAAGGAAACCCGGATCATCGCAAGCGTGAACGACCTTGCGATGGATTCCGCAAAACGCGGCGTCGATATAGGCCAGGAGTATTGGCGGGACGCGCTGTCGAATCAGCGCGGCGGGTCTCAACTGATCGGCGACGTATCGAAGGCATCTCGGGATAAGTTCCTTCGGATGCGCGAAGCGGGGTTGGAGTTTATCGCCCCGGCTCGTAACGCTCCGCCCGCCTTGCAGGATCTCCTCCTGCGCGAAGCGGGGTTGAAAGACGTTATGCAACTCGACTCCCGCCGGTTCTGGAATGAAGGTATCAGGAAGGCCGTACCGGATGCGCTGGACCGTCAGGCGATGGGGCTATACATCGAACTGAAGGGAGACACGGCGAAAGCCAGGGGCTACCTTCCGGACATAGCGGCCAGGAATCCCGGACTCGCCAAGGGGCTTTCGCAAGTCATCGACCGCATGGGAACACTCTCGCCCGAGGCGAGGAGTATCGCGGACGGCGTTGTACGCCAGCACTTCGATACGATGCACCGGGCCGGAGTGAACGAAGGACTCATCGACACCTACTATCGGGATTACCTGACGCATATTTACAAGAAGACCCCCGTTTCCGACAAGGTAGCCCCGGTGGGATCGGGGAAGGCGCTGTCTACCTCCCTGCTATATGCCAAGGAACGGACCTTTGGGAACTACCTGGAAGCGGCTTCAAGAGGGTATGAACCTCACTCCCTCGACATCGCGGACATCGGGCCGGTATACGACGCGGCGGTATCGAAGGCGGTTTATCACTCGCGGCTCGTCAATGAACTGCGGAACCTCGGACTTCTTACAAATGGGGAAACGCCCGTAGGCTGGAAGTTCACAAACAAGTTGATACCGGGCGAGGGGCCGATTTCCGTACACCCGGACGCCTACCATATCGTCCGGCAGTTTATCGACACAAACCCCATGCGAGATTTCCAGGTGTTCCGCTCTTTCGTGAAGACAAGCCAGACCATCAAGCAGATGATCCTGTCCCTGTCTCCGTTCCACTATTGGAACCTTGCGAAGAACTACATTCTTACGTTCGACCCCAGGTATCAGAGCAACCCCTTGGCGGCGCTTAAGAAGGGCGGCGATGTTTGGCACCACGACCCCGCGACAACGAATTTTTGGGTTAGCAACGGATTGAAGGTGGGCGCGGATTCCTCTATGGAGGCGTTCCAGAACCTCACGCGGGCCACTATAGGCGCGAAGGAACCCGGCGCATGGCAGGGGTTGAAGGATCGGACCTACGGCCTATACAAAGGCTCACAGCATATGTTGTGGGATGAGTTTGTCCCGTCGATCAAGATTGCCAACGCGGAATTGGAAATGGCGCTCCGCATGAAGCGGAATCCTTCACTCGACCGGACGGCAGCGGCCAAGTCAATAGCCGAGGTGATGAACCGGAAATACGGGTTGCTCAACTGGGATGCGATGGGGACCACGCCTATCGCAAAGGACTTTATCTCCTCCATTCTCCTGGCTCCGGACTGGACTACATCGAACATTCTCTACGGGCGCTCCGCGTTCAAGGGCGGCATCGAAGGCGCGTCGGCTCGTAAGGATTGGGCGTTAATGGTTCTGGAATGGCAAGTGATGTTGAACGGCTTAAATTACGCCTTCAGCGACCACACCGCGTTCGAGAATCCTTCGGGTAAGAAGTTCTATCTTGAACTGCCTTGGAGGACTTCAGACAACCGCAAGCAGTACGGCGAGGTATTGCAGCCCGGCTCCCTTCGGGACATCTCCCGGCTTGCCTCCGCAGCGGGCGACCTTACCGAAGCCAGCCGGTTCGCATCCGGGAAACTGGCACCGTTCCCGAAGGCTATATACGAGCTTGTAGCGAATCGGGATTGGACCGGGGAACCGATCATGGACCCCTACGCCTCCGTAGCAACGCAGTTGAAGCAAGCGGCGGCGCATACCGCAAGGCTTCCCATGCCGATACCCGTGCAAGCGGCGGCGGGGTACGCGATGGGCGACAAGTCAGGCGTTCAATCCATAGCGGGTGCAACCGGCATCGGGGCGGTCAGCAAGGGGCCGTCGAAATTCGCATTGGAGCAGAAGGCCAAGTCAGCATTGAAACGCGGCGACACCGAGGCGATGCAGGAAACCATGCGGGACGCGCAGCACGAAGGGCAGATGTTGAACCTTAAGCGCCTTATGCGGTCGGAAGTATTCCAGCAGATGAAGAAGGCGCAGAAGGCCGGACGGTCCCCGTATCCGATCCTGTATCGGGCAACCCACTAAGGAGTAAAGGAAATGGCGCAGGCGGAGTTTCCTCCCGGAATATCAACGGACATCCCCCCGGAAGAACCTACGGAGGCGTGCAAGGCGGGAATGAGCTTCTTGTCTACGATCATTGAGGTTAGCAAACTTTTCGGCGCGGGCGACGAAAAACCGGAGGACCCCGCTTGATTTATTTATTAAACCGGTGAGCGATTTATTGGACAGCATCGAGGAGGGGAAGGAGCCTACCGATGAGTCTTGAAAACGATGGGAGATAACGGGAATGGCAACGGCAACGGTCGCGGCGGTGATTATCCACAGGGGCCTGATGTGCCGTGGGAGGAGGTACGTTCGCTCATTTGGCACTTCTCCCTTAACCATGACCTGGCACGGTGCGGCACGGCATTACGTTTCAATGACGGTGAGCGGTTCAATACCGGATATTCCGAGGCGAGATTAGTTGTCGCCATCGACCTGGCGAAGATGCTCAATCGGCTTGGGCAGGAGATCGGTCGACATCGCGCCGAGAGATTCGCTGACTTTGTAGCAGGAATTCCGCCAGACCGATTCGGGCGGGTAGAAAGGATACAACTAAAAGCGGATGTACGACGTATGTCGGAGCTTGCCGTAGCCGGCGGATATGGCCGTTGGATCTCACGTGATGCGTGACTATACCGAACTGGATGCTACAGCGGACCGCTTGCAGCGTTCGGCGATCCTGGGGGATAAGGATGCCCTGGGCGATCTGCTGATGCTGTATCGGCCATTAATCAGGATCATATGTTCCAACTCCCTACGCAAGTGGAGAATGGAATCCTATGCGGAGGACCTGACGCAGGATACCATCCTCGACGCCATTCGTTCCTGGAGTACACGCGATCCTACCCTTGGCACTTTCCCTTCATGGATCGGTGGAATCGCACGGAATTGCTGTCTCGAATTCCTTTATAAAAACCAGGTCGTATTTTACGCAGTCCCACTTCCTGACAACGACACCGCCGAAGGGGACGATGAGTATCATGTGGACCCGTTAGATGGGGTTGCCTTCCATGCGTGGGAACAGGACAGCCCCTCTAACCCTATGCCGATGGCCAATAAGTTTTTTATTCGCAAGTTTAGCCGTGCGGTCACGAAGGAACGGGAGAGGAAAGCGAAAGAGAAGGAACTGCAAGCAAGGCCAGGCTCCGGAAACTATCGGAGGGATCACCGGAAGAAAACGGTGTGGGAGATGAAGCGGATCGAGAAGAACCGGCAGGCGTTCGCCAGTGCGGCTAACCCGTGACGTAGGAGAGGTTCTATCTGGCCGACAGCAGAGGTCGACATTCGACGGATAGTTTTCGTTACGGTCTTTGAAAATCGCTCAGGACTGCGGGAACAGAAAGGGCGGGTTTGCGTCCCGCCGCGTAGGAAGCTATTGTATTAACTCAACAACAATTTCTCTGAACATATTTTCTTCGTTTTCCCTCCAATTTCCCGACCAAGATATAACAAAACTTCGAAGAATGGTTTTTGCATTTTCAGAATAAATGGCTATATCTATCTTATATCTTCCGGGTGGAAGCCGATTTGGCTGCGAGTAAAATGCCGCCTTTACATTCAATATAATACCTAAATCAAAATTTTCCCCATCTGGCGGATTAACATAGGCGACGGTTGAATGTTTCTCCTGACACTTCTTATTTGGAATATGAAATAGATCACAATAAAATCTTCTTTTTGGATTAATGTCTACGAATTCCGTTGGATAAGAACTTCCCCATATTAAACTTACTGGGGTATATCGTTTATATGGAATAAAATTTCCAGATGCATCAGCGACTGATAATCTTTCAACTACTGGTTCACAGCGTTTAGCCTGGGATTTGCCATTGTTTGTAACGCGAAATCGGAAATAATATATTGGTTCTTCGCCATATGGTATCCCCCCCAGTAAATTAATTGTTTTAAGTTTTGTTATATGGCAGTCCGGGGGAGTTTGATCAAATTCTAATAATAATTCCGGTGCATAAAATCTACGTTTTACCAACTCAGATACATAAGGCACTGCTAAGGCAACAATCCCTAAAAATAATGTGGTAACCACAAGAACC
>JAUSEB010000054.1 GCA_030650495.1 Armatimonadota bacterium | reverse complement strand
ATAGACCAGTTGAGACGCGGAGCCGGAACCCAATTTTCGCCGCCGGTTGTAAAAGCATTTCTGCGCATGCTCGAAAGGGACGGGGTGCATATCAGTGCATGACGGCATTACATCCAACCTTCCCGCGATAATCGCCATAGTAGCCGCGGTGTTGGTCACAATTGGGAGCGCTTACTGGTCGAGAGTCGCATTGCCCAGACAGATCGATCAAGCTTACCGGGCGTCACTCCACGCGCTGGCGGCGGCTGTTGAGACAAAAGACTCGGAAACGGTCGGGCATGCCAGGCATGTGGCTGACCATGCCGTTGCGGTGGCTAAAGATATGGGTCTTCCGCGCCGCGAACTTCAGCGCATCGAATACGCCGCGCTGCTCAGAGACATAGGCAAGGTCAATATCCAACATTCACTATTAAACAAAACGGAAGCTCTATCCGAAGAGGAGTTCGACCGAGTCAAGAGTCATGCAAAGATAGGCGCCGATATGGTTTCCCAAGTTCCGTTTTTAGAGCGTTGCGCCGACATCGTGCTGCATCACCACGAACGTTGGGACGGATCAGGGTATCCGGATGGCCAGCAAGGGGAAGATATCTCCCTCGGCGCAAGAATTCTTGCCGTAGCTGATGATTATGACGCGATAACCTCAAACCGCCCGTATCACCAGGCGTTGTCTCACGAATCGGCTGTTCGCGCCATAGAAGACGGAGCCGGGAGTGAATACGACCCAGCCGTGGTCAGCTCTTTTCTTACAATACTTGAGAGAGAAAGGCCGGATTCCACGTAATGCTTATAGAAGCAATAGGATTGTCTCTTATCGTAGCCATAATCCGCAGGGGGGATATTGGGCTTCTTGGCAAGCTCGATCTGCGGCGCGCCTGGCTGATATTCGTTCCCGCGGCGCTTATAGCTACGCTTTATACCAAATACATTCCGGGGATGGAGTTTATGGGCAGACTAACGCTGCCTGTGCATATAGTCGCATATCTGATAGCGTTAACGGCCATTTGGTCCAACCGCCATTTGCCATTTATGTTGCTCATAGGTTTCGGAGCCGCGCTCAACTTCACGGTCATCGCCGTTAATGACGGACGCATGCCCGTATCAGTTAAAGCCAAGAATATGACCGGACTACAAAATCCACTAAGCAGTGAGCAAAATGCCCGGCACGCTCCAATAGACGGCAGCACGAAATTAGCGTTCCTGGCGGATACCATTCCCATAACACGACCGCCGTTTCCGTTTCCGGGCGTGATAAGTGTTGGCGATATCGTTCTCTCGGTTGGGCTGTTTATTCTTATCCAACGGGCCACATGTCTACCAAAACTGCGGAATGGGTGACGGGTGTTAGGTGACGGGTGTTAGGTTGCATCGGTAGCCTGCTGCCGATGCTGGCGCCGAAGGCGCCAAACCCCCTCTCCCTCATGGGAGAGGGTTGGGGTGTGGGTGAAAGCTGTCGGATAATTACAATTCTCATTCTATAGAGAATCGCCGGGAAAAAATAAATATTATCCTCACAGCGGGACTAATTACGGTCCTGTTGG
>JAUSEB010000009.1 GCA_030650495.1 Armatimonadota bacterium | reverse complement strand
TAGAAACCAACAGATCGACCCCATTTGCCTTGACTCGGACGCCGTCGGCGAATTTCATATTAACAACGTCTTTCTCAGCCCCGACGTTCTTGTGGAAGAAAAGCAGGGCGTCTTTGGTGAGCAAAATATCACGTTTGCCGTTACCGTCAAGATCGACGAACGTCACACCGGCGAAGGACTCGTTTTGGCCAATTTCTTTGCCGGAGACGGTCACGAGAGCGCCGCGGTCGGTAAATGTAAGTGGACCTCCGGGTTTGGTGGTGTTCTCGTATCTCCACGTGTTGCCGTGGTAGATGTCACGGGAGTAGCCGACCGCGAAGCTGGGAAAGAAGTCCATATCGCCGTCACCGTCCCAATCGAAGAACTTGATTGTGACCCAGCTTCGAGCCTGCTTATCCTGGGGAAGCGACCACGGTTTGCCGTCGTTGGTGAGCTTGCCGCGATCGACGAGCAGGTTCCCGCCGACGTTCTCGTAGCAATAGACATAAGTTTCGACCCCGGCTTTGAAAAGATCGAGATCGCCATCGCCATCGAAATCGACGAAGTCATCAAAGTGGGCGCAGCCGATCTCGCGCGGTTTATAACTCTCTCTAAACCAGTCGCCGTCGCCGACAATGCCGGAGTAACGCCGCGGTTTGCCGAGTTTCGACTCTTTGGTGTCGAAGTAAACGGCGTAGAGAGTGTGTTTGTCGTCGGGCATTACGAAGCTGAGTGTGACCATATCAATCGGGAAGTATTTTTGAACCCGCCAAGGGAGGAGGTATTGTTCGTAGCCTTTGCGGGAGGCGTCGAAGACTACGGGCTTTCCGTTAGGACTGCAAGCAATGACTTCGATTGTATTCGCGTCGAACGTCCCTTTGGCTCCGGCTTTCTTCAATTTCGCTTGGAAGTCGATGTCTACGGAAGCAGGTGAGTTCTTGCGAGTTACGCCTTTGGGATCAACGGTCAACATCACTCTGTAATGATCCGGCGACACCCATTCAGGATTTATATTGGAAGTAGTCTCCGCAAATGCGGGACAGGTTATAATTATCAAAAGAGAGATTATCAGTATTGTGTATTTCACGGGTTCACCACCTCCATATAGTTGGCGAATCTCTTAGACTCATTTATACCGCCGTCGGACGCCTGCGAGATTGTTGTGTTTTCTTTCGAGTAGAACACCTGGCAGGAGCCGTCCGGCTGGACGAGAATGCTGTCCACGAATATCTCTTCGTTTTTCGTAACGGGAGACGGCGGATGCAGAGTGACTTCGCCTTGGATTTTGGTCCACCCTATACCGTTCGGACTCGTCGCTCGGAGGACATGATAATTGGGAAGCCCCCCGCTTCGTCCCTGGTACCAGAGTTCATACTCGCCTTTGCGCTTGATGACGACCGGATTTCGCAAACCAAGCTCGTCAAGCGACCCGCGCGAGCCGCCATTGAGCAGGGCGCCTTTCGCGTCCCATTTTACTCCGTCGTTCGATACGGCGTAAAAAATCCGCCATACACGCCCATCAAAACCTTCGTACCACATCCGGTACGTTAATCCTTCTTTGATGACGAACGGCTGGCCCGCGCCTTTGTAGTCAGGCTGGCCATAGCCATGAAAGTCATTCTTGACTTCGGTCCCAAGGCCGAGAACGGAACCGGAACCGGCCTTGCCGGGGCGCTTGGTCCAATGTATCCCGTCCGGCGAAGTCGCGTAGCCGATGCGGAAGTT
>JAUSEB010000049.1 GCA_030650495.1 Armatimonadota bacterium | reverse complement strand
TGGAACCAGATGGGCTGGGGCTCAAGTGGGGACGATTCGGCTCCGATTGCTGAAAGTGGGCGCAAGACCGATTAAAAACGGGCCAAATGCCGTTTCAAGCATGACCAGTTCATCATTCATGAATAATACGGGCTAGTGGCTAGTATTCACTAGCCACTAGCCACTATTCACTTATATCTTCCCTTTTCCGCGCTTATCCAGGCAAATCCATCCAGACGGGGCTTGCCCACGCGACCTGGTCATTCTTCTGGATCACGCGCAGGTAGTAGTAGCTGTTTTTAGTATAGTCCTGATCGACGAAATCGATCTCGAAATCGTTCGTCGAACCGATCTCATCCGCGTTCTTTCATAGATGATCTTGTTGTTCTTGAAAATCACGATGTTGCTTATCGGCTGAGTTGCGTTGATCGTCGCGGTAATGCGGGGTTTAACGCCCGCAATGATTTCCTCGCCCATCAGCTTTCCATCGACGCTGAAATCGAGGAATATCTTGTCGCCGGTCGTCGCGTAACACCGCCGCGCCAATAGAGCATCGACAATGCCCTTCCGGCTGACTTCTTTGACCAGGACGGCCGCCAGCCCGATGCCCATCGCATTGTGGTCGCCGCTTGCGACAAAACCTATTCTATAACCGCGAGCGAGGGCGTCTTGAACGTAACTCCCCTTGTGTTTCGTGAGATTCCGCATCGGTTTGGGGCAATTTTCGTGCTCGCCCGAACCCCGGCATTGGAATATCTCCACGACTCTCTGATACTCGTCATCATGGAAATCCCAGTCCATCGGATGATTGAGGTCCGCCGGATGATGAGGAATCGTAACGGCCCGAATTCCCTTATCCCTCAGCAACCGCCAAACCTTATCCATTTGATTAGAAACAGGCAGAGTCTTTCCGTAGACCGCTTTCCCCTCCCAAACGAACTTCGCCGCGTCTTCATCCGAAGAGAAGATGATGTTGCGATGGCCGGAGCTTGGAGGACAATCTTCGCCCGACAGCGTCCACTCATACGCGGGCAGAGCGACGAAATACGGCGGGTCATCGTATAACTGAGCGTTCCTGCGGCTTTTTCGCCAGGCGGCTTCGTACAAATCGTAACCGTGGTCGGTCAGCGCCATAAAATCATAGCCTTCCATATCAACGCCGTGCCTGTAGTTGTCATCGAAAGTCCCGTCCGCGCCTGATGCCCAGCATCGGGAGATGAGAGTGTGCTCGTGCAAATTGCCGAACAGCAGCGTAAACTCTTCGCCGCCGGCAATCACCTTGCGCCGTTCGACGCTTGGCCTCCCAAATTGTCTGGAAGGCCGCGCTCCCGCTGAAGCCTTCTCAAGTCTCACGGTTTCCCATTTGCTTTCGGGCGCCGGGAACTTCACTTTGGCAACGCGAACCTGGCTGGTGACATCCTCTACCAGCGTGCCGGCCATCAGGTAGTTGTCACCCTGCCACGCCACCCAGAACGAGCTTTCTTCCGCATGCGCGACGGCGGGTTTAGCGATTCTGCCGAGCGTAAGCTGCTTCAGCAATACGGCAGGCTCCGTCCAACCGGCGGCTCCGTCCAGCCGGCGGCTCCGTCCAGCCGGCTTGCCTTCACGTTCCAACTGCGTCTTTCCGTAACCCAGCTTCGCGAAAATATCCACGGCCGGCCTGAGCCGTCTTGCGCAAATACGGGATACTGGTCGTTCTCGCCGGTCATCACTGTCCGCCCATTATGACTCGCGGACGTTGGAAACGCTTGCCGGAGTTCGCCGTTTTGATAGCACACCGCCGAGCATTGCATCTGTCCCCGGTAGCCCAAACCCACTTGCGCGGACGGGGAAAGATGCTGGTACGCCACCCAAATACGCCCCTCATTGTCACACCAGACCGAAGGCTGTATATTCAAATTCGGCCTTCCGACCGGCATACCGCCAACGGCAATATCAATGACGGCTCCTATGGAGTTTTTCGGGGGATCGTAACTCGTGAGATAGACGCTTCTCTCCCCGCCGACCGCCGCGGAATAGGCGACCCAGGCGGTTCCTGATTGGTCTAGGGCTATTGCGGGATCATAAGCGTTGGTCTTACCGTCTGTAATATCAACCGTTCGGCCCCATGCGCCATTCTTATATTGTTTAAGGCAAATCCTGAACTTGCCCTCTTGGTATGACTCCCACGTGAGCCAGAACGCGCCGTTCTTACCTGCTATGAGTGATATATTGGAGGGCTTGCCTATGTCTAAGTTTATGGCTTTAACTTGGTCAAACCTACCATCTTTGTAAAGGCTGCTCTCAAGGAGCCACTTGTCGCCGTCTATCTTTATCCAGACGACCATAGGCGCGCCGCCCGGAGCGCAGGCGATGCGCGGAGATTCATACTGTCCCGCCGTTTTGGTAATAGGCGCCGGGATCGACCACTTGCCTTGGTAATCGCTGACGAGAACCATCTCGCGATCTTCTTTCAGCCTGCTCAGCCACACGACCCACGCCGAACCGCTGCCATCAGACGCGATAACGGGACTATCCGCATAGCTTCCGTCATTGACCGATAATATCTGGGAATCGATCAGCTCAAAAGGGGAGTCTCCCTGTACAGGCACAGCCGCATCGGCATAGCTCTCAGTGTTGGACAGCAGAAAGCCCGGACCTCCTACAAAAGCGGCGGCTCCAGCCGCGCCGATAGTCTTCATAAACTTACGTCTGCTAATGCCCATGCGATTCCCTCCAAGTAACTTCTACAAATAGAGTAGCGCTTTATGGGTCTGTTTGTCTCGCATTGGCGGAGAATATGCGCTGAAGGGGTCGAGGGAGGGGGAGGAGGACATACACGCCACGCACACGTCATTCTGAGGAGCGGAGCGACGAAGAATCTAATCAGTTGTATATATAGAATAACGTCTATACATATCCCTTACCTGTGTAGATCCTTCACTTCGTTCAGGATGACGGTATGCGGAGTGTTAGTTAATACTGATCAGGCGTTATTTGCAATGACGCCCGCAAAGAATCCGGGGGATTTGAAATCCCTCACATTCTGTTTCTCACGCGATCAAGCGCTTACGCGGCTTTGACTGGACGAAGGTGTAGTAGCATAAGTTGATTTTCGCGAATGCTGGCGGTTGCGTAGGTCTTGCCGTTATCGTCGTTGAACTCAATCTCATACACACCGGGAGTAAGAATTTCAACTACCGTGCCGACCTGTCCACGGAAAAGGCTTTGTTCAGGTAGGTCTTGAGTCAAGGCCACAACGTCCAAAATCGTTATTTTCGTATCCAATGTCAGCGTCTCCTCTCAAAGGACGTAGCAGGTTAGGAAGCGCGGGACATCCTCACCAGCGAGAACTATCCACAGACTGCGCACGCGCTTCATGCCGTTGGGTCCTTGCATTTCAAAATCAATAACGTACCGAGCGCCGTATTCGTTGTTGCTCAGAGGCTGGGCTTCTTCATCTGTTGCCGCGCGGCTTAAAGCATTTGCGAGATATTCGGAGTTCTCTTGGGTCACACCCAAAGCTTTTGCAAAAACTCGCGCCTTATGGCGTCCACGTATATGTGTCGGCGAAAGACAGTAGTCGCGAATTTTTGCGATATCGACCACTGCTCGTTCGCCGTTCTGCATTTTCATAGGCAGCTTCCAGGGTTCCTGTCAATCACAACACAATCTAGCATAGCAGGTAATGCAAGTCAAGGTCGTTGGCTCGCCTCGGTTTTGGGAAAAAGGCCCAGAAGGAATCGAGAGAGTCGAGCAAGTCAAACTGATCGGGCGTTATTTGCAATGACGCCCGCATAAGAATCCGGGGGATTTGAAATCCCATATTCTGTTTCGCACGCGATGACATATCGCGCGCGATCAGAATTGCGCTCGCCACTTGCGCGCCCTCCGCGGTTTTCGTGTTTCAACAGTCCATCCCATCCATCCTAGTATAAATACCTGTTTTTCACGAGATTCTTGACAGGCAAACGGGGAGAGGTGATAATATGACATCAGTGCCGTCTCGTTGACTGTAGATGCCCACTGGAAGTACAGGTCAGGCGGACGCATGACGGCGCAAGAGGGAAAAGGATGAGAGTCTGCTTCTTAGTGATTGTGGCACTTCTCTTCTGCTGTGCGTTAGCGCATGGTCAAACCTACACCCTCTCCGTCCCAGCCGCCACTGGAGCCTATAGCAACTACGAACCATTCCCAGACCAGCGCGTTTTCGACTTCGACTTCGGGATGACCTTTCCTCGCATAGCCGGTGTTTCTGTCAGATGGTCTGGAGAGATCTACCCGGGGACTTGGGTCTATTGGGAACCAAACGATCCCTATCCGCCTATCCCGTACTACACCTCATATCCCGGTTCCTTCGGCGTGGTCGTCTGCGACGACCAGGGCAACTGGCTTGGGGTCGACGGCGTATCATCTGGCCAGAGCGAAGATCCCTGGCCTTTTTCACGCGAGTCCTTGCTTACCCCATATCCGATAGGCTGGGATAGTCTTCTCACCGGCAGAGGGCAGTTGCGGGTTACGTTTGACGGCTACAACCCTGCTGCGGTACAGCTTGCCCAAGGCGGTCTGAGTTCTGTTGAGATCCTCGTTACAGTACCCGAACCCGCTGGTCTTCCTGTGCTTCTCTCCGGACTGGGTGCACTTGGCGCAGCCCTGCGTAGACGTAGGTAGGCCTCCGATACTGGCGTCTTCACCGTCCTCACCAACCTAGCCGGTTCAGCCACCAAACATCAACCAACTACTATATTCACCAACTTCTTCAGCACGACGATCACATATGGCGCGATATGTAATCTTCAACCCACTCCACAACCGCTTCTGCGATACGGACGGCCTCAGCATACTCAGGTTCGGTGACTGGTGGTAGCTCCCCAGGGTATCTGGTGAGCGCGGCGTACGAAGAAAGCCGTTCCGCCTGTTTAAGAAGCGGGACTGACTGTGCATCAGCAGGTAAGAGAGCCACCAGAAGCTGGATGCTATGTGTGTAGGGAAAGTCCGTGCCTAGATGCAGAAGCAGAGCCTTGATGCTCTTCTCAGCTGCCTGCTGGGCGTGAAAACACAGCAGTTCGTACACCGCGCCCGCCGGCAACTCAATTGAGCCCATTGCAAGGTCCGCGCGAGCATTCCTCAGCCATCTCTCCGGTGCATCAGCGTCGTTTGGATCATGCGGCATAGAGCGTCCTCCCATCTCTCAGAGCTTCTCGGTATACGAGACCAGGCGAATTCTTGTACTTGACCAAGTCAATCTCGGTGGCGACAACTACGTCGACCGCGACCCGTAGGCCGTGCAAACCTTCATAAACGTCCTGCGATGTGTGCAGGCGGTTCGTGCCGTCCGGCATAACGACCAACACGTCCACGTCGCTCTCCGGTCCCGCATCGCCCCGTGCGCTCGATCCGAACAGGATGATCCGCAACGGGTGCGCGGCTTCTACTATTCGCCGCACTATCTCTTCCAATTGATCATCAGGCTTTGTCACAACTCGGCCTCCTGTAGCGTCGGTCATCGTTCTTCTTGTTCCGTCTGATATTACCCAATCAGAGTCCGCTGGTCAAGAGTGTGCTTCGGTTTCGGGAAAAGGGTTTCCCGAACCAACAACCGTCAACCGTCAACCGATAACTATATTAACCAACTTCTTAGGCACGACGATAACGTTCCGAATCTGCGTCCCGTCCAGCAAAGGCTTGACCTTATCGCTTGCCAGGGCCATTTGTCGCAGGTCTTCGTCGGGCGTGTCGGCGGGGACTACTAACCTATCACGCACTTTGCCGTTCACTTGAACCACGACCGTGACCTGCTCTTCTTTCGCAACGGCCTCGTCCCAACCGGGCCATTCGGTCTGATACGCCGAGCCGGACTTGCCCAACTGTTCCCACAACTCGTCAGCGAGGTGCGGCGCAAACGGCGACAGGATCAGCGCCAAATTCTCAACCGCTTCGCTCCAAATTACTCGTAAGTCGTGCAAATCATCGGAATGCTTAGGCTTGTTCTTTGAAGCCGAAGCCTCGGTCGCCATCAGCGTGTTCATCAGCTCCATCAGGCTCGAAACCGCCGTGTTGAAGTGGAATCCCACGATGTCCCGCGTGACCTTGGAGATAGTCTGGTGAACCTTCCGCCGCAAATCCATCAAGTCCTGGCTCGGCTCGATTTGCCCGATATGGTTCCGCCATTCGGGGATATAGTAACCTTCGTCAATGCCGTTGGTCACTGTCCGCCAGACTCGATTCAGGAAACGATACACGCCCTCGATGCCCTGGTCGTTCCACTCCGCGTCCTGGTCAGGCGGGCCGACAAACAAAATGAACATCCGTCCGGTGTCCGCGCCGTAACGCTGGTTAATATAGTCCGGCGCGACCACGTTCCCCCGGCTTTTGCTCATCTTGTAGCCATCTTTGTAGATCATCCCTTGCGTGAACAGTCGGGCGAACGGCTCGGAGAAGCTAATCAGCCCCAAATCTTGTATAACTTTCGTGAAAAATCTTGAATATAGCAGATGTAAAACCGCGTGCTCTATTCCGCCGACGTACTGGTCTACCGGCAGCCAATAAGCAGCCTGCTCCTTGTCGAACGGACCCTTGTCGTATTGTGGACTGGCGTAGCGCAGGAAATACCACGATGAGTCGATCCAGGTCGCCATCGTGTCCGTGTCCCGCCTGGCCCTGCCGCCGCACTTGGGGCAGGTGGTGTTGACAAACGATTCCGACTTCGCCAGTGGCGACTCTCCCTTGCCGGTGAACTCTACGTCCGTCGGCAGCAAGACCGGCAGTTGGTGTTCAGGAATAGGAACCATCCCGCACGTCTCGCAATACACAATCGGAACCGGCGTGCCCCAATACCTCTGGCGGGAGATCAGCCAGTCGCGCAGCCGATAGTGCACAGTGCGCCGCCCAACCCCGCGCTCTTCCATATAATCCGCCATAGCCGCTTTCGACTTCTGCGTCGGCATTCCATCGAACGGCCCGGAATTGACCTGTAACCCCGGCTCGGTGTAAGCCTGCTCCATTGTCTGTCCCGGCTCACCGTCCGGCGGGTAAATGACCTCTTTGATCGGCAAATCGTACTTCTTGGCGAACTCGAAGTCGCGCTGATCGTGCGCGGGAACGCCCATCACGCCGCCAGTGCCGTATTCCAGCAGCACATAGTTGGTCACCCAAATCGGAACGCGCTCATCATTCATCGGGTTGATAGCGTACGAGCCGATGAACATGCCGTGCTTCTCGGTCGCGGTGGAAAGGCGGTCGATGTCCGACATTTGGCGGACTTCTTGGACAAACTTGCGCACAGACTCTTCGTATTCAGTCCCGGCGGTCAGCTTCTCGACCAGCGGGTGCTCCGGCGCCAGCACCATAAACGTGACGCCGTAGATAGTATCGACGCGCGTGGTGAAGACTGGAATCTTCTCGCCGGTCTTCTCCAGCACGAATTCGATCTCCACACCCTCGCTTCTGCCGATCCAGTTCCGCTGCATCACGCACACGCGCTCAGGCCAGTTATCCAGTAAATCTATGTCGGCAAGCAGGCGGTCAGCGTATTCCGTGATGCGGAAGAACCACTGCTCGATGTCCTTTTTAGTCACTTGCGACCCGCAGCGCCAGCACACGCCACCCTCGGCTTCCTCGTTCGCCAGAGTCGTCTCGCACTTAGGGCACCAGTTGGCGGGAGCCATCTTCTTATAAGCCAGCCCCTTTTCCAAAAACTTGAGGAACAGCCACTGGTTCCAGCGGTAATACTCCGGCACGCACGTGACGACCTCCCGGTCCCAGTCGAAGGAAATCCCCAGGCTGTTGAACTGCTTTCGCATACGGGCGATACAGTCGAAAGTCCACTCCGCCGGATGCCGCTGCCGTTCGATAGCCGCCGTTTCCGCGGGCAGGCCGAAGGCGTCATAGCCCATCGGATGCAGCACGTTGCGGCCGTTCATCGTATAGTAGCGCGACAGCACGTCACCGATGACATAATTTCGCATGTGCCCCATGTGCAGGTCGCCGGAAGGGTAGGGGAACATATCAAGATAATAGAACTTGGGCTTGGAGACGTCCGTCTTGGTGCGGAACAGATTTTGCTCCTCCCACCGCTCCTGCCATTTTTTCTCTATTGATTGATGGTCATATTGTCTGTCTTTCATGCTTGCTCCCGATACCCCTATAAACAAATCAACGGAACCGGAGGCGATTAGCTTCGCGCCAAGTTCCGTTTTCGTAAACCTATCTTACACACAGATTATATGTTTGGGAGTTCAGGGTGTCAAGCAAAACAGCCAGTGTAAACACAACAGTTATTTCGGAAAACCCTTTTCCCGAAATCCTTCGGATAACTGATGAAGTATCGGGAAAAGGGTTCTCGATACAACAAAACCCTCGCAAGCAATCCATTTTCACTACTCGTTAGTAGTAGAAACACCCCTGCCATACATGTTATACTATCTCAGCAGCCGCGCGGTGGATTTGCTAGTATGATGAGTGGTCCGCGAGGCGCAAAAATTGCACCGGTCTTCCGTGGCTGGTGAGGATTGAAACAGAAGGAGCATGGTAGCAAATGGCAATAGATAGTTCCGTGGTGAACGGTAAACTGGCTATCGATGGCGGCGCGCCGGCTAAGACCACACCGAATATCCCGATGTACCCCGGTGGATTGTCTATCGGGGAAGAAGAAAAGAAGCTCGTGATGGAGGTTTTGGACAACAAATACCTCTTCCGGTATTACGGTCCGGCTGACTGTCCTTCCAAAGTCCGCGAGCTGGAAGTCCAGTGGGCGGAGAAGATGGGCGTGAAATACGCTCTGGCGGTCAACTCCTGCACTTCCGCGCTGATCTCTTCGCTAACCGCTCTTGGAGTTGGACCGGGGTCCGAAGTGATTGTTCCCGGCTATACCTTCTTCGCAAGCTGCGCGTCTATCGTAGGGGCGAAGGCTATTCCCATCATTGCCGAAGTGGACAAATCCCTCACCCTCGACCCCGCCGATGTCGAGAAGAAAATCACTGACCGAACCAAGGCTATCATAGCTGTTCACATGCGCGGCGTTCCCTGCAAGATGGACGAGCTTATGGCGATTTCCAAAAAGTATAACGTTCCGATTTTGGAAGACGTCGCCCAGGCGTGCGGCGGTTCTTATAAAGGCAAACGGCTCGGCAGTTTCGGCGATTGCAACGCCTACAGCTTGCAATATCACAAGATTATAACTTCCGGCGAAGGCGGCATCGTGACCACTAACGACGAGCTTCTTTACGACCGAGCGCAGGCGTATCACGACACAGCCGCTTGCTGGCGCCCTGACCGCTTCGGACTTCCGAGATATGAAGGCGAAGTATTCCCAGGCGTCAATTTCCGAATGAGTGAGTTGCATGGAGCGGTCGCGCTTGCGCAGCTTGGCAAGTTAGACAATTTACTTGCACAGATGCGCCACAACAAGGCGCGAATCAAATCGCAGATCACCGGCATTGACGGCATAGAGTTTCGCGAGTTGAACGATGCTGATGGCGACACCGCCATCAGCCTGGTATTATTCCTGCCCGATGAGGCGACAACCCGCAAGTTCGCCCCCGCGCTGAAGGCCGAGGGCGTCGAAGCAGGCTGCATCTTCGACAAGGGCGTTCCCGATTGGCATATTTACGCGCACTGGAAGATGATTATCGACAAGGTTACGGCGACTCCCGAAGGATGTCCCTACACCTGTTCATATTATAAAGGCCCGGTCCCGACATACAGCCCGGATATGAACCCGAACACGTTGAATATACTCGGCAAGACGATACACATGGACATCCCGGCGCAGATAACCGACCAGGACTGCGATATGATTGCTACCGCGATTCATAAGGTCGCGAAAGCATATCTGTAGTAAGTTTAGAGAGGGCCGGGACAGTATATATTTGGTGTGAATTAGCCTAACGTAACGCATCCCGTCATTTCGAGCGGAGCGCAGCGGAGTCGAGAAATCT
This sequence comes from Armatimonadota bacterium, assembly GCA_030650495.1. Lineage (GTDB taxonomy): Bacteria > Armatimonadota > UBA5829 > UBA5829 > JAUSEB01 > JAUSEB01. The sequence continues at coordinate 10,346 of JAUSEB010000049.1, read as the reverse complement.
GCTTTTTCGACAACATTCCTAAAAGCAGATTCCTCACTTCGTTCGGAATGACGGGTTTGCGGCGTTTATACATTTCACATCAAAAGTACCGTCCCGGCCCATCAAAGTGAGATGGAGGAGTAGATGGCAAAGATCGATATATGCGTAGAGCCGTTGTTTCCGGGTACCAGCCTGGCCGAGCGGGCCCGGCGCGTGGCCGAAGCGGGCTTTCCGGCCATTGAGTTCTGGTTCTACGATCTGAAGTTCGACCGTCCCGATATGGGCGAGATGGTATCCGCGCAGGAAGGTATGAAGCGAGTCGCGGAGTTGGCCGAAGCGCTGCGGGATACGGGTATCATCGTGAACGACGTCGTGGTGAACTCCCCGGACGCGGGTATCGGCGGATCGCTCGTTGACCCGGCGGACAGGCCAAAGTATCTTGAACGCCTAAAAGAGACTATCAAAGTCGCGAAAGATTTGAACTGTACGAAGATGATTACATGCACTGGAAACGCAAGGCCGGGCGTGTGCCGCGGCGAGCAGCATCAGAGCGTTGTCGATACGCTCAAAGCCGCCGCCGAAGTGGTGGCTCCCGAAGGTATCACGCTCGTTCTTGAACCGCTCAACACGCACGTTGACCACGACGGCTATTTCCTCGATTCAGCCGACGAGGGCGCGGAGATCATACGAGAAATCAACAGCCCGAACGTAAGGCTGCTCTACGATGTCTATCACATGCAGATCATGCAGGGTAATGTTCTTGCGAGAATTGAGAAATACATAGACATAATCGGGCATTTCCATTCTGCCGGAGTTCCGGGGCGGCACGAGTTGTCCGATGGCGAAATAAACTACCCGAACGTTTTGAACAAAATCGATTCCCTCGGCTACACGGGGTACTTCGGCTTGGAATACTGGCCGGCGCTTGACGATGTCGAGTCCCTCCGGCGTATGCGAGAACTTACTAGATAGGAGAAAAAATGGCAATTAGAAGCTTAAAAGGTGGACAGTTTAAGGTTTTGACAGACGACCAGATGGAGCAAATCCATCTAGCCGTTCTGGAAGTAATGCAGGATGTAGGCGTAAAGGTCGAGCACAAGGAAGCCCTGGCGATCTTCGCGGACAACGGCTGCGACGTCGATTTCGAGAAGCAAGTCGTGAAGATGCCGGAGCATGTGCTGATGGGCGCTTTGAGCACGGCCCCCAGCCGGTTTACTCTTTACGGCAAGAAGCCGGAATACGACGTGCGCGTGAACACCGAGGATGTTTACACCATCGGCGGCTCGTCCGCGCTCGACGTTCTCGACCTGGACGGCAACCGGCGCAAGGCGACACTTCAAGATTTGACTGATTTTACCCGTCTACTCGATGCGATGGAAAACCTGCACATTATGCACGCCATCGTAGTGCCGCAGGACATCCCGCAGCCCGGTTTCGACCGCATCCTCTGGGCCACCGTTATGAAGAACACCTACCGCACCTACTATTCCCAGGGGCAGTGGGGCGTCAGCATCAGGGATCAGGTGGAGATGGCCAAGGTTATTCAAGGCAGCGAAGCGGAAATCCGCCGCCATCCGATGTTCACCTGCGTCATCTGCATGATGAGCCCGTTCATCCACAGTTCCGAGCGCGTTGATGAGCTTATGGAATGCGCCAAATTCGGCATTCCGCTCTACATTGAAGTTGACGCGATGTGCGGCAGCACCACGCCGATCACCATCGCCGGAACTCTGGTCGAAGAATGCGCCAACGTTCTCACAGGCATTGCTCTCGCGCAGATGATCAACCCCGGCAACCCGTGCGTTTTCGCAATCGCATCGGGTATTATGAATATGCAGACCGGCGGCTACTGCGGCGCGGGGCCGGAAGTCGCTCTGCTGCACGTTGCGACCGCCCAAATGGCCCATTTCTACGGACTTCCGTTCCAGGGCGGCACCGGCATCGACGCCACGCTTCCCGACGCCCAGGCGGGTTACGAGCGCGCGATTCAAGTCCTCACCGACTCGCTCGGCCAGGTCAACTTCGTGCACCTATCCCTCGGTATGATGGAGCAAATGCTTTTGGCGAGTTACGAGCAGGTAGTCATCGACAACGAGATATTGGGAGCGGCGTTCAGAGTCGTCCAGGGAATCGAAGTCAACGATGAAACTATAGCTCTCGATGTTATCAAGGAAGTTGGCATCGGCGGCAACTATTTGGCGCACGAGCATACCGTCAAGCACCTCAGGCCGAACTACTGGTTCCCGAAAGTTACCAACCGCTTGACTTGGGGACCGTGGATGGCCGAGGGCGGCAAAGACATGCGCCAGCGCGCCAACGACCGAGCGAAAGATATTCTTGCGACCCACCATCCCAAGCCTCTGACCGACGAGCAAGAGCGCGAAATCGACAGAATCGCCAAAGCCGCTCAGGAAAAGGCAATAGCTGACAGCGCCTATTACTCAATGTCGGGCCGGTAAGTTGAGAGTTTAGAGAAGCTGACAGCTTTCAGCTTGATTGGGGTTGACATGCTTCGGCTTGTTCTTTGAAGCCGAAGCCATAGTGGCTATTGAAAATGTATCCCAAAATGACTATAATAGTCATATATAAAGTCTTGGAGGTACACATTATGAGAACCGCAGCGATAGCGAAGTTGAAGGCAGGACTTTCCGGCTACCTTGAGAGCGTAAAGGCCGGAGAGCAGGTTGTGGTGACCGACCGCGGCCGCCCGGTGGCGCTCATCATCCCCATTGATCCGAATATCTCTGAAGATGACAGGAGAGCGGAACGTGTCGCAAAGGGGCTTGTAAGGCCGGGCCGTGGACCAATCACGGACGACATGATACGGGGAACTGCTGTTCCCGGTTTGTCCCTCGAAGACGCCGTCAGAGTGGTCTTAGAAGATCGTGAGGAGAGCCAATGAGGTTTTGGGACACGTCGGCGCTCTTTCCTCTTCTGAGCTCGGAGGAAGGAAGTTCACACGCTGTTGATCTGCTTCGTTCTGATCGTGAAATAACGATTTGGTGGGGTACCCCCGTTGAGTTGGCCTCAGCGGCGGGACGGCTGCGGCGAATGGGACGAGTAGACGATGCCGAGTGCGCGCGAATATTGGCCAAGATAGGACCTCTCGCTCGCACGGCTGAGGAGATTCAACCGACGGAAGAACTTAGGCAGACGGCCTTCCGTTTAGTTCGTCTTCACGATATTACGGCGGCTGATTCGCTTCAACTGGCGGCCGCTCTCGTCTGGGCAAGGCACGTCCCAACAGGTCTCGATTTTGTATGCATGGACACAAGGCTGTGCGAAGCCGCTGAAAAAGAGGGTTTCACCGTTCTTGGATAAGCCGATTACATCCAACCACGAACGACGAACGACGAACAACGCAACATGACAACTAAACTCAAAGTAAACGATGTCGAAGTCTCTTATGGCGATACCAAAGTCGTCCGAGGAGTCACCTTTGAAATAGGGAAGGGGGACTTCGTCGCGGTCGTGGGTCCAAATGGCTCCGGCAAGACCACCCTCCTTCGCGCTATGTCGCGAGCGCTTAAGCCGTCAAAAGGGGCCGTCTATCTCGACGAGCGGGAGATATTCCACTTTCACGGGAGGACTCTCGCACAGCAAATGGCGGTTGTACCGCAGGACAGTGAAGCCGCGTTCGAGTTCACCGCTTTGGAAATAGTACTGATGGGACGCTCACCGCATTTGGGGAGATTTGCGCTGGAAGGCGCGCATGATTTGGAAATCGCCCGCGAGGCAATGTCCAAAACCCGCACCCTTTATCTTGCCGAAAGGCCGGTGACGACCCTCAGCGGCGGAGAGCGCCAACGGGTGATAATTGCCCGTGCATTGGCTCAGCAGCCGGAGATTATTTTGCTGGATGAACCGACCTCCCACCTCGACATCAACTTCCAAGTGGAGATACTGGAGATGATCCACCGTCTTGCGCGTGAGAAGCAAATCGCCGCCCTTGCCGTCCTCCATGACCTCAATCTGGCGGCGCAATACTGCGACAGAATGATACTCCTCAAAGACGGCCTGATTCACTCAATGGGCGAGCCGGAAGAAGTCCTGACCCCCGACAATATCCGGGAAGTCTACGGCGTGGAAGTGTGGATTCAGAAGCATCCAGTCTCAGCAAAGCCGTATGTCATCTACGGGGTAACTACCACCGGTCAGAGTCGGTAGTCGGTGGTCGGTAGTCGGTTGTTGCATCGGTAGCCTGCTGCCGATGCCGTCCCGATAAATCGGGACGAAACTTCCTCTCCCATCTGTGTTTATCCGCGTCATCAGCGTTCATCTGCGTTCTTCCCTGAACTAAACTGACACTTTACCCTGCTGCATAGCGTAGAGCGGCGACATTGCCCGCAATCGCTCCACCACGCACGGGAATGTGTGCAGCACGTGGTCGATGTGGTCCTCAGTATTGCATTTGCCAAGCGTGAATCGGACCGAGCCATGCGCCAATTCGTGCGAAAGCCCCATCGCAAGAAGCACGTGCGACGGGTCGAGCGAGTCCGACGAGCACGCTGATCCTGTTGAAGCGCACACGTTGTTCATATCCATCAGCATAATGATAGACTCGCCCTCAATGCCTGATATAGAAACGTTCAAATTGTTCGGCAATCGAAGGGTGGGATGGCCGTTCAGCTTCACGTCGGGGATGCGTTCGAGGATGCCGTCAGTCAATTTGTCCCGCAGTGGAAGGAGTCTCGCCGAAGTCGCCGCCAGTTCTTCCAACGCCAACTCGGCGGCTTTACCCAAACCTACTATGCCCGGAACGTTGTGCGTGCCGGCGCGTTTGCCCTTCTCCTGGCCTCCGCCCTGCATATACGGTAGCGCCCGCGCTCCTTTTCGCAAGAACATAGCCCCGACGCCCTTTGGCCCATAAAACTTATGCGCCGATATGGCGAGCGAATCACACTTTAGTTCGGCCACATCTACCGGAATTCTGCCGACCGTCTGCACGGTGTCCGTATGGAAGTGAATCCCGCGCTCCCTGGTTATCTCTCCGATTTCCGCAATCGGCTCAAGCGTCCCGACCTCATTATTGGCGTGCATTATGGTCACTAAGATGGTCTTATCGGTGATGGCTCTCTTGACATCGTCCAGGTCGATCATGCCGTATTCGTCAACCGGAAGATATGTGACCTCGAAACCGCGCTTTTCGAGGAAATGGCACGATTCCAGCACGGCATGATGCTCAATGGCGGACGTGATAATATGATTGCCCTTCTTCTCATTGGCAAATGCGCTGCCGATGATTGCCCAATTGTCGGACTCCGTACCGCCGCTGGTGAAGTAAATCTCATCGGATTTGGCGTTTAGAAGCGCCGCAACACTTTCTCTTGCCGCCTCGACCGCGTCTCTTGACTCTGCTCCAAGCCTGTAAAGCTTAGACGACGGATTGCCGAACTGCTCCGTAAAATACGGCAACATAGCCTCAACAACTCGCGGGTCAGCAGGTGTCGTAGCCGCATGATCCAAATAGATAATGTCCGCCATCTCAGTCCCTCCGTTTATGTTTTCTCTATCCCGCTTCCGGTCAGCGCCACGTGCGCTCTATTGACCACGCAGTTGCTCATGTGGCTAACTCCACAGCGCAAGCAAGTGGATTCTATCAATGACTCACTCCCCAGCGATGCGGCCAATAGCTTCTCCAGCCCGCTGATAAGTCCCTGCTGCTCTTTAAGCGTCATGTTCTCCAGCGCTCTGGATATTGTCTCTGAACGTCTCGCCTGAACACTCTCCACCACCGTGCGTCCTATTATCGTGAGAGTTATGCAAGAAACACGCCGGTCCTGTAAATCCTCATTTTTGGTGACCAGCCCCTTGCGCTGCATCCGTTCGATGAGCTTGACCGCCGCCGGGTGCGTAATGGCGAGTCCCGAAGCAAGGTCGCCGATGGAGCAGGAGGTGTGCTGGTTTATGTATATCAGCGCGTGCAATTGCTGATACGTGAGGTCAACGTCCACCAACTCGTCAGGTATCTGCAATTGCAGCGAATTGGCGATAATCCGCCCAAAAAGGCTTGAAATCTTTTCCACGTAAGCTGTGCTGTTCATGTCTGATTGCTATTTACCCAAGAGTAGGGGATATGTAACCTGGTTACATAATAAACCCGGCAGGAGGTTTTGTCAATTGCCACAAAGGGCTTTTAACCGCGGATGCACGCAGATAAACGCAGATAGGGGAGAGTGGTTAGTGGCTGGTGGCTAGTAAGTAAAGCCAACCACCAACCACTGTCACTAGTTACTTCAAGCTCTTAATAACCCTGCACGGATTTCCCGCCGCGACCACGTTTGCCGGAATGTCTTTGACTACCACACTCCCGGCGCCAATTGTCGTGTTATCGCCGATGGTCACGCCGGGGCATACTATTACGCCCGCGCCGAGCCACACGTTGTTGCCGATATGAATCGGAGCGGCAAGCTCAGGGCCGGACGTGCGGATTTTGGCGTCCGTAGGGTGATACGCGGCGCATATCTGGACGTAAGGCGCGAACATAACATGATCGCCTATATGCACCTCATTGCAGTCGAGAATAACGCAGCCGAAGTTCATATAAAGATGATCGCCCGCAAATGTGTACTTGCCGTAATCGCAGTAAAACGGCGGCTCGATCTCCACGTTCGGACCGAGTTTGCCGAACAGTTCGTGCAGTATTTCTTTACGCTTATCTTCCTCTTCCTCGGTCGTTTGGTTGAACAGCCGGGTTAAGCGGCGGGCGTTCTTGCGCTCAATAACAAGCTCAGGGTCGGAAGCCAAATAAAGCTCCCCGGCGAACATCTTCTCTTTTTCGGTTTTCAAATCGCTCAATTGAGTATATTCTCCTATGGGCGCACGAAAGGGAAAGAGTGATTAGTGAATAGTGGTTAGTGGCTAGTAGTAAACCAGCCACTAACCACTAACCACTAGCCACTCCCTTTATCATCTGCGTTCTTCCCTGATGTACCCTTCTCCTATTTAATACAGAACCCCGGTCGCTGCTTATTTTCCTCGCGGACCATCTCTTCCACCATCTTGCGTATTGTCCGTAAATCCAATACCGCGCCAGTAAGTGGATCAAGAGCAATTGCCATAAACAGCTTGTCGATGCTCCCTTCAAGCGCTGCCTGGACCGCCAACTCCTGCACATTTATATTAGTTCGGTTCAACGCCGCGCACTGCGATGGAAGATCACCGACGTAGCACGGATGCAGTCCCGTTCCATCGACGATAATAGGAACCTCAACTATGCAGCCATCCGGCAGATTAGTAATCAAACCAGTATTCTGCACATTTCCGTTGATTCTGATCGGCGTGTCTGTTTCCATCGAATGAATAATACGCGAGCAGTACTCGCGGGAACGTTTGATCTCCGGCAGAGGCTCTTCGCCCGCAACCTGCTTCTTCATCCGCTCATAATGTGGCTTCCAATCCTCTCTGCACATCCGCAGGTAGTTGTAACGAGGCGTGAGGAACTCCTCGATCAACTCAGCCTTCTTACGGAAATAAGGGATATACTCGGACATGTGGTGCGACGACTCAGTCACAAAATATCCGAAATGCCGCATAATCTCAAAGCGTACTTTGTCCAGTTTCCAGACTTGGGGATCGTCCATTGCCCGGCGGAGTAGGGGATAGGCGTCTTTTCCATTCCACTCGAACTTGAGGAACCATGCCATGTGGTTGATTCCGGCGACCCAATACGTGACCTCTTCAAATGGAGCTTTTATATCATCGCATAGATTCTGCGCCGTGCCCTGGACGCTGTGGCAAAGCCCTACATACTTGATCTTATCCTGCCCCGCGCTCAGGCCCCAGCAATTCAAAGCCATTGGGTTGCTGTAGTTGATGAGCAGGGCGTTGGGGCACAAGTCCTCCATATCCCGGCAAATATCCAGCAACACGGGGATAGTCCGCAGTCCCCGAAATACGCCGCCGGGGCCGAGGCTGTCGCCGATGTCCTGATCGATGCCGTAAGACATCGGTATGTTGATGTCCAATTCGACCGCGCTCAGGCCGCCGATTTGGACCATCACAATCACATAATCCGCTCCATCAAGGGCTTTCTGCCGGTCGGTTGTCCATTCGACCTCCGCCGGAAGGTTGTTCTGGGAAATTAGCATCCGCGCGGCCCGTCCACTGAGTTCAATTCTCTCACGATCGATGTCCATCAGGCTGAGCGTAGAGCCTTGCAGTTCAGGAAACGACAATATATCGCTTATGAGCCTCTGCGCGAAGACAACGCTGCCGGCTCCAATGAAGGCTACTTTTGGCACATTCATACTCCTTTTGTCAGAATACTCCAAAGGTCTTGTTAGCGAAGCCGCTTCCGCTTACCTTCGTTAATAAGTAGGGGCGAAGATTCTACCCCGCGACTCCGCACATTGTATCAGATACAAACGCAGATGCATCGCCCCTACTCATATCCATATTGGAAAGAGTTCAGTTCTATGGGAATTACGTCATGCTGAACTTGATTCAGCATCTATTCTACGAGGGAATAGACCCTGAATCGAGTTCAGGGTGACGTGTATTGAGGTTGTTCAATCCCGCAGAACTGAACTGATATCCATATTGGCTTAAACCAATAAAAGTGGACTACTATGCTAAAAAACCCGTACTATTACCAGTTGCTATTGATACCCATAACGTGGGCGCTGGTAAAGTCGTGGATGAAGTATCTGTATTTGATGATACTGTAGGGACGACCAATAACTACATTTGGATGGACGATCTTGTCATCGGAGAAGTAGTCGTTCCAGAGCCATCCAGCATGTTAGTGTTCGGAACCTTTGGAATCGCGGCGCTTGGTTTCTTAAGACGACGCAGAGCGTAAGAGAAATTGTAGTTCACCGCGATAAGAATAAGGATGGTCGTTAGAGCCATCGAATTCGTAATAAGAAGTTTAATAACGGATATCCGTTTAAGAAGCGGCCTCTTGCTTGTGAGGCCGCTTTTTCATATTTGGACATCGCGCGAAAACAGGGAGGATATATCGCAATCATTACAGAAGCAAGTAGGCAAGGAGGGATGATTATGGACTCACTTGTAATCACGAATGCTCTGCTGGTCATAATCGCGGTGTGCCTTATCTATCAGTCTATCAGAGGTGGTGGAAAAGGCTCCTAATTACGCGGTTGAGAAGTGTTTTAGTTGTAGTTTTCCGGTAAGTGTAACAAAAAGCCCCTGCCAGATGCGCAGGGGCTTTTAGGATTTATCGGCGGGATGTATTTACTATTCTGCGGGAACGGCATATTAAAAAAACTCTGGATTAAGCATAAAGTAGTTCCCGCAGTAATCTCATGTATTTCTGGCGGCTTACACGGCAAGCTGCAGTCGCTGTTCCCGCATCATGGTCATGCGGGAGCCAAGCAAGATAAGCGCGGTCTTTGCCGGTTGATAATAAGGATCGATCTCCAACGCCTTCTTGTATGAAAACCATGCTTCAGCGGGCACGCCCGCGGCCTCATAAGCCTGCGCCAGGTTGTAATGGACTTTAGCCACATCAGGTTTTAGGGCCGACGCGTGCTTAAACGCTCCAATTGCCGAATTATATCTGCCAACCTGTGCGTATGCGGCTCCAAGATATGTAAACGCGCGAAAATCGTCCCTGTCCGCAAGTGTGGCCGTCTCCAGACTCTCGATCGCCGTCTCATAGTCCTCGGCGTTAAAGGCGTCTATTCCGGTTTGTCGATAATCCAGAAGCATATCCGATTCTCCTTATACTTTTTTATCGGGTATGCGCTATTGCTGAACGTAGATGTCAAAAATACCGGTTTATGGCTGGTCGGTTTGTGTGAAAATTAAAACCCCCGCCGCTTTTGCAAGCGCCGAGGGTTCTAATATTAACCTGGCAACGACCTATTTTCCCGCACAGTTGCCCACGAAGTATCGTCGGCCCTGGAAGGCTTAACTACCGTGTTCGGAATGGGAACGGGTGGACCCCCTCCGGTATGGTCACCAGGAAACTCTATTCGGTTGTCTTATGGTTGCTTCGGCTTCAAAGAACAAGCCTAAGCATCAAGCGGCGTCTTTTTCTCAAGCGCGCTTGGATAACTGCATAAAGAGCGTTGTGGATACCCTGACTATGTCGGCGGCCAGACCTCCGAACACGGTCAGATTATGATTGCTTTAATGGTCAAGCCCTCGGCCGATTAGTACAGCTTAGCTGAAGACATTGCTGTCCTTACACTTGCTGCCTATCAACCCGGTAATCTACCGGGGGCCTTACTCCGTTAACCGGATGAGAAGTCTTATCTTGGAGTCGGCTTCGTGCTTAGATGCTTTCAGCTCTTATCCGTTCCAGACATAGCTACTCGGCTCCTGCCGCTGGCGCGACAACCGATACACCAGAGGTCTGTCCATCCCGGTCCTCTCGTACTAGGGACAGCTCTCCTCAA
>JAUSEB010000019.1 GCA_030650495.1 Armatimonadota bacterium | reverse complement strand
GTTTGTTGTTGCTTTGTTGCTTCGGTAGCCTGCTGCCGACGCTGTCCCGATTCAGCGGGACAAATCCCCTCTCCCTTGCCGGGAGAGGGTGCGGGTGGGGGTGGATGACTTTGGATAAGATAAAGGTGGTTGTTACAGGCGCTTGCGGTCGAATGGGAAGGGAAACCTGCAAAGCCGTATCGGGCGCCGATGACATACAACTGGTGGGAGCTTGTGATGTAACTTTCCCTGGTCGTAGCCTGGCTGATATTGTAGGCGGAGGAGTCCCGGATGTTCTGATTCAGGAAGATTTGGACTCGCTCATCGCGGAAACAAAACCGGATGTCATAGTGGACTTTACAACTCCGGCCACGGTTCTTGATAATGTGCGTAAAGCGGCGAGCAGCGCGACTTCCATTATAGTCGGCACAACGGGAGTTACTCCAAAGGACTTGGCGGCGGAAGACGAGCTTGCTCGAAAATCCGGCTCCTGCATCTTTGTGGTTCCTAACTTCGCTATTGGAGCCGTGTTGATGATGAAATTCGCTTCCGAGGCGGCGAAGTATTTACCTTCAGTTGAAATAATAGAACTACATCATGATAAGAAACTCGACGCCCCTTCCGGCACATCGCTGATTACGGCGGATATGGTGGCGAGCGCTCGCGGTGAAGTAACCACCGCTGAGTCCCAGCCGCCTGCCAGAGGGCTGGAACATAAAGGTGTGCGCATACACAGTGTGCGCCTTCCGGGGTTGGTTGCCCACCAGGAAGTTATATTTGGTGGAGAAGGCCAGACTCTGACAATCCGTCACGACAGCCTGGACAGGTCTAGCTTTATGCCGGGAGTTCTTCTGGCAATCAGGAAAGCGAAAGACATCCGCGGGCTTGTCTACGGTCTTGATAAAATTCTCTAGGAGGCAGTGGTAGGACAAATGGCGGATTACAGGGTTGTAGTAGTCGGCGCGGGAGCCGTCGGCGAAGAAATGCTTAAAGTCCTCAGAGAAAGGAATTTTCCTGCGTCTGAGACCAAAGTGTTGGCGCGCTCGGCGCGCCACCAGGTATTTGACGGCAGGGAGTTCGACGTGCAGCCGACGACGGCTGAGGCGTTTGACGGAATAGACTTTGCGTTCTTCGCGGGAACCGAAGGCGAAAAGGGCGCGTCCCAGCTCTTCGGTTGGGAGGCCGTGCAGCGCGGCGCGGTGGTAATCGACAATGGCGACGATTTCAGAATGGATCCTCGGGTGCCTTTGGTTGTGCCTGAGGCAAATGGAGACGCATTGGAGAACCACCAAGGATTTGTCTCCAACCCGAACTGCAGCACGATTCAGATGATTGTGGCCCTTGCGCCGCTGCATAGGCGAGCGAAAATGAAAAGGGTGGTCGTCTCTACCTACCAGTCGGTGTCCGGGACCGGAAGCGCGGCAATCGCCGAGTTGAAGCAGCAGATCAAGGACTGGGCGGAAGGGAATCCAATCGAGGCGAAAGAGTATCCTTATCAGATTCTCTGCAACGTGATCCCACAGATTAGCAAGTTAAAGGACGAGTTTCCGGGTTACTACGGCGAGGAGATCAAGATGATCAAGGAAACTAGAAAAATATTTAACCATCCGACCCTCGGCGTATCGGCGACTTGCGTGCGTGTGCCGGTGTTGCGCGGCCACTCGGAAGCGATAAACGTGCAGTTCGAGGAGCCGATTTCCGTTGAAGAAGCCAGGGAATTATTGGCTAATGCTCCGGGAACCTGCGTGGTGGATGATCCAGGCAACAGCGAATATCCGATGCCGTTGTTCTGCGAAGGTAAGGACGACACATTTGTCGGCAGGATCAGGCAGGACGGCAGCGCTCCGAACACTTTGGATATGTGGGTTGTGTCCGATAATATCCGCAAGGGAGCCGCGTTGAACGCGGTTCAAATCGCGGAGGAAATGATAGCTCGCGGACTAGTAAAACGATAGATTGTAGGGGCGAAGCATTTCTGTTTACCTTGTGATTTTCGAAACACATATATAGAAATGCTTCGCCCCTACTTAATGAGGAATAATTGACACGATCTAAAAAAGCAAAAAACAAAAACCTCTCAATCATACCGCTGGGCGGCGTGGGCGAGATCGGCAAAAACATGACGGTCTTGCGCTACGCCGGCGATATTCTGGTTATCGACTCCGGGCTGATGTTCCCGGAGGAGGAAATGCTCGGCGTCGATATTGTAATCCCGGACATAAGTTATCTGATCGAAAACAAGGATAAGGTCCGGGGCATTGTCCTGACGCACGGACATGAAGACCATATCGGCGCTCTCCCTTACGTTCTCCGCCAGTTAAATGTGCCTGTTTATGGCGCAAAACTCACCCTGGGCTTTGTGTCCTCGAAACTCGATGAGCACCACCTGCTCGACAACGCCGATCTTAGGGAGATCAAAGCAGGAGAAGGATTCAGTGTTGCCTGCTTCGACATAGAGCCTATTCGGGTGAGCCACAGCATACCGGACAGCGTAGGACTTGCGATTCGCACGCCGGTTGGTATGCTGATCCATACTTGCGATTTCAAATTCGACCTCACATCCTCCGACTCTCGCCGGTTGAATATGTCCCGATTTTCCAAATTGGGCGACGACGGCGTTCTAATAATGCTCAGCGATTGCACGAACGTCGAGAAAAAGGGCTTTACGCCGAGTGAGAGCGTGGTCGCGACAACGCTGGACCAAATTGTCTCCTCAGCTCCCGGACGGGTTATTGTCGCCGCTTTCGCATCCAACATAAGGCGCATACAGCAGGTCTATGATATAGCGGCAAGATACGAGCGCAAGGTAGCGGTTATAGGCCGCAGTATGGCTCGAAACTGTGAGATTGCGGAGGCGTTGGGTTATCTCGAAGTCGCGCCGGAGGCGAAGCTACAGATTTATGAGGTGGATTCGACAGACCCAAGAGAGGTAATGATAATCACAACCGGCAGCCAGGGTGAGCCGCTTTCCGCCCTCACTCGGATGGCTATGGACGGGCATAAGAAGGTCAAGATCACCGAAGGCGATACCGTTATCATCTCCGCCACACCGATCCCGGGCAATGAAGCCCTTGTCATGCGCACGATCAATCATTTGTTCAGGTTAGGCGCCGATGTCGTCTACGACGCTATCAGCCCCGTGCATGTCTCCGGCCACGGCAATCAGGAAGACCTGAAGCTGATGCTCAATCTCGTGAGGCCAAAGTTCGTAATTCCCGTCCACGGCGAGCCAAGGCACATGGTCAAATATAGAGAGCTTGCGGTTTCCATGGGCTATGCGCCGGAGAGCGTCATCAAGCTTTCAATAGGAGACATTCTGGAAACCGACGGCGAAAAAGCGAATATCAGCGGCAAGATCGCTGATTTCGGCAGCATTATGGTGGACGGCATAGGAGTGGGCGACGTCAGCGATGTGGTCCTGCGCGACAGGCGCCATTTATCCCAAGACGGAATTATTCTGGTAGTGATGAGCATTGATTCGAATACCGGCGAGGTTGCCGCCGGCCCGGACATTATTTCCAGGGGATTTGTTCAGTTGGAACAGGCGGAAGACCTGCTTGAAGAAGCCAAATCAGTCGTGTTGGACGAAGTATCATCGCTCTCGAAAGAAGACGCAACCGAATGGGCGACCGTCAAGTCCGATGTCCGAAGCGCATTGGCGAAATTCCTTTACGAGCGAACGCGCAGGCGGCCTATGGTCGTACCCGTGATAATGGAAGTTTGATTGAGGGAAAGCTGTCAGCTGTCAGCTGACAGCTGACAGCTTTGTTGCATCGGTAGCCTGCTGCCGATGCTGGCGCCGAAGGCGCCAAATCCCCTCTCCCTTGACGGGAGAGGGTTAGGGTGAGGGTGCATACATCTCCGCATTCCTGAACAGTTACGTTTATATCTGCCGTCCGGCAAAAGGTGAAATAGCTATCGACGGGCGTATTGACGAAGCCGCGTGGCAGGCCGCCGATCCTGCTGCTCTCAAGCTCCACGACAACTCCGGTTTTCCCAATCTTACAACCACAGTGCGGTTATGCTACGACAACCAATTCCTATATGTCGCTTTTGAATGCAAAGACACCGAGATTCAGGCGGCTATGACCGAGCGTGACGCTCCGATTTATGAGGAAGAAGTCGTAGAAGTCTTTCTCGACCCCGATTCGGACGAGCTAACCTATTACGAGTTTGAAGTAAGCCCCCGAAACGTTATATTCGATGCCGTCGCAACCAATCCAACCGGCGTCAAAGGAGCGCTCGACACCTCATGGGATTGCGCTGGCCTCCAGACCGCGGTTTGTATGGCAAATGGCGGCTGGACGGTTGAGATTGCAATTCCTTTTAGCTCTCTGACAGGCGCTCCGCATACTCCTCCAGCGGCAGGAGACCGATGGCGGATGAACCTATACAGAATAGAACGCGCCCCCCGCGAAGAGTTTAGCTGCTGGTCGCCGACCATGGCCGATCCTCCCAATTACCACGTGCCGGGCATGTTCGGCGTTTTGCAATTTGCCTGATTACCAGTATTTGGAGCGGCGTGGCTTGACTGTCTCTTTTCGGCGCTATTACCTCCTGAATCGCTGAGGCGCTGAAACCTGTGAGTCCGCTGAAGGTCTGATGACTGTACCGACCGAAGGTCTCCATTCCCTCGACTCCTGCGACTCGCTCGACTCCCTCTCCATCACCCATCACCCATCACCCATCCCGTTTCACCCATAATCCCCGAAGGGTATTAGAATAGCGACTAAACGCAAAATGCGAGAAAAGGAGGCGCCTTATGTCAAGGAAATTGGTAGCGGTGTTAGTCCTGATGGCGTTTGTAATTTCGTTCAGTGGTGTCACAGTCTACGCGCTGGATTTGGGAGACGTCATTAAGGTCTTCGGGATAGCATACGCGGTCAGAGTGTTCTCTGGCCAGATAAACTCGTTCATTAACAACCTGCTCAACCAAAAGGGAATTAAATGGGAAGGCACGACAAAAGTGGTTCCCATTATCTCTATTGGCAGCGGCACATATCTTGGGGCCGCGCAGGTAGCGGGTGATCCATCTCTTGTCAACCAGACCAAGGCGGTAGGCCAAGGCGAGCTTAATATAGGTGATTTACGCGGAAAGCTCCTCGTGCCGATGCAGACCACCAATCCCTTAAAAGGCCTAAAGCGAGTTGAGGGGATTGGAGTCACCGCCGTGATCGACTTTAGAATATAGCTGTGGGAGGGACATAAGATGAAAACGAAATTTGCCGTTTTATGCATTTTGATAAGCTCCGTCATCGGCGCTCTGGCGGCATTGGCGATTCTTCCCGCGGCGCGTCAATCCGACAGGCAGCCAATTGTCGGAGCCGAGCTGATCTCAGTGGCATGGGCCGCGGAGTTGAAAGCTACGGCAAGGGCGGTGAATATCGCCGGGGAGACGGTTGGCGAAGTGAGTGTTAACGACCAACCGGTGATTCGTATTAGAACGTCCGCCGCTGGGCTGAGTCCTGTTGAGCGCGCTGAGATCGTTGCGAGACGATTGAATGAGTTGGCGCCCAGCATCAAGCCAAGCGATATACGAACAGCCGAAATTCGCGGACAGATCGGCGTGCTTGCAGGCGATGAATTGATCATTACCGCCGATCTTGCGCATGCGGCTATCAACGATACAACCCGTTACGGGCTTGCTAATCAATGGAGGTCGAATCTAACCGCCGCTATTAGCGGGCAAGCGGTTGCAGGTGTCACCTCCGGCCCTGTACCGGCTGCAACCGGACCCCAGGTTCAGGGGCGCGCGGTTCGTATTGAAAACCAGGTGCAAAAAGGCGTCCCAATCATCAGTGTCGGCAGTGGATTACGAGTAGGAGTCGCACTGGTTACCGGCCCTTCGTCACAAGTGGATAAGGTAAACGCCGTTGCGCAGGTAGAAGCGCAATTCCAGCGTGTGGCGCGCATTAGGGCGTATATTCCGGTTGAGACGGAAAGTATTACTGAGTTGCACCGAGTTCCTGAAACAAGCATTCGTGGATTGGCTGATATTAAGCTATAGGACAACAATCAGGGATTGTTTCGGGATTTCCATTCCGCTACGCTCCATTCAAATCCCGAAACAACTGGCACGAGTTCACTCTTGGTAATGCAGTTTAACCTCCCCCAACCCCTCCTTCGTAAGGAGGGGAGCTTCCCCCCGTTAGAAGGGGGGATTGAGGGGGGTATTGTTCAC
>JAUSEB010000010.1 GCA_030650495.1 Armatimonadota bacterium | reverse complement strand
CTTTTAGTGGTAATAGCAGGTTATATCGTTCTTACTCGCACGAATTTCGGCAGGCATGTATACGCTATCGGCGGAAGTCAAGAGGCTGCGCGTCTATCGGGCGTAAACGTGGCCAGCACAAAACTTGGCGTATACGCAATTGCGGGCCTGCTCGCCGGGTTGAGCGGTTTCATGCTTTCCGCCTGGGTTGCCGCCGGAGACCCCAAATCCGGCAATATGTACGAGATGAACGCCATAGCCGCCGTTGTTCTTGGCGGAACCAGCCTGATGGGCGGCTCAGGCAGTGTTGCGGGAACGCTTCTCGGGGCGCTGATAATCGGCTCTCTTCAGATAGGACTTGACCAGACAGGCGTTTCGACCTACTATCAGATGGTCGTCAAAGGCGCGGTTGTGCTGCTGGCAGTTGTGTTAGACCAACTTAAAATAAGAATGACCCAAAGAAGCGAATACGCTTAGGAGGAAACAACAATGGAAAACAATGCTGCTCCAGAAAAACGCGGTATGTCCGGTTGGACCATCGCGCTTATTGCATGCAGTGGGTGTCTGGTTTTAGCTATTGTCGTCGGCGCAATTGGCGCGGCGATATTATTCCCTGTATTCGCAAAGGCAAAAGAATCGGCTAAGAAGTCGGCCTGCCAAAGCAATATGAGGATGATCGCTTTAGCATTTAGTATGTACTCAGCGGATTACAATGACATGCTTCCGGTAGCTCCCAAAGGAGTGACTGACGATATTTTCGAAACCACGATCGGCTCTTTGCATGCGGGCCAACCTGCTGAATCATACGCGACCGCTGTTTACGTATATACGAAGGACGCAAGCATATTCATGTGCCCCAGCGATAATGGAGGAACATCATCCTTTTCATACCACTATAAGCGCGCGGTGCACAAAGCCGCCAAAGCCGGACTAAAGAACCAGGACTTCAACTTTCCGGCAGAGCAGGTATTAATATATGAAACCGGCTCATATCACGGGGGTAGGGGACCACTCGCCAACGGCGCTTCACTGAATATCGCGTTTATAGATGGTCATGTTAAGACACACCGAATGGTGGATGTGGCTAATGACACCGAGCCTCTCTATTTCAACACAGTAGATTCTTCAAATCCTAAAGCCGCGAAGCTAAAGAAGCCGTACTGGGATCCAAGATACTGCTACGATACCCTGCGGTAGGTGTTAGCCTGCATATTCACGAACCGACAGCCGTAAACCTGTCATTCCGAACGCAGTGAGGAATCTGCTTTTCAAATGTAATGAATAAAAGCAGATTTCTCGACTTCGCTCGAAATGACGTAAGCGATGGGGTAATCTTTCAATCTAAAGATTGTGTCTTATACGTAGACCGCGTCCCGTTCCGGTTCGGGTTCAGCTTCGAGGGAATCCTGTTCTCCCGACAATATGCTCAGCCACTTCACAACGCACGCCAGGATGATAACAACGGTCAACCCGATCATCACGGTCGTAAGTCCGGCGTTGACGGCGGTCGGTATCGCCTTATCGTTCGGGTAAGCATCCCAGTGCAGTATAATCGGCAAATATATATTCACTATATTCTTCACACCCGCCGTGAGAACAGTAGCAACCATAAATAAGAACGGTAGGAATGTCACGAGCGCATAGCTGCGTTTTGCCGATTTCAGAAGTATGTAGGTTGTCCCGATTGCCAGGGCTATTGTTGCAAGCAATTGGTTAGCGACTCCGAACATCGGCCAGATTGTCTGAACCGATCCTCCCCACAGCAGATAACCCCAGAAGAATGAGACCAACGCGCTTGTCAGAATCGCCGCCGGTATCGACGATTTGCCGGTATGTTGTCTATGCAGTCCACGGACGATTTCATGCAGTATGAACCGAGCAACGCGCGTGCCGGTGTCGATAGTCGTCAGTATGAACAGCGCCTCGAACATAATGGCGAAGTGATACCAGTAAGGGATAAGCGTCTTCATTCCCGGAATCGCGCCAAATACCTGCGCCATGCCCACTGCCAGTGTCACGCTGCCACCGGTGCGCCCCGCAAGATTCTTCTCCCCGACTTGCCTCGCCAGTTCCGCCAAATGTGCGGGAGCGGCTCCAAATATCTCAGGCTTTATGTTGATCGCCAGATAGTCCTGAAACTGCAGAGTACACGCGGCTATGAGCGCCATCATGCCGACAAACGCCTCCACCAGCATCGCGCCGTATCCTATTGGCCGGATGTCGTTCTCGCTGTTAATCATCTTTGGCGTAGTGCCGGAACCTATCAGCGCGTGAAATCCCGAAATCGCCCCGCAGGCGATTGTGAGGCAGACGTAAGGCCAGACCGGACCGGGGATTATCGGCCCTCCGCCGAGGTTGGCGGTCGCGGGGAAATTGATCGCCGGGCGAACTACAAGAATGCCGATTGCCAGCAGCGCAACCGTGCCGATTTTCATATAGGAACTTAGGTAATCTCGCGGGCAAAGGAGCATCCAAACAGGCAAGGCCGCCGCAATGAAGCCGTACATCGGCAGTGCAAGTTTCAGCACATATTCCGGGTAGGTAAAAGCGCCGACGAACCATTTAACATGCGAAAGCGGCCCACCCGCGATCACGCCCGCCAATAACAGAACCACACCGATAATAGACGCCTCGGTGACCTTGCCCGGCCGTATCTTATACATCCACTGTCCCATAAGAAAGGCAATCGGGATGCTGCAAGCTATTGTGAAAACCGCCCATGAGCTTTCCGCAAGCGCATTCACAACAACCAGTGCAAGGCCGGCAAGAGCGACAACGATAATGAATAGCACCGCCAGTCCCGTGCACCAACCCGCCGTTGGTCCAAGATACTTGTGAGCAATTTTGGAAATAGACTCGCCGCCGTTTCGGACCGAGGCATAGAGGATTATATAGTCGTGAACCGCTCCTGCGAAGACCGAGCCTACTAGTATCCACAACGCTCCGGGCAGATAACCATATTGCGCCGCGAGAACCGGGCCGATTAGCGGACCGGCGCCCGCTATTGCCGCGAAATGATGCCCGAACAGGACGAACTTGTTTGTAGGATGATAATCACGTCCATCGCGGAATTGATGCGCGGGTGTCGGGCGGCTTGCGTCCAGCACGGCGACCTTTGCGGCTAGAAAAGCTGAATAGTATCTATAAGCAAGCGCGAAAAAACAAAGGGTGATAACAAGAAGAGTCAGCGAATTCATATCGTCATCCTCGTCTGCGTCGCCGACTCCATTGTCGGGCAGTTGCGAATACTCGTATATTTATTTTGTCCTCAAATCGACCTGATGTCAATGGATACGCCGTCAACGATATTGCCTGCCGAAACGATAAGTAGCATAAGGCAGGCCAAGTTCCTTTAGGCGCCTGCGGACAGCCCAGGCCGAAACCCCGAACCTGTCGGCCAATATCGCCACCCGGTTTTCCTTATTGGCTTCAAGCTCCTTGAAATGTCGGCGGATCAAGTCTTCAGGCATCAGCAGTAACGCGGCAAAGCGGTCGCACGCCGTCTCCATTGCGTTCTTCTTGGTGTCCGCTCCATCGAGGAAAAACACTCGGTCAGATACCAGCCGTCCGCGTGAAAGCAGGTGGTGGCCGATTTCGTGGGCCGCGGTAAATCGCTGACGACCGGGAGGTTTCACATAGGATGAGTTAATGGCGATGACAGGCGGACAGTCGGGGATGCGAAGATACAGCCCGTCAATCTCAGGAACAAATTCCTGCCGGTGAAGAGCAATTCCCAGTTTTCTTGCGACCATATCCACATCTGCTGGAGGCGTCAAATCAAGCGCTTTCCAGGCTTTGTGGGCGAACATTTCGGCTTCGTCGCTGAAATAGACTCCCGTCACGGCTTATTCGCCTTTTTTGCGTACTTCGCCTGAATGTCCTTTACCAATTGTAATATCTGGCGTTTTCCCTCATCAGGTATGTTGTTCTGGCAGCGGAGCGCGAACTCCACGGCCATAACTGCGTCGGCTCCATCAGGCTTCATCGAGTAACCGGCGGCCAAACGAAGCTCATTTACATTTACGTCCTGAAACGCGGCTGCGATTCGATCCAAAACATCTTCGGATGGAACTCTCCCATCG
>JAUSEB010000044.1 GCA_030650495.1 Armatimonadota bacterium | reverse complement strand
GTGGCTGGAATGTTTTACGCCGGAGATGAAAAAAGTCTCCGAGAGCAAATTGAAACGGCGTTTTTCGACAGTCTCGGACCGGGACGCCTCCCGGCGGCGCCTGACTCGCCGTTGTCCAACATATTGGGGATAGTAAGCCCGCACGCAGGCTACATGTATTCCGGCTCCGCCGCCGCGACCGCCTTCCACCATCTCGCCGAAGACGGAAGGCCCGACGTGGCAATTATTCTTGGGCCAAATCATCGCGGACTGGGCGCGCCGGCCTCAATTATGGAACAAGGTAGTTGGGAAACTCCACTTGGTGAGATTTCGATCGATGAAAATATAGCTGCGTCGCTGCTGAACGCATGCCCATATATTCAAACGGATAGCTTTGCGCACAGATTGGAACACTCGCTGGAAGTTCAAGTCCCATTTCTGCAGTACGTGTTCGGTAATAAAATCAAAATCGTGCCTGTGACTATAGCCGTTCCTGCTATTCCTGAAGCGAAAATGTTCGCCAAAGAGCTTGGCTCCGCCATAGCTTCAACTCTTCAGGGAGCGAGCGGCGTAGTGATAGCAAGCACGGATATGACCCATTATGAGTCAAAAGCCCTTGCGTGGCGGAATGACGCAGTGGCTATTGAAGCCATCGAAGATCTCAACGCGGAAAAACTCATTGACACGGTCAGCGAGAATGGCATTACGATGTGCGGCGCCGTTCCCGTTGCAGTTGCCGTCGAGGCGTGTAAATTGTTAGGCGCCGCAAAAGCCGAATTGTTGCAATATTACACTTCAGGCGACATAACCGGGGATGACGACCAGGTTGTTGGATACGCGGCAATGAAGATGATACGTAATAGATAAGGCTTTTGCAGCCCGTCATTTCGAACGAAGTGAGAAATCTGCTTTTTCCCTAACAACGGTTTCTTTTATAAAGGAGGCTGGTTTCCGTGGACATTAACATCATTGATTTTATTATTATCGTTATCATCATAACCTGTATATGGATTGGCTTTCGGCGCGGATTTGGGAAATCTATCTTCGACTTCGCTGCTGTTTTAGCCGCGCTGAAGATATCCGCCACATCCAACGCCGCTGTCGCCTCTTATGTGCCTATCTTAGGTGACAAACAAGCCAACGAGTCGCTGATTTTTGTTCTATCGTTCCTAACGCTTGGCGGCGTTTTCTGGTTCATAGGAAAAACTGTATACGATACGATTGTGTTCTCGCTTGATAGCCTGGACCCTCCACTGGGGTCTGCGGTCGGCTTTGCCATTGCCATAATCATCAGCCATGTGTTGGTAAACTCGTTTTATCTTGCCGCTTCGATCAAAGGTGTCGCGCCCGACATAATAGCGCGGTCAACTCTCGGGTTCGAGTTCTTCGAATTTCCCGCCTACCACACAATCATGAACGTCCTCTTCCACTTGGGCGAGTAGGTTGTTTTGGTTGACAGTTGACGGTTGACGGTTGACGGTTTGTTGCATCGGTAGCCTGCTGCCGATGCCGGCGCCGAAGGCGCCAAACCCCCTCTCTCTTGAGGGAGAGGGCGCCGTTGTGCCGTTGTTTCGGGATTTGAATGAAGCGTAGCGGAATGGAAATCCCGAAACAAGCCCCCAAAACAAAAGAATAAAATACCTGTATCCTTTTGCCCCGTTTCCACGTCTAAATACTGTAGAGCTGGCGGCGAATATATTTTTATTTGAAAAATCATCGCCGTGCTTGTTGCCAAACGCAGCACGAGTATTATATAATCCCTACGGGTGATGAGTCTTGCAAAATGAGCAAAATGAGCTTGCGAAGTTAGACGCTATTCGAAGCCGCGCCAATGTGAGCTACGAAGAAGCGAAGCGCGCCCTGGATCAATCCGGCGGCGACGTCATTAAGGCTTTAACCGAACTGGAGAGAGGTGGCTACGACATCATCTCTCTAAGCGCCGAACTTCTGGATGAGGCCCAGAAGCTGCTAGGCGCTCCTTCAGCAACAAAACTCCGAGTCAAATTCAGCGGCAAACTCGTCAAGGAAATCCCTCTCGCGCTTACCGCTACCGCCGCATTTATCCTTGGTATGGCCGCTGTGCTCATAACGAAAGCCAGCCTCGAAATCGAACGCGGACAAGATTTGGAAACACAGGAACAATGAGAACAGCAGAACTGACCGGAACCCAACTGCAGGAACAACGCAAAATTTTGCAGTCCCGCTACATAGGCATGGGCGATCAATCCATTGTATGCCGGGCGCAGATGGGCGAAGACATGGCCGCCGAATACCTCCTTTACAAATACAGGAGCCTGGTGCGCACGAAAGTAAGATCGTATTTCCTTATGGGCGCGGAAAAAGAAGACCTGCTGCAGATCGGAATGATCGGCCTTTGGCAGGCAATCATCGACTACCGCGCGGACAAAGAGATCTCATTCCTGTCGTTTGCCAGAATTTGCATAGAACGCCACGTGATAACCGCCATCAAGACGGCCACCCGCCAGAAACAGACTCCGCTGAACACATCCATCTCGCTCGAATACCCTTCCGAGGACAGCGAGTCGGAGTGGAATTTGGCCGAAGTCCTGGTCTCGGACGAAACAGTCGACCCCGAGCAGTTGGTTTTGAGGCGGGAAGACAGCCGTCGCCTGGCGGAAATGTTGAGAAGATTACTCAGCGACTTCGAATGGCGCGTGCTTTCCGGCTATCAAGTAGGCAAATCCTACCGGGAAATCGCGTTGGAATTGCGCTGTAAAACGAAATCG
This sequence comes from Armatimonadota bacterium, assembly GCA_030650495.1. GTDB lineage: Bacteria > Armatimonadota > UBA5829 > UBA5829 > JAUSEB01 > JAUSEB01. The sequence continues at coordinate 19,003 of JAUSEB010000044.1, read as the reverse complement.
GTTGATAACGCCCTAGCCCGGATCAAACGAAAAGTCTCTTGCACTCCCTACATTTGGCCCGGCGTAAGTGATAATAACTAGATTTATTTCAAAACCTCCCCCAACCCCTCCTTCGTAAGGAGGGGAGACCCACCGTCCCCCTTTAGAAGAGGGGCCACAGGGGTGTCGTTGCTTCGGTAGCCTGCTGCCGAAGCCGTCCCGATTTATCGGGACGAATCCCCTCTCCCTTGACGGGAGAGGGTTCGGGTGAGGGTGATAAAATTGCGGCTTCAACTGCCCCTGAACCGCATTTGAGCGCTTACGGTGTTTCGGCATTTCAATGCCGAAACCAACAAACTTCCGTATCCCCGAGTAGCGAAGCGTATCGAGGGGCGCACATACCATGAGTATCATCGAACGCTGCAATGATGGCGCAATTGAAAATCAAACTCTCTGTCCTAAGATATCCGCACGTACGCCTTCACGTAAGGGCTTGGCGCAAATGCTCCGCGAGAGCGCGCAGACCATCGCCCTGGCGATTCTAGTCTTCCTATTCACAATAAGCTTTATCGCGCAAGGGTATCGGGTTTACGGCAGTTGTATGGAACCGAACCTTCGCACGGGCGAGCGGCTGCTGGGGAGCAAATTGGCGTACAAACTCCGAAGCCCGGCCCGCGGCGACATAGTTGTCTTCAAATGCCCTCAAGACCGGTCTCAGATCTACATCAAGCGCGTCATTGGCCTTCCCGGAGAACTCGTTGAAATACGCGATGGGGTTGTTTCAATCAACGGCAAGCGATTGTCCGAACCCTACCTCACTCACATCCCCCATGGAAGTTACCGCGCAGGCGTGGTTAAGAACGACTACCTCTTTGTAATGGGCGACTACCGCGATTGCAGCAACGACAGCAGATTTTGGGGCCAGCTTCCGGTGTCCGACATCCAGGCAAAGGCATGGGTCCGATACTGGCCGCTTCAGAGAGCTTCTGCTTTGCGCTGATAATAAACCTCACGGCGGCGTAGCGGTGTTTCGGGAATCTTGTTCCCGAAACCAACCTCTACCTGGGTGGCTGTTTCCGAACAGCCACTCCAAAACCAGATAGGGATTTCCTAATCCCGAAACTAAATAATATCCCAAATAAAACAGACTTCCGGCCGTTACCGAACCGGAAGCCTGCCGCTTCTATTTGCTCGCTATAGTGACTCAGCTCATCTCGTTACCATGCCTACTTCGTGGCCGGGCACACAGACATCCTCATGACTAGAAAGCAATTTCCCCAGGACGAAGATGCCGAACACGCCCGCAAGGCCGACCAACGTGTATATGAATCGGCTAAGTCCGCTGCCCATCCCGAAGAGGATGGCTACAAGGTCGTAGTTAAACAACCCGACCAGCAACCAGTTGAGCGCGCCGATCACTATTAGAATGAGCGAGATGATTGTAAGCGTTCTCATTTTGATCTCACCTCGGTAAGATATGGCTTTATGTCATCTCCAAACATATTATCCCCATCTAAAAAGGCGGCCAATCAGGGAGGGAATAGCTGTCAGCTGTCAGCTGACAGCTTAAACCATCCCCCAACCCCCAAAATTCCCCTTGCATTCCGGCCCGCCTTGGGGTACAATGACGGCTGGTTGGTTGTCCTATATCTTGCGATAGAAACGCCCAGTCTACGCTAGATATAGCCCCCGGTAATTCAAGAGGTGTGGAGCGTTATGGAGCCGTCTGGGTTCGTTCATCTGCATACTCACTCCGAGTACAGTCTTCTGGACGGCGCCTGCCGAATCAAAGACCTTGCAAAGCAGGCTGCTGAGTTCAAAATGCCCGCCCTGGCGCTGACCGACCACGGCGTTATGTACGGCGCAATCAGTTTCTACGAAGCCTGCAAAGCCGAAGGTATCAAGCCGATTTTGGGATGTGAAGTCTATGTCGCCGCAAGGCATCGCACTATGCGCAATCCCAAACTGGACGCCGAATCCCATCACCTCGTTCTCCTTGCCGAAAATATCACGGGTTACAAGAACCTTCTGAAACTCGTTTCAATCGCCTCGATAGAAGGATTTTACTATAAACCACGCGTCGATAAAGAACTGCTTGCCCAATACAGCGAAGGTTTGATTGCCATGACCGCCTGCATCGCGGGCGAGGTTCCCAGGCTTTGCCTGAAGGAAGATATGGACGGCGCCCGCAAATCGCTCGCGGAGTATCGAGACATATTCGGCCAAAACAACCTCTACGTTGAGATTCAGGACCACGAGTTGCCTGAGCAAAAGATCGCCAACGCCGCTATGATCGAACTTGCGCGGGAGATGTCGCTTCCGCTGGTGGCGACCAACGACTCTCACTATTTACAAAAAAAAGACGCCGGCGCGCACGACGTTCTCCTTTGCATCCAAACCGCCGCCACTATGGACGACCCCGACCGGCTTCGCTTCGGCACAGAAGAATTTTACTTCAAATCCGCCCAGGAAATGGCCGCGCTATTCCCCCAATATCCCGAAGCTTTGGCCAATACGGCGGAGATCGACTCCAGATGCAACGTCGAACTCGATTTCTCCAGGCTCAACTTGCCGGGAGTCGAGATTCCCGAAGGTCTGGACGCCGATGGCTATTTAGGGAAACTTGCGCGGGAGGGGTTGGAAAGGCGTTACGGCGAGGTTACTGCTGAGATAGAAGATCGGCTGGCTGGTGAGCTGGATACTATCAAAACGATGGGCTACCCGGACTACATGCTCATTGTCAGTGACTTTGCACGATTTGCCCGCGAAAAGGGCATATTCATCGGCATGCGCGGTTCAGCGGCGGGAAGCATAGTCTGCTACGCTCTAGGAATTACGGACATCGACCCCCTCCTTTACGGTCTGCCGTTCGAACGGTTCTTAAATATCGAACGTGTTTCCATGCCCGATATCGATATGGACTTCCAGGACGACCGGCGGGATGAGGTCATCAAATACGTCACCGACAAATACGGCGAAGACCATGTCGCGCAAATAGTGACATTTGGGACGCTTGCGGCAAGGGCGGCGGTGCGTGATGTTGGCCGCGTTCTCGGCATACCTATCAACGAAGTAGACAAAATCTGTAAGATGATCCCCACCATCCCAATCGGCATAAGCATAGAACAGGCGATGCAGGAAACCCCTGATCTTAAGGCCGTCTACGATAGCTCGCCGGACATACACCAGTTGCTGGACACGGCCCGCCGGCTGGAAGGCATTTGCCGCCACGCGAGCACTCACGCCGCCGGTGTAATCATCTCCCACGACCCGCTCACCGAGCACGTTGCGGTCGCCAAGGCGAACAAGGGAGAAATCATCAGCCAGTACGACGCCCATAGCTTGGAGATGCTTGGGCTGCTCAAGATGGACTTCCTGGGTCTTGCGAACCTGACAACCCTGGCCCGGTCGGTGCAAAACATAAAACAGCAGCGCGGAATAGATATTGACATCCTATCGCTGCCGCTTGATGACCAAAAAACTTTTGAAATGCTTGGTTCTGGAGACACGACCGGCGTCTTCCAACTTGAAGGATCCGGTATGCGCCGTTATATTCAAGAGCTAAAACCGAATTCGCTGAAAGAGCTTGCGGCTATGATCGCCCTATACCGGCCCGGCCCGATGAACAGCATTCCCAAATACATCAAGTGCAAGCAGGGCCAGGAACCGATCAAATACCTTCACCCATGCCTTGAGCCGATACTAAAGGACAGCCACGGCGTCGTAGTATACCAGGACGACGTCTTGTTCATCGCGCGCGCCGTCGCGGGTTTCAGCCTTGGCCAGGCCGACATATTGCGCCGCGCTATGGGTAAAAAGAAAAAAGAAGAGATGGCCAAGCAGCGGAAACGATTCCTTGACGGCGCAAAGGAAAGGGACATCTCCGAAAAAACGGCGGTCCAGATATTCGACCTGATCGAGCCGTTCGCCGGTTACGGATTCAACAAAGCCCACGCGACCTGCTACGCTCACGTAGCCTACCAAACAGCCTATCTAAAAGCCAACTATCCGGTCGAGTATATGTCCGCGCTATTAGCGACGAACATAGACAACAAAGACAAGATCGCATTATATATCGAGGAGTGCAGGCGCACCGGCATAACCGTTCTCCCGCCGGACGTGAACGCAAGCGATGTTGATTTCACCATCGAAAACGGCGCCATCAGTTTCGGCATGGGAGCAATAAAGAACTGTGGCCGGGCTGTTATCGACGCGCTGGTCGCGGCCAGAAACAGCGGCGGACGGTTCATATCCATCTACGACTTTTGTGATCGCGTTCAGGACAATGCTTCCGTTGGCAAAGCCGCGATTGAATGCCTTATTAAAGCCGGAGCCTTCGGGTCGATAGAGAGCAATCGGGCCAAGCTGCTTGCCATGCTGGACGACGCAATGGCGCGCGCGGCGAAATCGCAGCGTGACAAGCGAAGCGGGCAGGCCGGACTATTCGGTGATTCCCACGACACAAATGTCATGCCCGACCTCAAAATATATGACGATGTAATCGAACTTCCGAGAGAAGAAATTCTCGCAATGGAGAAGGATCTGCTCGGACTTTACGTTTCGGACCACCCTCTAACGCACATTCGAGAAGAGTTGGAACGCGAAGCCACAGTAACCGCCGATCAATTGTCGGAGTTGGAAGACGGCCAGGAGTGCGTGGTCGGCGGGATAATCACAAACCTTCGATACCACACCACAAAGCGCAAGAACGAGCAAATGGCGTTTATCACTATCGAGGATTTGTCGGGTAAAATATCCGTCACCGTCTTTCCATCCGCTTTCAAGACGCACGCCGGCATATTCGCCAAAGACAGGATTATTATCGTAAAAGGCAAGGCCAGCCATCGCGAGCGGATAAACGCGGAGGATGACAAGACGCTCAATGTGGAAGTTATTTGCGAAGCGGCGAGACTGCTTAAAAACGGCAATGGCGCGAAAACCAATGGCAATGGCGCTTCGGAGGAGTATTCAACACAACCCGAAGTAGTCCACATAAGACTTACTAACGCCACAGCCGGGATGTTGTCCCTGCTGAGGTCGGTTTTCAACGCTCATCCCGGCGAAGCGGAGGTTCTGCTTCACGTAGAGAGCGCTGGGAGCAAGATGCAGAAGGTGTCCACCGACATACGCGTCAACGTCTCCGATAAGTTTATATCCGAGGTAACTCAGTTGGTAGGCAAGAGGATGGTGAAGACGGAGTAGGGGAAGCCAGCGGTGAGCGATGAGTAACGAGTGATGAGTTCTATGCTTCGGCTTGTTCTTTGAAGCCGAAGATAAGTTAATGGTTAATGTGGCCGGTGTTTCGGGATTTGAATGGAGCGAAGCGGAATGGAAATCCCGAAACAAGCCAAGGTTGTAATATTGAATGTTGAAGGAGAGCGTGTCGGATAACAATACCTTCAACATTCAACATTCAACTATCCCTCGACTTGCATCTGAAGGGAACGATTGATAGCTAACTATCTATGCAACTTGCCTTTTCCGCCTCTTGAGGACGGTCATGCAGGCTGCTGACGCCCCTACTGCAAGTGACATTATCGATCTGGGTTCAGGCGTTGTCTGGGTCGGTTCATCCACAGGCGGGTTATTCTGCCTGAAAGCTGTTGCTCCACCCAAAGCCGCCAACGGCATGAGCCAATTAAAACCTCTCGATCCCGATATGATAGGAGCAACACCCACAGCTCCGAGACTTGGAGTCGCCACAGCCCCGACGATTGGAGGCAATGAAGCCAGCGCCACCGGAGCTCCCGGCGTCACCGCCATCGGCGCGGCGCTTGTTGCCGCGGCAACCGCGGGCGTGATCTCGGCGGGAGGCAGGGCAAGGACCTTCTCCACGATATTATTGGGATCGGGCGTCGCGGCCGCGACTTCAGTGGCGTTTGCAACTGAGTCTTGGGTCAAGCCTTTAACTTTGGCTACGAACGTTGCGCTTCCTTTAGCCGCGGCTGAGCCGGCGCCGGCAATCGACTTTTTCTTTTTCTCCGCGACCATGATCGCATCAACAGCCGGGAGACTGGCCGACAGTGGGTTCCCACAGCGCCAGTCCAAAATCGGTTTATTATTCAGCGTCGCAAAGACCAACGTGCCGGCGGGCATTACTCGCTTGTTGGAAGCTATCTTGCCGTTGCGGTAATAATAGACGTTAGTCGTCGTCGCTTTCTTCAGGCGCACCAGCTTCAAGTAGTCCCCGAAATAACCCACAAGACCCTGCTTTGTCCTATTGAAGTGACTGGCGTACCGCGAACCAAGCTGTGAGTCGCGTTCCACCATCTTTGCAAGTTCTTGAGCGCTGTTCGCCCTGTATTTCAGAAACGATCCGCGTGTAGTTATCTGCCTCGCTCCTGCCCCGTAGGCGGACGATGCCGCAAACAGGCCAACCAAGAGCGCGGCGCACACCGCTGTCCTCATATATACATCACCTTCCCCAATAGCCTTTCCGGCGTCCGGCGCCGGATAAGGCTGGTGGATGTTGAAAATTGGCAGTACATTTGAGGTAGTTGCAAGAAACGTGCCACTGGCAGGGGAGCCTAATAAAATTTCCGCGTCCATGGCTGAGCGGGGAATCGGCGATCGGAGTCGCCTCCTACGCCCCGTACAGGAATTTATCCGTTGTCTGCTAGTATTCACTAGCCACTAACTCCTAACTTCTAACTTCTGGCTCTTGACTTGGGGTAATATCTGCGTTACTATCCAAATGAATCGTAATGCATAAACAAACAATTCATCCGGTCATAACCCAATCCGCATATCCTGCTCAACTCGCCTATCCACCTATCCTTTTTCGATCAGCAGATAATATTACAACCAGAGCAATAGGCGGCGGGAACTTGAAGCGGAGGAGCAGCGTATTCTAAACCGGGCGGCGAGCATTCAATCGGCCTCTCATCCTAAAGATGCTCGGCCTGCTGACGATAATAAGAAGTACGGACTTATTGTAAGTTGTTGAGGTAAGGAGGTCCCACAAATGCGAGTTTTTCTTCTGGCGACGGCGCTGCTTGTTATGGCTTTCGCGGCGTCGGCTTACGCCGATGAATATAAAGTAGCAGTTGAAGACATACTTATTATGAATGTTTGGGGAGAACCCCAACTGTCAGGAGTGCGTCTTATAGTAGATCCTGACGGCAATGTCACGGTCCCCGTTGTAGGACAGATCAAAGCGGAAGGTCTCAGCCCTTCGGGATTAGCGCAGGCGATCCGGGATGGTTTGAAAGCAAAAGACTTCTTACTTAACGCGCAAGTGCAGATTCTCCTTCATGAAATTCACAGGCCGACAATCAGCGTTCTCGGCAGCGTGAACCGGCCCGGCAAGTTCGAGTTCAAAGAGGGCGACACTGTGATGGAAGCTATCGCCCAAGCCGGCAGTTACCATGAAACCGCCAACCTGTCCAAAGCCACGCTCACCCGCAAGAGCGGGGAGGTAATAAACATAGACCTCTACAAGCTCTATATAAAAGGTGACAGCACCCAAAATCTCTTGGTGAAAAAGGGCGACACTATTCTTATCCCGGAGGACACGGTCCGCAAGATATACGTTCTGGGCGAAGTCCAACGGCCGGGCATGTACGTTCTCAAGGACAACACAACCGCTTTAAGCGCCATATCACAAGCCGGCGGAGCCATTCAGGATCGAGGCAAGTTGGAAGGCACGACGGTGATACGTGGCGATCCAGCGAACCCGGAGAAGATCAAAGTGGATATTGGAAAGATGATCAAGAAGGGGGACATGAGTCAAGATGTCGTCCTTCGCCCTGGTGATCTTGTCTACGTGCCCAAGACATCAAAGCCAAGCCTTCGGGAGATTGGGGATGTTCTTGGCATACTGAGCAATTTTCGCTTAATCACTCAAGGCTTCCGGCGATAGTGAATCTACATTCTTAGCGGAAAGACGGACATCTAATTGGAACTCTGGCGTTACTACAGAATACTCCGGCGTCGCAAGTGGCTCATCGTGGTGGGCATGCTGATATGCATCAGCATCGTAGGCATGAACATTATGACGACCAAGCCCAAGTATGTCGGACGCGTTATGGTCATGGAGCGACAGCCCGCCCAGCAGGGCGTGCCCGTATATCCGACAGGTTACGGGGGCGATACGAGCACCGAAATGCACCTCAATGACCTCGGAGTCATCGCTACAAGTGAAAAGGTCCTCCAGCGGGCGGCCAGGACACTAATGATGCTCAATATCAGTTTGGACCCTATAGATTTGGTTCGCACTGTGAAAGTTGAGCCCGTTCCTTCCTCGCAGGTGCTTAAGATCGAGGTTATCTCGGAGGACCGTGAAGAGGCGGAAGCCGCGGCTGACGTCGTCGCGGCTGAGTTCCAAAGAATTTACTCGGAAATCATGCAGGAACCTACCTCAAAGAGCCGTGAATTCATCGAGAACCAGCTTCCACATGCCTCCGCCGAACTGACTAAGATCAGGGACAAGCTGCGGCAGTTCAAAGAAGACAATAATATCGTTGAGTTGCGCCAGCAGAGCCAGATTGCGCTCGGCAGGTCGGCTGATTTTCACAACAAACTAGCCGACGCTCGGGTGGAGGCGGGACAGGCCGAGGCCTACCGGAACGCTGTATCCCATCAGGCCAGCCAGCTTTCATCCTTGCCGGAATTCCGGCAAGTGTCTCGTCAGGTTTCCAGAAACCCTGTTTATGATAGTCTAGTCATTGAGCTGTACAAAGCGCAAGCGGAAAAGGCCGCTTTGGAAAAGGGCAAGGAAGCAGGCTCAAAATATCCCGAAATGAATCAAGTTAATGAGAAGATTGCCAATATTGAGTTGAAACTCAAAGGAAATGATCCAATGTCGCAAAGCTCGGAAGGCACCGGACTGGATCCGTTGCAGGATTACCTGCGCGAAAACGTTTTGAGAGCTAATACAGGCTACCTCTCCGCGTCGGCTCGCACCGCGGCTTTGCAGCAGGTTGTGGCGGAAGTTGACCCGGAGCTCAAGACTCTTCCGGCAAAAGAGATGAAACTGGCGAAACTTTTGGTCGACGAGGAAGCCGCCGAGCGAACATACAGACTGCTGCAAGACAAACTCAATGAAGCCAAGATAAAGGAAAGCGAGTCAAAGAACTCTAACGCGATCAAGATCATTGAAGAAGCCCACGTCCGGCCAGTCGACCAAAGGAAACTTCTTAAGCTGGGGTTAGCTGTATTCCTCAGCCCAATGCTCAGCGCCGCAATTGTCTTCCTGCTGAACTATCTGGACAACACGGTAAAGACGCCTGCGGAAGCTGAAGAGCTCCTTGCGCTCCCAGTGTTTGCGGTTGTGCCGACGACCAGGTCGCATTCCCTGGCCAAGCACAAAAACTCCGCTGCATTGGCCGAGATATACCAGATTCTGTCGGCTAACTTGTGGAGTAATCTGGATACGGCGGAGGGCGCATGTGTGCTTGTAGCAAGCGCGGAGCCGGACACCGGACGCTCTGTGACCGCTTCGAACCTGGCAATAACTCTTGCCGCCGACGGAGCGCGCGTGATACTCGTGGACGCTGATCTCCGGCAGCCGGTTCAGCATCTTCTGTTTGGAGTAGAGAACAAGCGCGGCCTGAGCAACATTCTGGGAGGCGGCGCGCTGATAGAGGATGTGCTGACGCCAACAAGGTTTGACGGACTGCTTCTCATGACGGCTGGGCCGGTTCCGGACAATCCCGTCAGATTGCTGCGTTCACCGCAAATGAAGACATTCATTGAGCAAATCACCGCCGTTGCGGATTTCATAATATTTGACAGTCCCGCGGGAATCGCGTTCGCGGACACCTCCATAATCGCGTCTTACACAAAGAATGTGGTGATTGCCCACGCGGCAGGCAGAGTCACACGCGGGTCTGAGTCTGAGTTTCGCAGCCGATTGGAACAAATGGGGGCCAACCTTGCCGGCGCTATCCTGAATATGGTTCATCCCGATGACAGCCACGGCTATTTCCACTACCGCCGAGCATATCAAGATGTGCTTCCTCCAAGTAGGAGGCTCGGCAAAGAGTTAGTTGGAGCAGGCAAACTCAAGGCAATCGGACCTGATTCGGAAGATGGCGGCGCTCAGAGCAAGTAATGGGCGTGGAGCGCGAGCTTGACAAGCCCTTGGAGGAAAGGACGACATTGACGCCGGCGCTTTTCGCTGATAGCGTCAGACAGGTAGTTTTATGGATGTAGTAGCTCAGCCTGTATGGGAGAATTGCCACCTTTCGCGTTTTGAGATGGTGGTGAAAAGGGTGGTTGATTGGTCGGCGGCCTTCCTTGCTCTAGTCGTGTGCCTGCCGATATTTCTGTTCATTGGTCTTGCCATCAAATTAGACTCTCCTGGGCCGGTGTTTTTCATCCAAGCCCGTGTAGGCAAGAGAGGCAAACGTTTTCCCTTATATAAATTTCGTTCAATGCGTCAGGACGCCGAGTCAGTCAGAGAGTCGCTGATGCATCTTAACGAAGCATCGGGGCCGGTGTTCAAGATCAAGAATGACCCTCGGGTAACTCGAGTGGGAAAGATATTGCGCAAATTCAGCCTTGATGAGATTCCACAACTGATAAATGTCCTGCGCTGTGAAATGAGCCTGGTGGGTCCACGTCCTCCGCTTCCTTGCGAGGTCGAAAAATATACTTCGCAGGAATGGAAGAGACTATCGGTACTACCAGGGATGACGTGTCTCTGGCAGATAAGTGGGCGCAGCGATGTGCCGTTCGACAAATGGGTGGAGCTGGATATTGAGTATATACACCGGCAATCACTCTGGTTGGATTTTAAGATACTCGCTTTAACTATCCCGGCAGTGCTGTTGGGTCGAGGGGCTCATTAACTTACCCCGCGGGAGGAATCTGGACAGACGAATGGAAGTAACAGAAACAACTTGTGAAGTTACTAAAGAGACTTCATACATAACGATCACTGACCTTAGGGCGCAGTATATGTGTTGGGTCTTGGTTGCGATATCGCTCGTATTGGTGTCAATCATGTACAATAGATTGATAGCGGGTTGGTGGAACACTTGGTGGGCCAAGGATAGCCTATATTCGCACGGTATCCTGGTGCCGTTCATTTCCATGTTTGCGATTTATGCGAACAAAGAGAACTTGTCTAAGATCCCCGTCCGTCCAAATTTTGCCCTTGGCATATCTACCCTTGCGATAGTGATGGGGATGTCGCTCGTGTGTAGAGCGGCAGGAGTCTCAAGTATCGAGGGATTCACGCTGCCGCTGTTCCTGGTCGCAGGCGTCGCGCTGCTGTTCGGAGCGCCGATGACCAAAGCGCTATTGTTCCCCCTCTTGTTCCTGTTGTTCATGTGCCCTTTGCCCGGTTCCATTCTGAATATGGTAAACGTAAAAATTCAGATATGGTCCACAATTGTCGCTACGCAAATACTCGCCCTCATGCAATTCGATGCGGCGCGCGAGGGCGTTACGATATTGATGCCGAACATCACGGTGGAAGTGGGTGAGCCCTGCAGCGGGTTCCGTACACTGATCTCACTGTTTGCGCTCTCGACATTCGTCGCATATCTGCTTGAGGGGCCGAGGTGGGGACGCATTGGCGTGGTGCTGTCTACCATTCCCCTTGGCCTCGTGGTCAACTCGATTCGCATAACCCTTATTGCGTTAGTTGGCGAATTTTATGGCATGAAGGCTATGCATAGCTTCCATGATTACTCCGGATACATAATGCTGATCGTTTCTTTTGTTGTACTAATATTTATTGCCAGGTTAATGGGATGTCGAAAATTAAGGCCAGTTCAATAGTTCTAGCTTGCATGTGCGTTGTTTGGTTTGTACTCATTCAGCGGATCCCTCCATATGGCGCGGATGTTAAGTTGATCGAGAAATTCGAGCAGATTCCTTTTTCTGTAGGGGATTGGTATTCGGACAAAGAGCGTTCCAGCATCCGAACCAGCGTTAAAGGGCTGCCGACTTCCAGTGTCCTAAACAGGCTTTACACCAACAGCAACGGCGATAAGGTTATACTCACCATTGTGTATGCTTCGAGTTTAGGAGACATGCATCAGCCCGAGATATGCTTAATGGGCCAAGGATGGGCGATTTCCGAACCGCGGAAGATCAGTCTGCATCCAAAACAAAAGCTATCATTCAAGGCAATGAAGGCGATGCTTTCAAATGAGGTAGAGGGGAGAGATGAGCTTGCCGTGTACTGGTTCGACTCGCCGGTGGGCAAGTCAACCCTATTGCCGAAACACAAGATCAAAATCTATCTTTCAAGACTCACGAAGCATGGCACAGTCGGAACGGCTCTTGTGCGCATTATGACGCCGGTGTCCGGGTTTGACGACGAAGAGAGAGGCCTGAAGGCCGCAGTTGATCTAGCCAATGAGATCAGTCCCCATATAGACATCTTACTGGCCAAACCCCCAGTTATCAAGAAGCAATAATGATTCCCTTATTCAAAACGATATTTGTCCGAATCCGACGCTTCTGCCATCCGCTCGTCTTACTGTCCTGGATTGTATACCTGCTCAGGTGGATTCGCTTTGTCTACCGCGCGCGCATTCGCCCTCTAGCTCGCAAGGCAAGAGCCAGGCTCATCCCCGCGGCGCTAGTAAGCATACTCAGCTATATGTTGGCACAGCAGATAATAGCAGGCGATGTGGGAAAGGCCGCGATGCTGTTAGTGGCGATATCGCTGATGTCTGTGCTGATAAACAGATCCCATCTGGCAGTGATGGCAGTCCTGGCCCTTCAATCAACAATCTTCTACGAATCCGCGCTGCCCAGGCCGATTTCCTTTGGAGGGTCTGGTCTGGGGACCGGTGAGACGCTGCTTATTTTAGTGCTATTCGCCGCGGTTGTAAGGGCTTACTCAGAAAAACGTCACGTTCCGAGCGCGCTTACAATACCCATAATATTCCTGTTCATAGCTGTCCTGCTTGCACTTATAATAAGTTACAGAGAGTACCAAGCTAATCCCAGAGGTTTCTACGATTTCAAGGCCGCCTATGGGGGAATTAGAGAGATGCTGGGGTATCTCTTCTTCTTTGGACTGCTATATGGGATACGTGACAAACGGGAGCTGCGTCTGGTGGTCAATGTGGCGATTGGCTTGGCGGCTATGGTCTCGATGGTCGTAATTCTGCAGTACATTATGGGGAATAGTGTGAAGCTGTTTCTGGGAACCCCGGAATCATCTCACTTTACCGCTACTGTGGGTGGAGAAGATAAAGGCATTTCGCGCCTCCAGCCGCCGGGGCTGCCTCTCATGCTGCTTATGCTACTCACCACGCTCTATATGGCGGCGGCGCATCGGGGCAAAAGCGGTCGAATGTACGGCGCTTTGGCCGCTCTGATGGCGTCAGGCGTGGTTTTGAGTTTCGCCAGAAACGCGTGGATATCCACCATGGTCGCCCTTCTTCTTCTATTGGTCATGTGTCCCTTAGTTTACAAAGGCCGGCTGATAGGCCTTATGGCTGGAGCCATATTGGGCGGTCTCGTCCTAAGTTTAGGTATCGCGGCGATCAGCCCCGGTCACAGCGCAGGCTTGCGGAAGGCGATTGTAAGAAGATTCGAGACTATCATAACGGTTAGGAAGACTTACGATGAGCCCGGCGTCAAGAACAGGCGCGATGAAAACGAACGAGCATTAAGAACGGCGTTAAAGCATCCTGTGTGGGGTGTAGGGCTCGGAAACCCATCAGCTTATATGTACTTTAAAAAGCAAAGTGGTGGGTACATTGTGCGTCCTGAGATTGGTATTCACAATAGCTATCTCGATATGTGGACGCAATATGGGATATTCGGCCTAATCGCCTTTGCATGGATATCAGTGGCGTTCTTGTATCGCTGTCTGAGATTATGGAGAAAAGCGGATGAGCTTTGGATCAGGTGTATAGGCCTCGGGTTTGCGTTGAATTATGTTGGTCTGCTCATGCGATCTTCCGTCGTAATGATGTTGATACGCCAGGATTATGAAATAACGGTCGCCGCCTTCATGTGGGGGATCGTGGAGGCTGCATCGGCGCTTGCCACACCTCGGAGAAAAAAGGATTTGAGGTATGAACTTGCCACCCCCGAAATGCCGCATACTAATACGGAGTCGCCTGCCCCATCAGTTTTGGCGTGATACAATCCGATCTTAACGCCATGATGATTGAGTTGCTTACTCATCAGTTGTGCGCTTGAAGCTCCTATGCGGTAATACTCTTCAATACTTCGCCCACTAATGATTCCGGCTGGTTATTTTGTTGCGGCTACATAGTACTGAGCTCCAAGAGGAAGCCATCCTAGATGCTCCTCTGCTTTCCCGAATACTTTGGAGCGTAAAGGAAAGAATAGAATATAGTTCTTCTCGACAAGCGTCATTCCAGATCTGACGAATATATGCTCTATAGTTCGGGAACTAAGCAGGACCGCGTCTCCATCGAATGAGCAGCGAAAGACAGCCAGCTGGGTCAGCGGGTTTATGGGATTGTGTTCGAAAACCATGACCAAACCGCCAGTCTTTACCACACGCCGCATTTCCAGCGTAAAGCTGTCCCAATTCTTAGGAGGCACATGGTGCATTACGTTAATCGCGAAAACGAGGTCGAAGGTGTCATCTGGGAAAGGGAGTGTTTCTCCATCATACGTATGATAATGCGCGGATGGATTAGCTTTGGAGGCGCTTTCTATTGCACGTTCATCTAAATCGGCGCCATGCAGAGTTCCGAGACTATCGCTCAGGAGATGGTCCGTTAGACCTACACCACAGCCGACATCGAGAGCGACAACATCTGAGAGGTTTCCCAGGTGTCGTTTGGCGACACGTAACAGATGGCGCGCCTTCGCCTGAGTAAAAAAGTCCACACCCAGTCCGACAAAAGATATGGATTTCTCCACGTGCTCGCGATATCCATCTTCTGAGTAATTAAGCTTTGATTTCATGATTGTAATTCCAATCGATGACTTACTAGGCTTTCCTACAGCGGCTTGCCACATAGCGAGGATCTAAGCTACTGCTTACATATTACAGTCTGCAAGTAAGTTCGTCGAATAAGAGTCCCAAACGCAAAAGTCGCCCATACACCACACAAGAGAAGCATACGCAGCGCCGGCGATGGAGATGGGAAGTCAACCGCTGCAAGCGGGATATTATGGAATATGGTTTTTACAATTGAACAGCCATTAGCTTTCATCAACCGTTTGAGTGAGGAAACGTTGAAATGATTTAGATGGTGTTGGCTGTAGAGTCGGTCGTGAGCAGCCTTGTAACCCAGTCGCCGGAGCATTTTGGCTGATTCATATAATACGCTTCTATCATTAAGTGTGGTCAGTATGATTATTCCGTCGGTGACGCACATTTCGCGCAATCGACTCACAAATTTCTGAATGTCAACCACGTGCTCAATCGCCAGGAAACTCATCACAACGTCGTAACGCTGATGCATGTCAGTTGTTAAAATGTCAGTTTGCAAGAATTCTATTCCGTCAACAGGTTCATTAGAGATCAGATCAATACCCGTAAGAGAAAGACTAGGGTTTTCTCGCCGGAGGTATTTTAGCAGGTCGCCCCTGCCGCACCCAACATCGAGCACGGTGGCGTCTTGCTTGTGATAAGCAATAGCTTTGCTAATAGCTTTGAACAGGGCGATGTTCGGTTTCTTAAACCAGTTTTGATGTGTTTCCTCGTAGTATTCAGTCCCATAATCTTCGAACGATTTTAGTGAATTAGGATCGCTGAAACAATGGTCACACTCAGGACAACGGTAAATATCCGCGTCCTGCGTACGACACTCGAAGTGGCTACTGGTTCCGCAAACTGGGCATAGTTGTGACATGAGCCTTCTAGTTTCCTCCGTTCTACACTTGGTTTTCAAAGTGTAGAAATCCATGTGGTTGGTCCCTATTCCTCTGAAATTGAGTTTTCGGGAAATCCGCGGGATGCTTTAACTATGTAAAGTGGGCGTCCCTTAACCTCTTCATATATCCGACCAATGTACTCACCTAGTAATCCTATCAGAATGAGTTGAACGCCGTTCATGAAAGAAACCACCACCAATATTGACGTCCAACCTGGAATGACCCCGGACCCGAACAGCTTCACGAAGATTGCCCATGTCCCGGCCAAAAAAGAAATCGCAGCGATAAAGAATCCAGCGTTTAGAGCGAGTCGCAATGGAGCCGTGGAGAAGCTGATGACCCCGTCCATTGCTAGCTTTAGCATTTTCTTCAGCGGGTATTTGGTGGATCCTGCAAAGCGGCTTGACCGTTTATACTTCACGCCTGTTTGCTTAAAGCCAATCCAACTGAACATGCCCCTGACGTAACGACTGTGTTCTCGCATGGTGTTGAACACGTCCATCGCTTTACGGTCTACCAAGCGAAAGTCACCAACGTCAAGGGGGATATCTAAGTCAGTCAGCTTGCGAAGTGTCCGGTAGAATACTGCTGCTGTGGCTTTTTTGAATACGCTCTCGCCTTCACGTTCATCTCTGGCGCCATACACTACCTCGTATCCTTCGCGCCAACGCGCAATCATATCGAGCGCCACTTCAGGCGGGTCTTGCAGATCGGCGTCCATGATAATCACCGCTTCTCCTGTAGCGGAGTCCATTCCCGCGGTGATTGCGGTCTGATGGCCGAAATTACGTGACAACTGAATGATCTTGAAGCGCTTGTCACGTCGACTTATATCTGACATAATCTGGAAACTCTGGTCGCTGCTACCATCATCGACCATTATTATCTCAGTCTCGGCGTCAAGACGCTCCATAAGCTCTGACAACCGTCTGTGTAGCTCTGGTAGTGTTTCTTCTTCGTTGTAAATTGGGATTACCAGTGAGTATATAGGCTTTGCCATATTCATTAGCTACGCTTTCCGGCTCTATTACAGTTCCAGCAAATCCATTCTGGCCTGACCTCGTCGAACTGACGCATATCTTCGACTTGGCAGTTTAAGCCCAGCGATATATTCGTGGTCTTTGGCTGTCATAAGCCACAAAAAGACTCTCGATCCGCTCCGATACCGAATCGGGTGGGATCGATATTCACTTAAGGCTACTACATGTATATCGTTTCTACCTATGACCTGCGTCCATTCGACGGCATGGTGAGACGGCAGCATTGCGCCCTGTGTGCGGATCTTCTGTGCATCCGGCAACCTACTTACGTCCTCCCATTTCCAGCCCATGCTTTCATAATCTACCACAACCAAAGCCGAGTTGGCGGGGAGTCGCTTGATATGAGACGTAATAGATTCAAGTGACATTGTCACGTCACTGCGAAGCTTGAGAAGCGCCGCTTGTTTTTTTGCTTTTATTGAGCCGGCCCCCACTACCGCCAATAAAGCGAAGGCGACAACGGCATAAGTTATTATCGGTTTTTTAATGTGTTCCTTCCACCAAAGTGTTAGGTCCCTCAGTAAGATACTCATCGCTATTGCAGCAGATGCGCTGAGCGCAAACGATATCTCGAAAAGGTAATTTCGGAACATGGCTTCGAAAAAGCAAAGACCAAACAACGGGATGATCGCCCATGGAGCAAGCAAACGACAGCTTCCTGGCAATAGTATCCCAGCGAGCAGGATAATAAAAGCCCCAAGTACATATAAGTGGGCGCTAATCACCGCTAGAGTGATGATAACAGCGATAGAAAAAACTGCGAGAAAACCCAAGCCGGGGAAAAGCTTTGCCCGCAGACCTTTACTGACCAGATAATAAGACGTCGGTGTAACCAATATGAGGCCGGATGCCCCCGATGCAAGGAATTTGCTGTAAAAAGTAAATCGTTCAATAGCGCCTCTCATGATAATTGCGATTGGCGTGTTCATAGCATCATGTCTTTGGGTCGCGAACGGAAAGACAAGGAAATACAAAGGAATGGCCAGCAGCGGCAGCAATGAGTAAACTACGGAACGTTTCCATCCCCATGCTCGGGAATGCGCCTCGCAGGCGATGAAGACAGATATTGCCGGCGGTAGAATGACTACAGAGGGCTCGTGTGATAGGAATGCCCCAATCATCAGTAGGGATCCCAGGATTTGTTTGCCAATCGATGACTTTCTGAAGCCGATAACAAAGCAATATAGCCCTGCGCAAGCCAAGAGCATTTCAATGAGTAATGCGCTGTCGGAAAACCAGAAAAGCGTCGTGAGGAGAAAGTTGATAGCGCCCAACCACACCAGTATCGTGAGATAGGCTGACGACCTGTCTCTAATGGCAGTGACCAGCTTGAATAAGAATGCCATGCTCAGGATGAACAAAACGCCAAGAGTGAAATGATAAAGGCGGGAGTTCAAGCCGAACAATCGATATTGCACAACGAACGCAAGCTCGCGAAATGGCCGGTACATATTGTCGTGCAACAAAGCAGCTTCTTTCGTTGGCGTGAAGCAGTCTAAGTAAGAATGCTGCTGACTCCAAAGCAACATACCTGCATCGTCGCGTTGAAAGTATACGGGGTAACGGTAAGATATGATAGCCCACAGGACAAAGAAAAATGCTATCGTCGTCCAGCGCAGCCAAGACGCATCCAGCAGCGATTGAGGGTTCGCGGACTTTGAGCGCTCCATGTGCCTGATTTGCCTCCTGGTTGTCCTTTCGGCTATAGGATAAGCCGCGCTTTGTATGGCGATTTGCCCGGTTTTTGCTCAGAAGCTGGATGGAAGTGTTTACAGTGAAATATCTAAGCTCTACCTTTAATGGTAACAAACCTATTGGAGCATGTCAACGCCGCGAACTAACCCGTGTCTTTGGTCTGAGAATCTGTCACCCCCTAATTGTTCAGATAAAATGTCACCCCCCCATGTTTGATGGTCTGGCAAAGTGACATTATCAGAATATGAAGGAGACAGTAAGATTGAGCAAAGAGGAGAACCGCCGAGCGATGATATTGGTGGGTGCGAAAGAGCGTAACAGAACCAATGATGAGATCGCTCAGGCGTTGGGGTTGGGCGTGCGACAAGTGCAGCGGTTGAAGCAGGCGCTCAACGAGCATGGACCGGTAGGGCTGGCCCACGGCAACAGAGGGCGAAAAGCTAGCCACGCTGTAGCTGACAAAATCGTCGAGGAGGTGGAAAGACTATACAAGACCACGTATAAGGGTTTCAACT
>JAUSEB010000043.1 GCA_030650495.1 Armatimonadota bacterium | reverse complement strand
ATGAGGATAAGATTAGCGAACAATCGTCACCGCGTTCTGGCGATATCCGTGTTTTTTGCGGCCGTGTTTAGTTACTCCGGGGCTATGGCGGCAGACAAGTTGGTTGTTCTCTATTCGGCCCGCTCACTGTCGCAGGCCATGCCCTGGATCGCACAAGCGGCCGGTCTCTTAAAAAAGTACGACCTCGATATGGAGCTGGTTTATGTAGGAGGGGGCCCGCGGGCGGCTGCAGCGACAATAGCCGGGGATACTGATGTCACGGTGGTGGGAGGGGTATCGATCGTCCGACCCTTTGTGCAGGGAAACAAAGATCTCGCATTCATAGGCTCGGTAAAAAACATCCTGACGCATAGCATTTTTGCCAAGTCGGACATCAAGAAACCGGAGGACCTAAGGAAGAAACGGATCGGCGTCACACAAATCGGCAGTAACCCGCATTACTTTGCGGTTCAAGCGCTGCATCATTTTGGGGTCGAAGCGAGAGAGGTTGTCTTCATCCAGACCGGAGGCACGGCTGAGACGCTCGCTGCGCTGATTGCCGGAGGTATCGACGCCGCTGTATTGCTCCCGCCGATAGATGCCCAAGCGATTGATTTAGGCTATCACTACGTTATCAATGGTCCTGAACTCCGGATCCCCTATGCAGCCACAACCCTTGTGACACGCCGGTCCCTAATCGCCAAGCGTCAACAGGTTTTAAGCCGGTTCATGCGCGTGATGGCGGAAGCAGGGATGATTCTGCATACCGATAGAGAGTTCACTTATAAGGTTTTAGGTAAGCAGTTACGCCTGACCGACAGGAAGATCCTGGACGCCGCCTACAATGCGGAGATCAAAGCTCTCGAGCCCAGACTGGTATTCAAGCCCGAAGCGCTTCAGGCGATTCTTGACGAGGTCGCGGAGATAGACCCGCGTGCCAAGAAAATAAAGCCGCAGGATCTGGTTGATACCCGTTTTCTCGACGAGATGGAGAAGAGCGGATTTTTCGACCAGCTTTGGTCAGGCAAGCGATAGGAGACGGAGAAGGGCTCCCCAGGGTGGGATGGATCAGGTAGTCAGGGTGACCCCTCTTTGACCCCTCTTTCAGCGTCTCGATATTCTCCGTTCTGCTACCCAAATTCATCTGGACACACTAGGATCCAAGACCGAACGCTTGAAGCTCGCTAGCGGTCTGTGAAAACTTCTTACATCCCTAATAGTTTTTTCATCCGTTCAATGACCTCAGGCGGCTGGGCAATA
>JAUSEB010000006.1 GCA_030650495.1 Armatimonadota bacterium | reverse complement strand
GTATCGAGATATTGGGCCAGTCCAGTACCCAACGGTCGAAAAGCTCGCAGAGGAAATCGCCGTAATCTTCGGGCGTGATGGAGTACGGGGCAGGCTTGCCGCGAACTCCCGGTTCTATGCAGGGGACGAACTGCATGAAGCTGACATCGTTTTCGCGCAGAAAATCGTAAAGAACGCCGGGGTGTTTCACGTTATGGTTGTTGACCAGGACCAGGGCGTTGAACTCGACTTCGTACAGCCGCAGAAGGAGCATAACGTCCATCACTTGCTTATGTGTCGGCGAGCCGTCCTTGTCGCGGCGGTATTTGTTGTGGAGGTCAGCCGGACCGTCGATGCTCAACCCAACAAGCCATTTATATTCAGCTAAAAAACGCGCCCATTCGGTGTTGAGAAGCGTGCCATTCGTCTGCAGGCTGTTGCCGACTCCCTGCCCGTCGGCTCCGTATTTCATCTCAAGCTCCACGACCTGCTTATAGAAGTCGAGACCGGCAAGCGCAGGTTCGCCGCCCTGCCAGCCGAACACGGTCGAATCCGCCCTTTGGCCCATAACGTCGCTGATAAGGCGGTCCAGAACCTCTGCGCTCATTATGTGTTGCTTGGTTTCGGGATACAAAGAGCCTTTAGGCCGGTAGAAACAATATGTGCAGCGGAGGTTGCAGTCGGCTCCGACGGGTTTTATCAAAAAAGACAGATTAGACATTGGCTCCATTCGTTCCTGATGGGTTTACATTAGCATTGTACCACGAGCCGGGGGATGCGTCTAGGATATTCGGAGAAGAACGCAGATGAGGAAGCTGTCAGCTGTCAGCTGACAGCTTCCTGTATTGTGTTAATCTTGTTTATCCTATTAAGTTAATTCCTCGCCCCTGACTGCGGGAACAAAATAGGCTGAAGATACGACTAACTACTGTGGAGGTCATCCTCCGCAATTCTATGGCACAATGCTTGACTTGCTCAACCTCGTATTGTAGGGTTGAGTAAAACGCCCTCTTCTAAAAACGCCCCAAGGCGGGCAAATGTAGTAATGCTCTTATTGAGTTTCAGACTACGAATTAACGTTCTGACTATGTCATTCCCGCTCTTGACTATGTCATTCCCGCGAAAGCGGGAATCCAGAAACTGAAGATTGGCCAGAGAGTAGCGTTTCTGGATTCCCAATCAAGTTGGGAATGACATGTTGCTAAATCAATGCCTGAAACTCAATATTAGTAAATCCACGGAAGTAGAAGGTCCACGTAGTATGTCAAGAATCATCGCTTTGATCGTCACTTTTCTCGTTGCATTCGGCTCGCCGACTTACGCTTGGAAGTTTGTCTCCATGGCGGACAGCCGGGGAAGCAACAATGGTGTTAATACATCGACGCTGAATGGTATTATCACTCGTGTAAACGCCGAAAACCCGGATTTGGTGATATTTCAGGGAGACGCCGTTAACGGTGAGTCGGACGACGCCACGCTCATCTCACAGATGAACACCTGGCTGTCGTATATGAGCAAGCTGAACGCCCCGTGGTACTTCGTTCCCGGTAACCACGAGATCAGCAGGTCTACGTCCGAAAACGTTCTGCGTAGTAAACTGGCGATGCCTACGAACGGCCCGTCAGGTTATGAGGAGACGGTTTATTCATTCGATTATCTGAACGCTCACTTCGTCGGCCTGAACAGCAATCACTACGGCCAGGTCCACCACGTGCAGAGAACTTGGCTGAAAACCGATTTGGCAAATACAACGCAGCCGCATGTGTTTGTAATGGCGCACGAGCCGGCGTATCCGTATGGACCGCATAAGGGGAGTTCGCTGGATGTATATGCGACCGAGAGAGACGACTTCTGGAACATAATGACCACAGGGCGGGCGGCGATCTATTTTTGCGGCCACGAGCACTTGTACGGGCGGTCTAAACGCGGCAGCATTTACCAAGTGGTCAACGGGTCTTGCGGAGCGCCATTGAACAGTGGATACTCCGGCACAACCGCGCAGTATCATTATGTGGTAGTCGATGTGAATGGCTACAACGTGACTTGCACGGCCAAGAACAGCTCCGGTTCCGTGATAGATTCCTGGAGCTATTCAGTCACTCCTCCTCCGCCGCCGCCCACGACCGGTACGCCGAATATCAAACTAACGATTATCGCGGACAGGGCTACAGTACTGCCGGGCCAGGCGATAACCTATACTATCACTTACTCGAACATCGGGGATGGAAAAGCAAACAGCGTGCTGATAGAAAACACGCTCCCGACCAGTCTGACATACGTTACAGGCTCTGCGACCTCCAGCGGGACTTACAACAGCACGACTCGCAAGATGGCATGGACTTTGCCGGCGGTAGCGGCTGGAGTGAGCGGCACGCTGCAGTTTAAGGTGACCGTGAACTAGATGGGTGATGGTTAGCTGTCAGCTGTCAGCTGACAGCTGACAGCTTCCCATCTGGTGTTAGGTTGGGTTCGGATAGTTTTGCGAGTATAGATCGCCTTCCGGCCTTATAACCAAATCGCCGTTTTTCACATATCTTTGGCCGCGCTCGGATAGGTGTTCGACCATCCGGACGCGCCATTGTTTCAGGTTCTCTGAATATATAGGGTCAGCCGATAGATCGTGTTCTTCACCAGGATCGTTGTCCATATCGAATAGCTGTTGGCTGCCGTTATAGGCGGAGTATATGTATTTCCAGCGACCGTCGGTCAGAGCGGTCCAATGGTTTTCCGCGTCGTAGCAGATGTCGTGCTCCAAATCCAGAACATCGCGCCAGCCGTTGGTGTCGCCTCTTATCAAATCCAGCATACTCCGCCCATCCAAGCAATCGGGGATTTGCGCTCCAACTGCGTCCAGGAATGTCGGCAGGATGTCCCGCAGCTCGACCAGTTGGTGCATCTCGCTTCCGCGTTCGGCGTTGATTCCCATTCTCTCCGGCCAACTTATCATCATTGGGATGCGCGCTGACGACTCGTAGGCGTAGGTCTTTCGCCAGAGATGGTGGTCGCCGAGCATATCACCGTGGTCGGAAGTGAACAGGATGAGAGTGTTTTCCAGCATACCTTTGGCTTCAAGAGCGTTCATAATGCGGCCGATTTGCTCATCTATGAAACTAACGGAGCCGTAGTAGCCGCAGCGGGACGTCAGAGCCTGGTCAAGTCCCATATTCCCGCGCCAGCGGACAAAATCGTTCGGATCACCAATCGGAGCGTATTTCTCAGCCCAATCTCCAACGTAAGGCGGCGGCATATCCTCTTTGTTATACATCTCCATAAAACGAGCGGGCGGGTCATAAGGACTGTGGGGCCGCGCAAAGGATATATTGAGGAACAGCGGTTCGGGCCGGTTGTAGTTATATATAAAATCTACAGACGCGGCGGCGGTCCAGCGCGTCGGATGTAGCTCTTCGGGCAATTTGTACGGCCATGAGCGGTAGTCATTGAAACCGATGCCGGTAATGCCGGGGTCCAAATCAGGCGACTGCTTCTTGAACCACTGCCGGTAGTCGTTTACGAATCCAGGGCTTTGGACTCTGCCTGACTCGTCTATTAACGCTTCGTGGAAGCCGTGGTAATTGCGCTGCGGATGGAAGTGCAGCTTGCCGATGGCGGCAGTGTAATAACCCGCGTCAGCCATTGCCCTGACCATCTCAAAGGGATAGCTTTCGGCAACCCGGCCATATCCCAACATCCCATGCCGCCATGGGGAAAGCCCTGTCAGAATAGCCGCGCGGGCGGGAGTGCAGCTTGGAGTCGAGCTATATGCGCGGGTGAATCGAACGCCTCGTTGGGCGAGACCATCGAAATTTGGCGTCTTGATGACGGAATTACCATAACATCCCAGGCAATCAGCCCGATGCTGATCGGTCATTAAAAAGAGTATGTTGGGTCTTCGCTCGCTCAAGTCTTCCTCCCGCTCAATGGACGCTCCACCTCTGCGATTATATCTCATTGGCTTGCGGACTACCAACCGGTTTGGAGATAGTCGAGGGAGTAGTCAGCGATGAGTGATGAGTAACGAGCGATGAGTTCGTCGTCCGTAAACCGTCGTGCGTAGTTCGTCGTTCGTATGAGGTGGGTTCATTCCCTCGACTCTCTCGTCTCCCTTTCCCATCCGTGTTTATCTGCGTCCATCAGCGTTCATCTGCGTTCTTTTCCAAACCGATAACCATCAACCAACTTGTCATTCCAATTGACAACCCTACGCCCAATCTATAAGCTTTACAAATGATACAGCTAATCAACCTATCTTTAAGCATACGGAGATCGCAGGCATGACACCCAAAGAAAAAATACTCGCAGTTTTCAGCCGAAAAGGAACCCCTAAGCTACCCTGGTTCGCGGATATCACCTACTGGTACCACGCCGAAGCGGGCAAAGGGAACCTGCCTGAGAAATATCGGGGCGACGGCGTCGTTCAGCTATACAAAGATTTGGGCTGCGGGTGTCACGAGCACGCGCTGAACCTGCCCTGCGACGTCACGTATGAGGATGTCGAGATCGTCGAAAAAATCATTCCCGACGCCGATGGCAACCCGCATTTGCAATACATCGAATGGCGCACGCCGGTCGGAACCTTGACCCAGATTAAGCAGTGGGAATCCATTGGCTGCTGCTACGCTTACAAGCGATATCCAGTCCAGACCATCGACGATCTCAAAGTATTGCGTTTCATATACGAACATCAGAAAGTAACGCCTAACTATACAATCCAGAACAAGCAGCTTGCGCTTTGGGGCGATATAGGGACCCCGGCCTCGATTCCTCCTCGCAGCCCGTTGGCCCAATTGCTCGTCATCTGGATGGGCGTCACTAACACGGTTTACGCCATGGCCGACGATATAGTCGAAGTGGAAAAGACCTTGGAGGTATTGGACGCTTCGGACGATCCGATCTACGACATTATCGAGAAATCCCCCGCAACGATGGTCTACTTCGGCGAGAATATAACAAGTGAGGTCGTTACCCCTAATCTGTTCCGCAAATACTACGCTCCGTACTACAAGAAGCGCGTTCCCGGACTGCACAAAGCCGGTAAGTACATCTTCGTCCATGTGGACGGAACCGTGAGAGGTGTGCTGCCGCTGCTTGATGAAACCGGCGTTGACTGCGGTCAGTCGCTGACTCCCTATCCCGTGGGCGACTGCACGGTCGCCGAGATGCGCGAGCTTGCGGGTCCAAATCTCATCCTATGGTCCGGCGTCCCCGGCGCGCTCTTCAGCCCGGTTTACACGGACGAGCCGCTGAAGCAGGTCGTAAAAGAATGTATCGAGGAGTTCCGCCACAACTGGCGCTTCATCATCGGCATCTGCGACCAACTCCCACCCGACGGCCTGCTGGACAGAGTGAGAATGGTCACGGATATGATTGAGGAAGCGGGGTTGTAAGCTAAGTAGGCTAAACAAAAGGAGCATGGATGTGAAGAAATATCCCACCATTTCAAAAGTATGCGCTCGGCTGATAATATCGATATCGTTAATAGTTGCGATATTGTTTGTATTTGTTACTATCTTCAATAAATACGTACCGCAACCTCCGTCACTAATTGTACTTCCTGGAGCAACAGATGTAGACCACGTAAGATACAAAGGCAATTATCAACTATCTTACAAGCTGCAAGAGCGATACCCCGCAAAACATGCCTTACGTGAAATATCCGCTCGCCTCGCCAAGCAGGGGTGGAAGCCTCTCAAAGAGGATTTCCTGAATCCGGGTTTACCAACGTCGCATATCAGAGGTTGGACAGAGTTCTATGACGCTACACGCACCCCAGAAGAACGGGTTAGAGCATGGGCATCTGATTGGAAGAACGCCAAGGGAGATGTGGTTAGATACGCATTCTATTACCATTCGCCCACGAACCAACCGGAAAACCTAAGTGTAGCGCAAGTGTTCGCCAACTACAGTCCCGCTGCCCTCGCAAAGAAACAGCGACGATTAGCTATTAGAGCAATGGAGAGGCTAAAGAACAGCGCACAGTGAACTTTTTTCACTTGAGAAGCCTTGCTTATTCGTCTTCCAAAATCCGTGCTCATCTGCGTTTATCTGTGGTTAAATTCCCTACCCCAACATCTCTACAAAACTCTCAATCCGAACTTTAGTTCGCGCGTCGAGCGTGGCTGGGACTTCGCCCTCGATTGTTAATATGGGGATTTTCAGCTTCTTGCGGATTATGAGGTCTTGGATTTGCCGGAAGCAGAAGCTTTGTGTGTAGTGGATGAGACCCTGGATATTCCGCCGCTCGACCTCCCGCGCAACGTCTTCGATTCGGCGGAAAACGTCGTAAGGGTAAGTATACCGCGCGTATTGATCTACTATGTCCGAACTCTCAAACGGCATCGTAAATTGCCGTTGGATTTCGTTATAGACGACTCGAACGCCTAAACCCTCAAGAAACTGATAGAGGTCGGTAATAATCGGTGGCACGCCGATGTAACCTAACCGCAGGCCGCCGTTTAGCGGCGATGACTTCTCCGCCTGCGCTATAAACTCATCCACATCCCGCTCGAAAGTGTCAATATCTGAGTTGAAGTCGCTGCAGCAGACTTGATAGTAATGGTTGTACAGCCCAGTGACCTGGTTCTCCCGCCAAGTCAGATCATCTATCTTGTGGACTTTACGCCTAACTTTGTCTAACTTTTTTCTGTAATCTTCTACATCGTCCCAAGTTACACCGAACCGCTGTATAAGTTTATCTATACTCAGACGAAGCAAATCTCTATCTGCGCCGAATGGAAACGCAAATGGGATTATATCTACTCCGCGCATTGCCAAAGTCTCGACCATCGCCTGCGTCTGGCTGCAATCACCTTCAACAGCGGCTACAACAGTCTTGATATTTCGCGAAAGAACAGTAGAGTAGATGCCCTTTATCCACCCGCAAACGTTACGTGGATAGCCATCGTGCTCCGCCTCTTGCACTAATTCGGCGGCATCTTTGGCGTTGATGAAGATGTTGTTGAGGTCAACCGGAATCACCCCGGCGGCAAAGAGGACTTCTACGGGAATAGTGGTCGTGATGCCGATACGTTCGGAGATTGGCGCGGCGCTCATATCAGCCCCAACATCTTATGGCACTGCGGGATTACGCGCACGTCGTCCAATATTCGCGACGCCGCAACCTGCAGCCGCATTATCTGCGCGGCAAATGGGGATTGCACATTTGCGTTGGTGGATGTTACCGGCTGAATGATAAGAGGTATCCGCCTTCCGGCAAGGGCGATAACCGCCGCACATTCTTCGATCTCCTCCTCAGCGGTGGAGCTTGTCACTATAGCCTTCACGAAAACGTCCTTCCCCGCCGCGACCGCCGCGGCCAGGAACTCCCGATGCATCTCAGTGGCCGGCTTGATTCCCGTCGCGCTCTCCAATTTGAAATCCATTGCGACGATGTCTATGTGCGGCAGTGCGTCGGACAGAGCGTCAACCAGCGTGCCGTTAGATTCCAGATATGCTCGCAAATCGGATTTTCGCAGTTCGGGGCAGAGTTCGGCAAGAAACGGCGCCTGCATAAGCGGCTCCCCGCCTGTGAGGCTTACGGAATGATGACCGGGACTTTCCAGTTCGATGTTTATAATAGCCGCAAGTGTTGTCGGCACATCGAGCGGATTTGGCAGTTCCTTAAACCTTCTCTCGCCTGGAGCAATTTGCACCGCGCAGGATTCTGGATGGTCAAATCCGCTCGCGGGGGTATCGCAATAATCGCAGGAAAGATTGCACCCGGCAAAGCGAACGAACACCTGCCGGACGCCCACATAGACGCCCTCGCCTTGAATCGAGGAGAATATCTCCGATATATACGCGTGGTGATTCCGCAATCTGTCACTTCTTTCCAGCATGCATTGTGACTAGTGGCTGGTGGTTAGTGGCTAGTAAACACAAGCCACTAACCACTAAAAAGCCACCTGCGCTGCTTGCACGGCCATCTCATAATCGCCGAACGGCGGCATGAAATACGCGCCGGAAACAAGCGATTTCGCCTCAGTAAGAAACTCAGCGGCTATCGCGATACCTTCCTCGCGCCCGCCTTCCTCACCAGCGTCGCGCATTCTTGCTCTTACCGAGTCGGGAATCGTGATGCCTGGAACCTCATTATGAAGAAACTCGCAGTGCCGGGGATTCCGCAGCGGCAATATACCCACCAGTATCTCAACTTGCACGGTTTGGGCTTTGTCCATAAACGCCTTCAGTTCATCCATGCTATAAACCGGTTGGGTGAGCGCAAAATTAGCTCCCATGTCGCGCTTGACTTTGAGACGGTCGATCTCCTTGCCGGGATCATTCGCGGTGGGATTAACAGCGACACCAATGCAAAAAGACGGGGATTCGCTCAGTTTATTACCAGCCAAATCCGTTCCGCTATTTAATCGGCTGATGATGCTGACCAGCCCCTCCGATTTGACATCGAATACGCCCGTCGCATTCGGATAATCCCCGACACTCGGAGGATCGCCTGTCAGCGCGAGCACGTTCTGTATTCCAAGCGCGTAAGCTCCGAGCAAGTCGGATTGCAGGCTCAACAGATTACGGTCTCTGCACGTCATGTGCAGGATCGTTTCGATCCCTATCCGTTCTCTAATCAGATGCGCCAGAGCAACCGGACTCATCCTGACTCTCGCCATGGGGCTATCCGCTATATCCACCGCGTCGAATTGGCGGAGCAGTTCCGCTTTTTGCAAGGGCTTGGTGATGTCCACTCCGCGCGGCGGGTCGATTTCGACCGTCATTACGAACTTCTTACCCAGCTTATCAGCTAACGACATAACACGCGCCCTACCCTTTCACCGCGGCGCGAATGGCCCGCGTATGTTCCGGCGTCGTTCCACAGCATCCGCCTACAAAAGCCACGCCCGCTTCCACAAAACGCTTTGCATATTCAGCCATATAGGCGGGATTTGCCATATACACCAATCGACCGTGCAGAAATTGTGGAAAGCCCGCGTTAGGCTGCGCTATCACAGGCTTCGATGCCGCCTGGATCATCTGCCGCACGACTTCCCACATGTCATGCGGACCGGCCCCGCAGTTTGCCCCCACTACATCCGCGCCGAGGTCTTCAAGCGCCTTTGCCGCTCCGGCGGGGTCCAACCCCATCATGGTCCTGCCTTCCTGGGCGAAAGACATCTGGCAGATAACAGGTATGTCCGGCGCCACCTTCTTCGCCGCGCCAAGGGCGGCTCCTATCTCGGTTATGTCGGCCATTGTTTCGATGAATATTAGATCGACCCCGCCTTCGGCCAAAACTTCGATTTGTTCCTCGAATACCGAAGCCGCGTCCTCAACCGCCAACGGCCCGTATGGCGCCATCAGTTTACCGGTCGGTCCAACGGAGCCGCCTACATAAGCTTTGCCTGCAGCGGACTCTTTAGCCAAACTGACACCGGCCAAGTTTATCTCCCTGGCTTTGCCGGCCAGCCCGTGGCTTTCCAGCATCACCCGATTTGCGCCGAAAGTGTTGGTCTCGATTATCTCCGCTCCCGCGTCAACATAATCTCGATGCACTTGCCGAACCAGGTCCGGGCGGCTGAGGCACAGATCGTCCACGCACTGCCCGGCTTCCGCGCCGAGAGCGTAAAGCATAGTGCCCATAGCTCCGTCGCAAACCACCGGTTTTTTCTGAAGCAGAACATCCAATATGTTGCTCATATTGCTCCTTTATTCGTCTTTCCAATAGCTGGCGGCGGAAGTGGGAGTCTCCCATACCGTCACGCGATGCACATGACCGGGGAACGACTTGTCCATGGCGTTGTATATATATCTCGCAAGGTTCTCCGCCGATGGGTTTTCAACCTGAAACAAAGGAAGGTCGTTCAGATACTGGTGGTCCAACTGCGCCAGCGCCGAAGCAAGCTCGGTCTTTGCCTGGCGGAAATCTATAGACATGCCCTGTTCATCAAGCGATTTGCCGCGTATGAACACCTGCGTCCGGTATGTATGCCCGTGCAGCCTCTCACAGTTTCCCTGATAGCCTCGTAGATTATGAGCTGCGTCAAATGAGTCTTCAATGAGGATTTCAAACATAATATACTGTCCTGACTTTTGGCCATGATATGTCGGCGCCTGTGGAGTGTCAAGGAGCAGACGAGAATTTAGAGAAGGTAAAACCAGCGATGAGCGATGAGTAACGAGTAATGAGAGTCATACAAAGCGGCGTCGAGCCGCCGCAGTCCATAACCGTCAACCCTAATGCTGTTTACCCTCGATTGCGCTCAGCAGGACTCCAGCCGCCAAACCCAGCCTTCGGTCCAGTTGCCCGCGGAAGTCGTCGGAAAAATCGACCATTATCTTCTGGATGAACGGATTGAAATTCTGCTGATACGCGCACACGGAGTTCTGTCCGATCTCGGCATGATATTTCTGCGGGATCAGGTTCATAAACACTTGGTTCATCAACCGCCGCAGCAGCGCAAGCCCCAGGCTGTCCTCTTTAATCATGCCGATCTCATTATCATTTGTGTCGAGTATAAGCCACTCGTCTTTCAGAATGGACTTGAATCCGCGTCTACGCAGCGCGCCTACCCGATCGTTTGTCCTAGCATCCAAAACATCATAAGTGGCGGAAATATCCAACACCTGTCTTGCCTGGATAGTCAGCAATTCCGACAGCTTGTCCTCGCCTGTGTATAGACGAATGTCCTCTTTGAGCTTGAACGCCTTCATGCTTGCGAACATGACGACATTATCCTGGTCATCCATTATGTGGAACGACGCCCCGAACATCTTGAAGAATTTCTTGCGGATCGTATACTTCTGACAGTCGAATATATCGGACATCCCGCTACCTCCACTTTTCTTATCTGGTGTATTCCACGCGCCACAATCGCGTTCAACATGGTTTCGCACTTAATATACACGAACCTTGGTTGTATATCAATAATAGTTGAGGGTTGAGAGAGACCTCCCCCTAATACCAATTGTGAACAGTGTGTTCCTTTATGACATACGGCATGGTATGTGAAACTCGAATGATCTAGCTTACTTAGCGTACGTCTCGAACCCGTCATTCCGAGTGAAACGAGGAATCTGCTTTTCCACGCTTATAAAAA
>JAUSEB010000464.1 GCA_030650495.1 Armatimonadota bacterium | reverse complement strand
GACTCCCATCTCCATTCCTTCAGGGACATACTTTATGGTCACTGGAGCGTCTTCTCTCGATTCTGACGGTAAAGCTATCATAAGGCCGAGGGACCAGGGGGATATTATTGCGTTGATGTGATAGTTGGGTGTTGGGCGCACTTCTAACTCCTAACTTCTAAACGGTATTGGCCCGTTATTTGCAATATGTATTTATCGTAGACATAAGTTGAGAAAGGAAGTAGTCATGAGAAGATCGTTGCTGATATTGGTGGCGGCGCTGATTTCGTGCTTTGCGGGAACAGCGCGCGCCTCGCTGCCTATCAACATCTACTTTTCGGAAGATTTTACTTATAACTCCGGAACTGATGTTAGAGACATCCCCAGCTGGGATGGCTCCGCGGCGAACGAGATAGAAATAGACACTACCGGTTCCCGTGTAAAGATGTCCGGCGGCGCTAGCACAACCGACGCTTACTATCCAGAAGTGAACTATATTAGCTATGTAGGCGCCGACAACGTGATTTGGGTCCATTTCAAAGCGTATCCCGGCACGGGCACGGATACAATGTGGAACCTCTGGTTCGATGATTCCGCAGGCAACAATATGGCGCGTTACTATGGCTCCGCTACCACTTGCAGAGGAAGAGTTGGAGGCACGAATACCGTCACCGTGGTCTACACATTGACTCCAGCTATATGGAACGATCTGGACATCAAGATTGATATGGCGGCGAACACGGCAACTTATTACTGCAACAGCTTTTTCGTTGGAACGCTTGATTATGGCTCAACTCATGGTAACGTATTAGGCAGGATCAAGTTCGAGCGTATGGGCAACTCACTCGCCACCGGGCAGTCGATTCTGTTCGATGAGCTGCGCGTGGGACAGGATCCATTCGGCGCCCCCACCACGCCGCCCGGCGCTCCAACTGTCAGCGCTCCGGCAAATGGAGCAACCGTAACTACACGAACCCCGCTCATTCAGTGGAATGGTGATTCACATGATATGTACGAAGTGCACATCAATACTACGAATTTACCGGCATCATCCGATGGGTGGAATTCCGGACTGGTCACAAGCTCGGCAACTTCTTGCACAAGCGGAATACTAACGAACAACACCACATATTATGTATTCGTCAGGCTTCGTAACAGTATTGGCTGGGGAAACTGGAGCGCGGCCGGACGCTTTTTCAACGTAGCAGTTTCTCCGAGAATAATCCCTGAGCCGCAGCAGATTACCTGGAAGCCGGGAACTGGCTTCTTAATTGATGAGAACACCAGGATTGTAATGAACACAAGCCCGAACGACAATGACACCTTCACGGCAAATCAGCTTCGCCGCAAAGTCTGGGATATGACAGGGTACTTGCCCGATATAATTGAAGGCGGAGCCGGAGCCCCGACAACCAACGTGATAGCAATAGGAGACCCCGCGAGAAACACCGCTGTCGCTTCGATCATCGCCACTTGGCCTGAAGCGACGGGACTCGCCTCAAAGAGCGAAGGCTACATATTGGGAGTGAAGGAAAGCTCCATAGTTATTCGCGGCTTTGACCAAAGCGGGACATTTTATGGCTGCCAGACTTTGATTCAACTTCTGGAAAATTTCGGAACGGCGAGAATCAGCCCCTTATTCTGCTACGATTACCCTGATTTGGCAATGCGCGGAACAATGGTACGCGCTTGGGACTACGTCGACTCAGTTTTTCTCAAAGAGGTAATCTCGGAAGTCATGGCCCGTCACAAGCTGAACGTTTTGCAGATCGATATGGGAATGCGCGTGCTGTGGCCTTCTCATCCGGAGCTTTACTACGGCATGCCGCCGGAAGATCAGTCGCCTAACCCAACTACTATCCAAATGATGGCGCCTATCGCGGATTTCGCGAAGCAGCATTTTATGGATGTAGTGCCGGCGGGGCCGTCATGGTCGCATGCGGACGGTATGATCACAATGTCAACAATGAACACACTTCTACGGGAAAACAGGTCCGAAGCGGATCCGTCGCCCGACCTTGAAACACTGTGCCATCGCAATCCAGCGGCTCAACAGATAATGCATGACCTCTGGAACGATATGATAACTTGGTTCAATCCAAACTATATCCATGCGGGTTGGGACGAGATTTCTGCCATAGGGCACAGCTCCTGCCCGTACTGCGCTGGGGTATCCAAGACTACCTTGTTCAAAGAGTTCCTGACAAGCGACCGGGATTGGATGGCCGCGAGGGGAATCCAGATGATCATGTGGGCCGACATGCTGCGTCCGGACATGAACGGAGGATCCCCGTGGAACTTGTCCCAAGTGGCGGCGACAATGCCGAAAGACATAATCCTTGAGGATTGGGAGTATACCCATCTCCCACAGCACGACAATGAAGCAAGCGTGCAGAGATGGAATAGCTACGGGATTCCGTCACTGGCGTCTCCTTACGGCGGCTACACTCCTTTCGAGTATAACATCTATCGTTGGGCAAGCCTGGCTGAACAATACGACACCAGGGGCCTTGTGGCTTTCAACAAGTTCCGCTGCGGCTCAAAGCAAGGCGTGTTCAATAACGTGAACCAGTGGATGGAAGTAGGGAACATGATATTCTACGGGGAGTGGAGTTGGACCGCGAACACTCCAACTTATACCCCACTGCCTTATGACGGAGAAACCACGTTGCGAGGGATCATCTCGCCCGATAAGCCGTCCGGCTTCATCGCTTCGCTAAATGGCTCGGCGGTGAACCTGAATTGGACAAATCCACCGGACAGCACGTTCCAATATACATGGATTATATACAGGACGGATAGATTCCCAACCGATCCAACCGATGGAGTATTTGTAGCTGAAGTGGCGGGCGCGCCAAACAGCAGCGGTTTCTTCTCTCACGCATCGGCGCCGATGGGAGCGACAATTTACTATGCCGCATTCTCCCACGATGGAGTAAGGCATTTCTCGCCCATAGTCACGGCTTCGGTGGCAAACGGCTCGCCTTATGCTACTCCGGCTTTAAGCTCCATCCCTGATGGAGAAACAGTCAGTGTCAACGGTATAGTGACCGCTATCTATGACGGCTTCTTCTATATTGAAGATGAAAAAAGGATAACAGGCATAAGAGTGGAGTCCGATGAGGCTGTATCTATAGGCGCAATAAGGATGATCACAGGCCCGCTTGGCAAGACGGGAATGGAAAGATCGATAACGGCTCTGTTAGTCACAGGCACGGATATAAAAGACCCTGTTCTTGATCCTGTCGCTATGCCCAACTCCGTGATAGGCGGCTCCGATAAAGGATTCACTCCAGGCGCGGGAGTAGTTGGCCTGAATAACGTTGGGATTCTTATCTCCTCAGTTGGCAGTAAAGAGGTTGTCGCTCCTGACAATTCCTACTTCTTCATAGACGACGGCTCAGTTCCCGGCGGAATTAAGGTCATGCTTACGGGAACAAAGCTCCCAATCACCATTCCTTCCGGGACGTATTTTATGGTCACTGGAGCGTCTTCTCTTGACTCCGACGGCAAGGCTGTCATAAGGCCGAGGGATCAGGGGGATATTGTCGCGGTGATGTGATGGAGGGAGTCGAGCGAGTGCGATGTTTCGGGATTTCCATTCCGCTGCGCTCCATTCAAATCCCGAAACACCGCGCTCTTCTAGCTTCTAACTCCTAACTTCTAATCTGCCTTTCACCCTTATCAGTACCAGCGCGAGGTCGTCCTTCAATATGCCGCTGGCGTGGCTCCGAACGTCGTTTACTATGATTTGAGATAGACTGTCCAAACTCTTGGTTCCGTGGTGTCCAAGAACATTTTTTAGCCTGTCAACGCCGTACTGTTCCTCGGCAGGACCGGCTTCAATGACTCCGTCCGTGTAAAGCAGAAGCAAATCGCCAGGCTCAACATCAACTGAACCCTCCGTAAATCCGGCAGGATCACCTACGCCTATAGCTCCGCCTCCGATAGAGAGTTCAGTCACATCGCCGGAGTTTCTTGAAAAGAGCAGCGCCGGAGGATGGCCCGCGCAGGAGTATCTGAGCCTGCCTGTCTTCACGTCGAGGGCCGCAAAGAAGATGGTGATGAACATTACATCGTCCAACTGGGCATCGAGCGCGGCGCCTGCGCGTATTAAAGTATGGCTTGGAGACCAGCCTTCAAGCGCAAACGACCTGACGGCGTATTTCGCCATCGCCGTATAGCGGCCCGCGTCCATCCCCTTGCCGGAAACGTCGCCTATCGCAAAACCGAGCGTTTCAGGGCCAAGCTCAATGATGTCGTAATAATCGCCGCCGATGCCGGATGACTTTTCCGCCGGCTCATACACGGCGTGTGCTTCGATCCAGTCCGATTCCGGGGGCAAATCCGGCGTCAGAATCTCTCTCAGGGCTTCCATACCTTTTTCCTGGGTTTGGCTTCGTTCGATAGCAGCAAGCGAAGGCGCCGCAAGGTTCGCCATCGCCGCGATGTTAGCTATGTCTTCTTTCGCCGGAGACGGGACCTCTCTCCAATCGTAAGTGACGATCAGGACGCCCACCGTTTCTTCGTCCGGCGTGACCATCGGCGCAACTATTGCTGAATCAGGGGAAAGACCTTCTATAATGCTCGATCCTGGCGCCAAATCCCCTTTCATACCTATGGACATGGCGCGGCGTTCTCTTGCGGCTATACTTGCGGCGCTGGTCGGCGCGACATGCGCAATAGTTTCTTCCTCCCCCGCGACTCTGAGAACTCCACTTCTGGGATCTCCCAGCATCACTTTGCGGTCGTTCCCGGAGAGCGAACCCAGGACGCCGTCAACGGAAGCAATGAATTCGTCGACTGTTCGGGCGGTGGAAAGCTCCGCGGCCATCTGGTTCAGGCGTTCCAGATCGCTCATACGCCTCTCGACTATCACGGACATTCGGTTGAACGCCCGCCCAATCTCATCCAGTTCAGAGACGCCGCTTTTTGGAATCGTTGAGCCAAAGCCACCGGCGGCTGTTCTGCGTATAGCCGTAAGCAGGGGAGTGAAAGACGCGCTCAGGCGTTTTCCATAGGCAAAGGCAATAACACCGCCCATTATTATTGACAACACGGCAAATACGAAGACTGTATTGCTCACGCGTCTAAGCGCTTCGTCAAATGATCGCGTAGAGAAAGCAGTGTAAACAACACCCATAAGGCGTCCTGAATGATCGATAACAGGAGCAGCGGCCTCCCAATACTTTCCGGACCTTATAATGACCTGCCGCCTGGCGTTCATTGCTGATTGGATGACAGGCTTCGTCTGGTCGTAACCCCTATGCGCGCTATCGGCGAGGATCTGGCCGTATCTGTCCGCGATGCAAACGCGGGATGGACGGCCCTTTGCCGCATGGTCGGCAATACCGGCCAGGGTGAGCACATCACCTTCCTGAAGAGGAACGGTGGACATCTCTTCAAGCATCGAGAGCGCGACCTCGATTTTCAGTTTCGACTCGGCGGTCAGGTTGGCGCGCTGAGATGACAGAGCCAGCGCCGACATAATGATCGTCGCCAGAGCAAGAAACACGGCTGTTATCAAAGTTGCTCTAAGTCTTACAGACATAAGATTATTTCCTCTTCACACGCTGGACGGATTGGGCGACAGCGGATGGAGTATTTGAACCGCCAAGCATTCGGCGAACTCCAGCATATAAAGTATCAAGCGCTTCAGGCTGCTCGTAGACTCTCAGATCGATGGCCTGGTCGCGCATACCGGACGCAAACGCCCGGAGGTGGCTGTGAAGCTCCGGGCTGGAGCTTGCCGCCGGAGTCGCCGGTATGGATGAAGCTCCGTTCGCGAAAGCCACCTGCCGCGCCGGGTCAGTCAGCCACCTGGCGAACTTGATCGCTTCCACTTTTCGATTGCTCCGCCGGTTCACGACCAACCCTTCCACAACGCTTCCCGGCAGTCGCGGCAAGAATCTCGCCCTGCCGTCCATCGGTCCTCCAAACAAGCCCCAAGACATAAATTGGGGCTTGTAAGCTCTTCTCACACTTTCAAAACTAGGGCCAATGAAAACCATCGCCACGCGTCCATCCAACATCGCTTTAGCAGCCGAGGTTTCGCTCATCGACGCCCATTTGGCATCCGTAAATCCGTGGCTGCGCATCTCCGGATACAGGCCAAGCTGCCTGACCCAATCCGTGCTAGTATAAGGGTGATGACTGAAGTAGGTCTGCGCCAGGTTGTGTATCCCCATATAACTCCACTCATAGACGTAAGCGAGCGGCGGTTGGCGCGATGAGAAACCACCGGCGTAAGGCGTAACTCCCACCTTGTGCAGAAGCCTGGAGCATCGCATAAGCTCAGACCATGTTGCTGGAGGGCGCGAAATCCCGGCTTTTGCAAATGCCGTTTTGTTATAGACGAACATGTGGACCTGGCCGGTGAGAGGGACGCCGTATACGCCCGTCGGCGATGCTCGCGATATCCTGAAAGTCTCCAGCATACCCGGCCAAAACCGGCTGTACCAACCGTGGCCCATCTCCGACGATATATTGTAAGCTCTGCCCGCCCTGGCAAGTTCCTCGACATTTCTCTTTGTGGGGTGGGACAGGCCGATGAGATCGGGAGCGTTGCGAGCAGTCCAGGGATGATATGACGAAGGAGATACGGCGCGCACACGCACGACCACACCCGTCTCACGGGTGTATTCGCGGGAAAGATTCCGCACAGTTCGCTCCGCGTGCGGCCAAGGGTGCCAGAATTCCAGCGTAACAGCGCCCGCTGCGCCAGGGATAATCAGTAAATAGGCGAACGAAAACCCTACCAAGAACAGATTCATCAGAGATATTCTGAGAACCCGGTACAGCCGTAACCTCTTTTTTATATGCGCATACGTCGATTTGCGATAGTTACTTGTATCCATAATACGTCATCAAGTTCCCATATTATATCATTACCTGGTTATTGATGGAATTATGCAAGTATATAGTTGTCGATTTTATGTTTGGTTGCTTGGTTTATTATATTTCAGGATGGGCTTATTACTTCCGATGAGGCGCTGCGCGTTTTGTTGTAGGAAAACTGTCCAGGCAAATACGGCTAGACCTACCTCTAACAGACGTTGTCGGGTGGTTTAAGCTGTCAGCTGACAGCTTATCCATCTGCGTTCTTCCCTGAACCGCTTTTCGCAATTGAAAGAGCAAATTGTCTTGAATTTGGGTGGATTGGACGCTTATACTAGGCTGAGTTTATCGACGGCTTGGAGGTTTTATGACAAAGCAGCCCGGAACTCCTTTTATCTCGTTTCGAGAAGCGCCGGAGGTAAGATTTCCTTCGCACGTGGATTGCAACTGCCCATCGTTTTGGGATGGCGATACTTTTTATCTTTTTACATCAAGCAACCAGGGTCCGAGGAGAATGAGCGGGATCGATCAGTTCCATTTAGGCGAACCGGAGGAATGTTTCTTTGATAATGAGATCGAGGGTTGGCGGTGGATAGAGGCTATTTGGCGGATGGAGGATGGGACGCTCTACGGATGGTATCACCATGAGTTTTATGTGTGTCCGGGCACATATCTGACAGCCCCGGAAATCGGAGCGGTAAAGTCAACCGATAACGGCCTTCATTGGACCGACCTTGGCGCGATTATCACCGCTCGTCCCGGCACGATTGACTGCGGCAGCAAGAACCACTTCTTCGCCGGCGGGAACGGAGATTGCTCCGTAATGCTCGATGGCAACGAAGATTACCTTTATCTCGTCTTCACGTCTTACGCCGGTGAGATTGCCGGGCAGGGTTTGACTTTTGCCCGAATGGCTTGGAAAGACCGCGATGATCCCGTTGGCAAGGTATACAAATACTGTGATGGGAAATGGGAGGAGCCGGGGCTTGGCGGCCGTCCGACAACTATATTCAAACCGAACGTTAACTGGATGGAACGGGATGTCGATGGTTTCTGGGGGCCGGCAATCCATTGGAACACCCATTTGAAGCGATATGTAATTCTATTGAACCGGGCGGTCGGGGCGCCGAAATGGCCGCAGGAAGGCGTTTATGCGACCTACAGCCATGACTTGGCCGATCCCACGAGTTGGACCGAGCCGGTGAAGATACATAATGGCGGAAAATGGTATCCGGTTTTGATCGATACGGACATAAAGTCGAGAGGAACTGATAAGTTGTGTGGTAAAATTGCAAGATTATATCTACGGGGAATCTCAAATCACGAGATAGAATTCCTGCTCGGAATCACTTAATCTCTCCCGTTTTTCCTCTTCGGCAAGCCTCTGTATGAGGTCAGTAAGTGACTCTTCCTCTCCAACTTCTGAATCAGAATGTTTTAAGCTGGCCTTGATAAGACTTGCCACTATCACCGCCGCGACTTGGGGGTCGGAACGAGCAAGAAGGTCGGGAAAGGCGTCAATGGCTTTGCTGAGAGCGGCGGCGCATTTACGAACGACGCGCTCTTGATGTGGGTCTTTGGGCATGGTTTCCTCCTTTGGTTTTGGGTTGACGGTTTTTGACTCATCGCTCATCGCTCGTTACTCGCCACTAAATTTGTCTCCCATGTACATGTACCTGTCATGGGGCATTTTGACATCGGCGCTGGCAGTATATTTCTGAGATACTTTTGTGGTATTTTAGCGAACAGGCGTTTGGGAGGGAGTCGAGCGAGTCGCAGGAGTCGGGAGAGTCGAGGGAAGAGAGGGGCGGGGTTGAAACACGAAGGGCACGAAGAAGCACGAAATGGGATGGCTGCGGGAGATAGGTGGTTACGAGCTTCGGGGTGAAACGCATGTCCCGAAGGATATAATTGCGGCGAAAGTTTCGGGGAAAGGATTCCCCAAAACAACGGAAAAAGTGCCCAAGCATAATAAATTCACGGATTTAGGAGACATCTAGACCGAAAGCCACGTCCTCCTCTGGAAGATCATAACTCAGGTATTCCCAGGCGAACTTGGTACGTCCAGAAACATACTCCAAGGACGTATCGCAGGCGGGCCGAAACTGTAGATCAAGACTCTTGCCGGACTCCGCTTCTACATCTTTGGCAGCATCTTTCAATTTTTCAATCAACTCTGCGTCATCGGCTTTGGTCACCAAAGTAATTTCGATGTGTCCATCATTGCGATCGAGTAGATATGCGGAGTGGATTTGAGATGAGTCTATTGATTTGACAGCCTTTTCAAAGAGCCTTATCATAGCACCTATTTCATCTTC
>JAUSEB010000449.1 GCA_030650495.1 Armatimonadota bacterium | reverse complement strand
GTGAACTGTTACCCGCCGCAGTCCAAACCCATCACCTAACACCTAACACCCAAAACCCGTTATTGCAATCGTATTATATTCGGCTTCCAGCCGAGTTTGTGAATCAATTCCAAATAGTCATCACGGGTCATATCTTCAGGCCGTTTGCCGGACAACGCTATCAGCACGCCTTCTACGACATTGGTGCCAAATGCCCGGCCATCGAATTCAAAAGTAGAAGTAACCACCAGATCGACACCGCGCTCTTTCAGGTTCTCTTTGTCCAACTCAGTCAGGGTGTTGGTTATTATGGTTTTGCCCTTGAGCGCGCCCGACTCCGGCGGCGGCATGAACCGGCCAATGATCTTATAATCCCCGGCGATCACGTCCGCCCACCGGAAGTATTTTTCGCCTTTGGGGGTGATCTTGTCCTGCTTTTCACCCGTCGGATAGAACCACTTAAACGGCAGTCGTGTGACAATTGGGAGCAATGTCCGTCCAAGGATTTGGATGGAACCCCAGTTTCGCACCGGAACGGGTATGCCGAGATTGAACATTATATCGCCGAATATCGTTTGTTTTGCGAGTTTGTAGATCGTCTCTCCCGTCCCAAAACGATCAACCGCGCAGACCACCAGCGCCTTTTTATCGCTGAAATCGATGATGCCGTTTTCCTGCAAATAGAGAATGGTTTGCCGCTCGAGCGTGTCTTTAATCCCCGTGCCGTCAACAACCGGGGTCTGTTTCACGAAGCGTATCATCCGCTCGGCGTCACGGACTACATATCTTCGGTTTCCGGCGACGAGATACCTGTCGATGCCGCCAAGCGTAATGGCGTCCACCTTGCCGTCTAAATCGCGGATCATCTCAGCGGCTTTCTCCAGGCTTCCTCCGCTGGAAATCCGCTGTATCTCGAACTCCTCGCCAAGAAAACCGGCCCTGACCGTCTTGTCTCCCTTTTTCGACCCCAGGCTTACGCTAACGACTCGTTTCATCCAGTATTGACCTTATCTCCTCCAGCGATGACGCTTTGGCCAGCCTCGCCCGCATTGCCGACGCGCCAACGCTCCCTTTAATATACCATGCCAACTGCCCTCTAAGCTCTCTTACAGCCTGATTGGGATCAATTATTTCGGCAAGCATAACCGCGTGCTCCCAGGCCGCAGTCAAACGATCTCTATAACTGGGACTTGGACTGACTACACCACTATTCAGATATTTCTCGGTTGCGGCGAATATCCATGGATTCCCTAACGCCCCGCGACCTATCATCACACCGTCGCAGCCGGTTTCGCGGAACATCCTCTCCGCGTCCCGCGGAACCTTCACATCGCCGTTTCCTATCACGGGTATCGTCACGGTCTCTTTGACCCGCCGAATCACGTTCCAATCGGCATGCCCGGTGTAGCTCTGGTTCACGGTCCGTCCATGAACCGCAATTGCCGAAACGCCTGCGTCCTGCGCCCGCGCGGCCAACTCCGGGGCTGTGATATGGTCGGAATTCCACCCCGACCGTGTTTTCACCGTAACCGGAACTTTGACCGCCGCGACCACAGCCAGCATGATCCTTTCCGCCAGAACGAGGTCTTTCAGCAGCGCTCCGGCGGCTCCCGTCTTAACTACCTTTGGCACGGGACAGCCGATGTTGATGTCTATTATATCCGCCCCGGCTTCTTCCACCTGCCGCGCCGCATCGACCATAACGTCCGCTTCGGCCCCGAAAATTTGCACCGAAACGGGGCGCTCCTCATCTATCAACAGGAGCATTCCCTGCGTCCGAACGTTTTTGTAGTGCAGGGCGTAGCTGCTCACCATCTCAGCGCAGACGAGGCCGCAGCCGCCCGCGCGTTTGCACAGCAGGCGAAACGCTGGGTTGGTGACTCCGGCCATCGGCGCGAGAATCAATGGAGGATCGATCAATACACCGCCTATTTGCAAAGCGGCGGGCGTTTTAGTAATCATTTTCGGAACCTCCCCCAACCCCTCCTTCGTAAGGAGGGGAGATAACTCTGTCCTCCTTCGCAAGGAGGGGAGCAAACCGTCCCCCTTTAGAAGGGGGACTACAGGGGGTAAAAATAGCTTTTAGTCTTTGGTTCTACTTCTCTCATAAGCGAGTCGCAGCCCTTCCAGAGTGATCATAAGATTGATCTCCTGAATGGCTCTTGAGTGCGGAGCGATGAGTTCGGCCAGGCCGCCGGTTGCTACCACGCGGGCGTTGCCGCCCAATTCTTTCTGGAATTGCTCTACAATTCGGTCAACTTGCCCGGCAAAGCCGTATACGACGCCGGATTGGAGGCTGGTAACGGTCGTGGAACCGATGGCATTTGGCGGCGTTACAAATTGAACCCGCCTAAGCTGCGCCGCTTTGGCGACCAGCGCCTCGATCGATATTTCAATCCCCGGCGCGATTGCCCCGCCCAGATAGTCGCCATTAGCGGAAATAGCGTCGAAAGTTGTTGCAGTCCCCAAATCCACGACAATCACGGAACCTTTGTATAGGGCATGCGCGGCGACTGCGTTCGCCAGCCGGTCGGCGCCGACATCGG
This sequence comes from Armatimonadota bacterium, assembly GCA_030650495.1. Classification (GTDB taxonomy): domain Bacteria; phylum Armatimonadota; class UBA5829; order UBA5829; family JAUSEB01; genus JAUSEB01. The sequence continues at coordinate 1,129 of JAUSEB010000449.1, read as the reverse complement.
TTTTGGGTTCATAGTTAATTTGGATGCCCAAATCGGCCTCCGGCGTAAGTAGAAACGGCTTCTTAATCTTGAGGTATTTCTTAGCGAACTCCAGAAGCGGAGCAATAGTTCGAGGAATAACGCTGCAAAGGGCGAAGCCGTCCAATTGCGCAACTGATAGAGAGGTATTGTCGAGCAGACCTTTGATTATAATCGCGTATTCGTCAGAGGTCCGCTTTACATCGGAGCTTATCCGCCAGTCGGCTATAAGCTTTTCGCCGTCATAAACGCCAAAGGTAATATTTGTGTTTCCGACATCTACCGCAAGGAGCATTTACGCCACCAAAACAAGTCAGGAGCAGAATGGACGCGTCCACCTGCTCCCTCTAACCACCGTTATGGTAGCGCTTATTTTGGGCCTAAGTCAATCCATCCGTGCTCGCAAGGAACATCTGGGTCACCCAGAACTGCCCATCGGGCGACTTATAAATCCCAACGCCGATGCTCTCGAACTTAGGATTAAGTATATTAGCCCGGTGTCCATGGCTATTCATCAGCCTGTTATGGGCGCGGTTGGCGTCCACAATCGAGCAATAGAACAGATTCTCGCCAAGATACGCCCAATCGGGCTTGTGCCCCAGGGCTGCCAGATACCTATCCATCGCCGTCCTAAGCTCCGGGGTAGGTGAATAGTGGTCGAAGTAGTCCTTCTCCGCCATTTCTTCACTATGCGCGCGCGCGGCTTCCACAAGGACAGGGTCTATCGTAAGTTGGTTCATTCCCCGCCAAGATCGTTCGTAGTTCACGAGGTCAACGAGCCTCTGCTCTTCCGATGTGGCGTTCGCCTGGCTGATAACAGGCGTCGTCGGCAAATCCTGTGCGGTGGACGAGAAGTTCGCCGTCAGCATCAGCATACCGAAGTAGAGTGATAGTTGTGTCATACGCAGCCTCCTGTCCCGCACAGTTTTATTTCCATACTTGCGGCGGAAGGCATACTGGTAAAAATACCGGAAGTCCTTACGCCACAAGTCTGGCTGTTTAACCTGTATTCTTGCCGGGCAGGCAAGCTGCGAATACTTATAGACAAAATCAGACTCTGCTACTTTTGCATTGTCCCACTGAGTGGATACAAAACAAACATAAAGGCCGT
>JAUSEB010000445.1 GCA_030650495.1 Armatimonadota bacterium | reverse complement strand
TACTCCTCTTTCTTACATTGAATAGAATGACGCGGTCTATTTGGCGCAGCGGCTTCGTCGCCGCGCTTTTCGCCATACATCCTCTTCATGTGGAGTCCGTCGCCTGGATAGCTGAGCGAAAAGACGTGTTGAGCGGCTTTTTCTGGATACTGACAATGTGGGCGTATGTGGACTATGTAGAGAGGCCGGATTTTAGGGGATACATTCGAGTAGCATTAGCGCTCATTTTGGGATTGATGTCCAAGCCCATGCTTGTAACTCTGCCATTTGCGCTGCTGTTATTGGACTACTGGCCTCTCGGACGATTTGCCGCCGGTATTGCCAAAACACAGGACTGGCGCCGCGCCTGGCTGGGATTGGTAAGAGAGAAAGTCCCGCTTCTTGCCATAGCCCTGGCTTCCAGTGTTATAGCGTATGCCGTCCAGCAAAAGGTTGGGGCGGTGAGCACATTGGCTCAAATTCCCGCCGGGGTTCGTGTTTCAAATGCTTTGGTGAGCTACGTCGAATATATCGAAAAGACAATTTGGCCTGCTCGCCTGGCAGTCATATACCCTCATCCAGGCAATTCACTTCCAATCTGGCAAGTGATTATCTCAGCCTTTTTATTGGTTTTCATATCCGTCTTGATCTTACGGTCGGCGCGCCGTCTTCCTTACCTGGCAGCCGGATGGATTTGGTATCTTATTACTCTCTTGCCTGTGATCGGGTTCATCCCGGTCGGAGCGCACGCTATGGCTGACAGGTTCACCTACATTCCACTTATTGGCCTCTTTATTGGAAGCGTCTGGTTGGTTGCCGGTGCTGCGGAATCGAAACCGGCGCTCAAAACGCGCAACACTAAAGCTATGAACGCTGTATTAGCAACCGCTATCATTTTACTGTTTATGGGGTGTTCTTATACTCAGACCAGCTATTGGAGTGACAGTTTCACGCTATTCAACCATGCGATAGCTGTAACCTCCAGAAATAATGTAGCATATAATCAGCTTGGCGCCGCGTACCACGAGGCCGGCGATCTGGATGAGGCTGTCGAATGCTATAAAAAATCTTTTAGCATCAACTCCCATTATGTTTACACCCCCGGGAATCTGGCTAAGGCGCTGGCGGACGCTGGAAGGTTTGACGAGGCGATCCCTGTTTATCTCAATATGCTGCGAGCGTATCCAAAAGACGCAAGGACCCGCACCAATCTGGCTAAAGCTTTGGAACGACAGGGCAAAATCGATGAGGCTATCCGCCAGTATAAGCAGGCAGTCGCTGTTGCGCCTGACTATATATCCGCGTATGGAAGCCTTGGCAACGCCTACATGTCACGGAAAAAGTACAAAGAGGCAATTGAACAATATCTGGAGATTCTTCGCATTGACCCAACAGATACCGCGGCTCACACGAATCTTGCGGTTGCTTACTATAATATCCACGATTACGCTTCTTCATGGGCTGAGGTTCACAAGTGTGAAAGCCTGGGCGCGGAGGTAAACCCGGATTTTTTGGAGGATCTTTGGGATAAGCTGCCGGACCCAAGTCCTTAGAAGCCACTGTGCTGGAGAGATATTGAGTAGAGAATGTCCTATCGGAAATCGGAGTCAGTTGCTATGATGAAAACGCATCCTAAATACGCACATGTATTGATCTGTATGATTCTTATTTTCCTTTTGCTGATTGTCTATTTTCGACTGACACAATGTCAGTTTATCAATTATGATGATCCGGACTACGTGGTTCAGAACTCCCATGTGCGGGATGGACTAAGCAAGAGTAGCTTTGTATGGGCTTTCACCTCTTTTCATGCAAGCAACTGGCATCCATTGACATGGCTGTCGCATATGCTGGACTACCAACTCTACGGCCTCAATCCTGTGGGGCATCATCTGACCAATTTACTGCTTCACGCGCTTAATACGCTTCTACTTTTCCTTCTTTTGTCGCGCATGACAGGCTATATGTGGCGGAGCGCATTTGTCGCAGCCTTATTTGCCTTTCACCCTTTGCATGTCGAGTCGGTGGCGTGGGTAGCTGAACGCAAGGACGTGTTGAGCGCCGCCTTTTGGCTGATCACAATATGGGCTTATATAAGATACGTTGCGCGGCCATCATTGAAAAGGTATTTATTGGTCCCACTTGCTCTCGCCCTTGGGCTTATGGCGAAACCAATGCTTGTTACGGCGCCTTTCACGCTTTTGCTTCTCGACTACTGGCCGTTGGGGCGATTTCACGACGCGAAGCCTAAGAGTTCGAAAAGATGGGTTGGAAGAAAATTATTACTTGAGAAGGCTCCGCTCTTTGCTCTTGTGGTTTTGTCGAGCGCCGTGACATACGTGGCGCAGCAAAAAGGCTCGGCGGTATCTTCTCTCATTATGGTCCCGTTGGTAGCCCGTTTCTTCAACGCGTTTGTGGCATACGTGATGTATATTGTGAAAATGGTGTGGCCGGCTCACCTTGCGGTTTTTTATCCTTATCCTTGGTGGGATTTACCTGTCTGGCAGACAATTCTATCAACCGTGTTATTGGTTTTAGTCTCGTTCATTGTATATAAGAACCGATCAAAAAGGCCGTATCTTGCGGTAGGATGGGCATGGTATATAGTAACATTGGTCCCTGTAATTGGTATTGTACAGGTGGGGCGTCAATCCATGGCTGACCGCTATACTTACATACCACTATTAGGTATTTTCATTGTGGTGGCATGGGGAATTCCCGACTTTCTGGCGAAAAGGCGCAAAGCCAAAGTTTCGACTACGACTCCTTCGATACCCGGTATGAAGGTTATAGTCGCGTGCGCATGTTTGGCGCTTGTCGCTTTGGGAGCGCGAACTTGGTCTCAAGTAAACTGCTGGCGGACAAGCGCGACGTTATTTGAGAGCGCGCTTATGTCCACATCTCGCAACTATATCGCGCAAGCGAACCTAGCCGCTGTTCTTGCCGACGCAGGGAAGATAGAAGCAGCAAAAAAGCGCTATTTAGAGGCAATAAAGATCAACCCCAGTTACGCGGAAGCCAGCAATGGCCTTGGGTTACTTCTGGCCCAACAGGGTCTATTAGATCAAGCAAGGACTTATTACAATCATGCGCTTGAAGAAAAGCCGAGCTTTGCTGAGCCTCATAACAACCTTGGCCTTATTCTTGCGCGACAGGGGAAGATTGATGAAGCAATCTCGGAGTATCGGAAGGCTCTAGATATTAACCCTGATCTTGCTGAAACACATCTCAACCTTGGCGTTATTCTGGCTTCTCAAGGTCATCTGGATGAGGCAATTGAGCATTACAGGGCAGCTCTTCGTGAAAAGCCGTGGTCAGCGGAAACTCACAGTAATATGGGTGTTGTCTTAACGACGCAAGGGAAACTTGATGAAGCCATCGATCACTTTCATAAAGCTTTGAAGCTAAAACCGAGCTTTCCACAAGCCCATGTAAACTTAGGGTCAGCTTTGGAGCAGCAGGGCAAAATCAATGACGCAATACGCCAGTATGAGCTTGCTGTCACTGATACGCCGGACTATGTATTTGGACGTGGTTGCCTGGGTAACGCGTATATGTCACAGAAGAGATATGCTGAAGCTATTAAACAGTATTTAGAGATCATTAAAATAGATCCTAAAGACCCAGCGGCTCACACTAACCTTGCGGTAGCTTACTATCACACTCACGATTATGCCAGATCCTGGTCCGAGGTACATAAGTGTGAAAGCCTGGATGCAAAGCCAAATTCGGATTTTCTTAAAGCTCTCCGAGCGAAGATGTCCGATCCCGGGTCTTAGGCATAGAGATCGTAAAAAGCTTCGGAGGAATACTTGCTTATAATCAAGCATTTGCGCTCACACAAAAACTTATATATTTATCTGGTTCTTGCGCTCATAACCCTGATTGTTTATGGCCGCTCACTTGGCCATAATTTCACAAATTACGATGACAGGCCTTACGTCACCTGTAACTCAATTGTAAAGTCGGGGCTGACAATAAAGGGCATGATATGGGCGTTCACCACCGGTCATTCCAGCAATTGGCACCCGTTGACTTGGATGTCGCATATGCTGGACTGCCGGCTATATGGGCTGCGTCCGTGGGGACATCATCTTACCAGCCTGCTTCTCCACATATTGAATACGGCTCTCTTGTTCTATATTCTTTACCGTATCACTGGATGCAAACGCCGCGGCGCATTTATCGCCGCGCTTTTCGCCATACATCCGCTGCATGTCGAATCGGTCGCATGGGTGGCTGAGCGGAAAGACGTTCTGAGCGCCCTCTTTTGGATGTTGACCACCCTGGCGTACGTCTCTTATGTCGAACGTCCGCGGCTCAAAAAGTATTTGTTAGTGGCAGGGATTTTCAGCTTGGGGTTGATGTCCAAACCAATGCTGGTAAGCCTGCCATTGGTCTTTCTGTTACTTGATTACTGGCCTCTTGGCCGACTTAAATCCACTGACCATGAACCACTGCGTCTTATTCGACGATTAGTTGTGGAGAAAGTCCCCTTGTTCATCTTAGCCGCCGCTTCATGTGTCGCCACTTACATCGTTCAGCAGGCGTCAGGAGCTACAAATTCGCTGGCGCAGACTTCCATCGGAGTCCGAATAGCAAATGCCTTCGTTTCATACATATCGTACCTTTGGAAGATGATATGGCCGGCCAATCTCGCGGTGATGTATCCGCATCCCAAAGACACACTCCCTGAATGGCAGGTGGCGGGAGCTGTCATATTACTCTTATTCCTCTGCGCCTGCGCTCTACGACTAAGACGGCGCTGTCCATACCTGACGGTGGGATGGTTCTGGTACGTTATAACGTTGATCCCGGTCATCGGATTAGTGCAAGTTGGCGAGCAGGCTATGGCTGACCGTTATACTTACATACCTCTTGTTGGCATTTTCATCATTGTATCCTGGGGTATACCTGATCTGTTGCATAGATTAAGCCAGTCGTTGCGCGTCCGCATACTGGCTGTGGCCGCTGGAGCGGTCATTCCGGCGCTAATGGTGTGCGCATGGCTTCAGGTCGGTTATTGGCGCAACAGCATTACTCTATTCGAACGTTCACTCGCTTGCACCTCGAACAACTATGTTGCCCACTACAATATCGCGGCTGCTTTGGAGGCTCATGGCAAATTGGACGAAGCGACCCGGCATTATTCCGAGGCGACGCTCATACGTCCGGAATTCTTTCAAGCGCAGATGAGCTTGGGATATGCCCTTATACAGAAAAAAGAATTCGACGAGGCCGTAGACCATTACTTAGTGGCCGTAGAGTTGAAACCTCGGAATCCAAGATCTCACTATAATCTTGGGCTGGCTCTTCAGTATAACGGAAGTATTTACAAAGCGATAGACGAATACAGAGTGGCCGTCAAGTTGGAACCGGATTTCATCAAGGCTCGTGGCAGCCTGGGAAACGCGCTGCTGGAGATGGGTAAAACCGATGAAGCGATTGAACAATACCGAGAAGTTCTCAGACTCCATCCTGGAGAAAAGACGGCGCTTCACAACCTAAGCGCCGCTCAAGCGCTGAAGCTAAATCCGGGGCGGGTAGCTGTTGGAATTACAGCGCAAGCGCCGGTGAAACGGAAAGCCGATGAGGAGCAGAACGCGTTGGGCGTAGCTCTGTTTAACGAAAGAAAGATCGACCAGGCAATTTCCCGCTATCGAGAAGCTCTGCGGTTAAACCCCCGGCTTACTTCCGCCCGCTGCAACCTCGGAGTGGCTTTGGCAAGTCAAGGAAATCTGGATGAGGCTGTCATCCATTACCGGAAAGCTTTGAAAATAGACCAAAATCATGTCGAAGCTCACTGCAACCTTGCCGCGGCTCTTGCAACAAAGGGAAATTTGGATGAAGCAATCAAGCATTTCTCTGAAGCGGCGCGCCTCAAACCGGATTTAGTGGACGCCCACTCGAACCTGGCGATAGCTTTGTTCTACAAAGGCGATTATGCAAGAGCCTGGAAGGAAGTATATCTGTGCCGCAAATACGGCGGAAATCCTAATCCCAGGTTTGTGGAGGATTTATCTCGCAAGATGCCGGATCCAGGACTATAAGTTCCGTGAAGCTGTCAGATGTCAGATGACAGCTAGATTTTCCCGGTTATGTTGCATCGGTAGCCTGCTGCCGATGCCGGCGCCAAAGGCGCCGAAACTTTTGATGCGTCGGAATCTCTGCTCCCGACATCCACCCTAAAGGAGGTGAGGCAATGGTTGTAAAAAACCGCAAGACGTGACGATTCTTAACGATACACGGGTTGTGTCACGTCGATAACCGAATATTTGCGGCGGCAGCCGCGCCTCGCCGAACTTTGCTGTTTTCCTCAAATTAGAGAAACCCACAGGGTCAGCTTGCGTGTGTCCGCCGTAATGTAAGACAAAATCACCACAGGAGGAGTATATTATGACGGATTATAGAACACTATGGGCGGATTTGGGGATGGACCTCGAACGCCACGACCAACTGCTCGACGTATTATCTCAAGGCTACTCTCAGATATTTCTCTCCCAGTCGAACAGACCAGAAGGGATGAAGTATTTCGACTTCGTCGTAAGCGAAGCGCATGGACTGCGAATCCAGGAGTTAGCAGACCATCGCAAGAACGGCGGTACTGTTGTAGGCGCGTTCTGCGTTTTCGTCCCGGAAGACATCGTGCTTGCGGCAGGCGGAATTCCGATTGGACTTTGCGCCGGAGCGGAATTCCCTATTCCCGATTCGGAAGGGCTGATACCCCGCAACACATGCCCGCTCATCCGGGCGACGCTGGGATTTAAGATGAGCCGCGTTTGCCCGTATATGCAGATGTCGAACTTCCTGGTCGGCGAGACGACCTGCGACGGCAAGAAGAAGATGTACGAGGTATTGAATGAGTATCATCCGACTTATGTGATGGAAGTTCCGCAAAAGAAAACGCAGGCCGCGCGAAACCTATTCCTGTCGGAAATCACTGCGTTCAAAGATAAAATGGAAGCGGAGTCCGGCAAGAAGATCACGGCTGAGGGCCTTGCCGCCGCAACCAGTAAAGTAGAAGCTAAGAAGCAGGCTTTGCGGCGATTGCACGGCATTCGCGCGGCTGATCCGGTCCCGATTTCAGGCCGCGACGCGCTTCTCGCTTCGCAAATCTCGTTCTATGACGACATAGATCGTTTCACTGCCAAAGTGAACGAATTAGCCGGTGAATTGGAATCTCGCGCCGAGCGCGGCGAAGGCGTATTTCCCAAAGGAACACCAAGAATCCTGCTTGTGGGAACTCCCATCCCATTCCCGGATTGGAAAATCCACACCATCGTGGAATCAGCTGGTGGTGTTATCATCGGTGAAGAATCCTGCGTCGGGAGCCGTTATTACTCCACCACAACGCCGTCCAATGATGGCGCTCTCGACGGACAATTGCAGGCCATTGCCGATAGACATCTTGGAACACACTGCGCCTGTTTCACTCCAAATGAGGAGAGAGTGGGGGATATTATCGAGATGGCCAAAGCCCTCAACGCCGATGGGGTCATCAATTATTCGCTTGCCTTCTGTCAGACCTACGCGGCTGAAGCCGTGAAAATGGAGAAGGCTTTGGCGAAAGAGGGTATCCCAACTATTTCATTAGAATCCGACTTCTCCATGAACGACCAGGGGCAGCTATCAACCCGCGTCCAGGCGTTCATCGAGATGATAAGCTCTCGTTTAGAAGTTAGAAGTTAGAAGCTAGGAGTTAGGAGTAGGTGTTTCGGGATTTGAATGGAGCGAAGCGGAATGGAAATCCCGAAACAAACCGCATATGTATCGGGATTTCCTTACGATGGGTGGCGATTTCCGAATCGCCACCCCAAAACCTCCGTCGGATTTCCGAATCCGACACCTCAAAATCCCTCGACTCCCTTCCCATCCGCGTTTATCGGCGTTCATCCGCGGTTAAAATCATCGCGGTTTCAGACAACTCAGGAAACCTGCACTTGGCTGCGGTGATTATGATCTCCGCCGCGTCAGCCGTCGTGAAGCAGTCCATCTCGATTACAAGGTCATAGCTGCTTAGGTCATCGATATCTTTGTTGAAAACCTGCCGCGTGAACGCGGCCCGCTCGCGGTCGGAATGATGAATTTGATCAATTGCTTCTTCGCGGGTGAGTCCTTCTATCTTCATCATATTGCTGATTCTTGCTTCAAGTGAAGCCTCCAGGCGAATATTCAGCGCATTCGGAAGCACGAAGTTGGCGCCCCGGCCTAATATGATGGCGTTCCCGCGCCGTGCGATAGAGAGAACCACCCTGGCTAACTGGCGTCCGAAAAGGAATCCGCCGATCTCCGGCTCCCCAAGAATCGACCTGGTAAGAGCTTCGATTTCGGAGACGGTTTTCTCATCGAATGAATCCACTATCCGGGCGTTAAGGTGAGCGTTTTCCGCTATGGCGTCCACCAGTTCGCGGTCCCAGAGGCTCCAGCCAATTCGTTCAGCCAGAATTTCTGCCACAACACGACCACCGGAGCCAAGTTGTCGTGAAATAGTAATGATTCTGGGATTTTCCAGTGGAATGCGCCGCCCGCTTAACCATTCCTCGGACGCCCGGCGGCTCAACTCGGCGCGCTTGATCTGCTCCGCGACGATTTGCTCTACATACTTTGGCATATTTCCACCACCCTCTCTCGCTAAGTAAAATTCACTCAAGGTCATTGCGATTTAACCTCCCCCAACCCCTCCTACATAAGGAGGGGAGCTACGACACTTCCCCCCGTGAGAAGGGGGGATTGAGGGGGGTATTGTTCACTTACTATGAGCTGTTAAAGAAGATAATGGCAGCAAAACTTGATTGAGTCTTGCTGCCATTTTGTTATTTCTATGAGTGACCAGGGCTACTATACTCGCCAGGCCAGTAGTCGGGTTCGCAGCCTGGTCGAAAGTCACTAAGATGTTTGCTTTTTACGTCGACCGCCGCCATGGCTGGCTTCCCCGCCTTTGCGTCCAGCGAGCCGGGCCTCATCGCTGGTCCACTCATGAGCGGTACCCTTCTCATGGGCAGCCATACCGCCCTTACGAGCGATTTCCCGCTGCTTGTTCCGGTCCATGGATGCGAATCCTCGTTGTCGAGTGGACATCCGCACACCTCCTCTCGATATCAGAATAGCAGAGCTTCACGTTCTTATACCCTTGTTGAGCATACGCTAAACTGATGTGAGATTTTTTGTTTGGTGTGCGGATGGAAGTCCCACAAACTACGGCAACGTAACTATTATCTCTCCAACGTCTTTGGTCTCCGCGACGCCAAGCACGACTCCTGCCAGTCGAACGGTGTCCGCGGCGTAGCCAGTGGCGTTGACTTTGATGTCATAAGTGTCAGGCAGCAATGCTCCGACCGCGAACGATCCATCGGCTGTGGAGATCACGCCTGGCGATCCGGCCGATGTCGTTGTGCCGGCTTTGAATATCTCAACACTCGCGCCTTCGGGAACAGGAACTGTCACATCGGAGGCATCCTTAAACGTCACAACGCCCCTTATAGTCCCCGAAACAACCTTTGGGACCATTGACACTACAGGCTGGAGTTTGTAAGAGCCTTGTCCGGTCGAGACAATGGAATTCTTGCCGTCGAAGTCGAGAAGCAGCGCGCTGGCTTCTCCCGGCGCAACATCGAACTCGTGGTTCAACTTGAGGCCGGTCTGGGCGACGTTTTGCAAATCCACGTCGAATGTCTGGCCGTCGATAACGCAGCTTACGGACTCGAATTGGAGTCTCACCATAGTGTAGTGGCCTGGGGTCAACGGCGCATCCAGCAGAAGTAGCTGGGCTTCGGTCAGCGGATCGCCGTCAAACTCGAACAAGGCCTGGTAGTCCATGAGGTTGACTTCAAGGGCCGGCGAGTAGGTTTTGACAGTCGTCCAACCACCATCCGCTTTATGGACGTCAATGCTCGTGATCTTTACATTGATCTCGTCGGCGTCCATTGGGGCGTCTGTAAGAAATAGTTGCAGCGTACCGCTGCCGGAGCCGGATCCGCCCCCGCATCCTGCCATAGTTACGGCCAGGATGGCACATAAAATAAGGAAACCAATCTTGCCCATGTATCTTCTTCTCCTCTCATTGTCGCCGATGTGGATATTCCGGCGCGAGCTGTAAGTTTGCCTGGCGCCATTATACCCAAAAACAGCAACCTTAACTATATATTCCACTTAAATATTCAGCCGGAGCCCGGCCAACATACGGCATTTTCATAGACAGCCGCATGTTGTGTCTGTTATAATTTGCCCAGGAACAAAACGATCCCGGATTGCTTCATGCTTAATATACGCCGATTTATTGTCTAGGGGGAATTCAATTTATGTTTCTGTTATGGAAGAGCATTTCTTTAGCTATAGTGTTTGTATTTGCGTCCGGCATGGCCTGCGCCGGGCCGCCGGAGATGGATCGGCCAGTACCGCCAATTCCACCGACGCTTCAGGCTCCTGTCACACCTGCCGCAAGGAGGATCATTATGATCGGCTTGGGTTCGTCAAAGACGGCATCGATAAAAGGAGCCGTCGTTTTTCGGACCGCAACGCCGCCAACGGCAGGAGTAAAGTCAGTAACATTCCAACTGAACGATAAGGCATTAGGCTCCTCCAACACTTCTCCGTTCAGATTAGATTGGGACTCCACAAGCGTTGAAGACGGCAATTACGTGATTAAAGCAATTGGGATGGATGAGGGCGGCCAGCAGGTCTGGAGCGGTGAGTCGCAGGTAGCGATCGCAAACAAGTCCATGCCTTTTCCAATAGCGTCTAAGCCTGGAACGGTTGTTGTCCCAACTCCCAAACCACTTCCACCAACGCCTGCTACATTCAAACCGACGGCAACCGCGCCTAAGCCTGTTCCTACCAAGCCGGCGGCAATTGCGCCCAAGCCGGTTCCTGTCCGGCCAGCGACGCTGCCGCCAGCCACTACAAAGCCTACCACTGGGAAGCCACCAACCATAGTCGTTCCTAAGCCAACGGCGCCTGCGCCTGCCATCAATTTTAACCATATTGACTATGGCAAGCCGGATGAATGGAAGACTTACAAGAGCGACCGCTATGGGTTCTCGATAGACTACCCAGGAACGGCGGTAGTAAGAGACGAGTCGGCTTCCATGCGGCCTAAGCGTTCCGGCTCATTCTGGATTATATTTGCCATGAAGAACGCTGGTAAGCCGGAGTACGCATTAAACGTCCGGCATCAGAAAATGACAGAGCCCGGCGCGCCCGATAAATTCGCAAAATATAATCCATACTTGCTCAATTGGGAGCGGACGACCGTCAATGGAATGAGCGGATTCAAGACCACATCGGGAAGCGTAGGGGCGAAAAGGGTTATCCATCGTACGCTTCTGGTTGATGGAATATCGGTTTGGATGTTCAACTGCACGGATGTGACCGGCAAGAACCCCGACATTAGCAAGAACATATTGGAGAGGGCGCTGAAAGGCTTCCGCCCGGCTGGAATAGCGCCTATGTTGCCGGAGATTCCGACGCTCCCAAATCCGGCGCCTCCCGCGCCGAATTATGCCCCAAGGCCTCCGCTTTCTCCAGCAGCGCCAGAGCCGGGGATGAGTGATAATAACTCCGAGCCTGGGATACAGGAAGAAGCGCCGGAAGAGCAGCCCGCGCCGGAGTAGGGGAAAAACGCAGATTAGTGCAGCTGACAGCTGACAGCTGACAGCTTAAACCAATCGCCAAATCTTCCATTTTCGTGAGATTGGGGACGGGATGCACATCCCGTCCCCAGTTGTTTAACTGAGAGAGATTTCCACTTTTCCCGTCAGCCCCGACGATTTTGGCTTGCCGGTCAGAAGGTTTTGCAGCGAGTTGGCGACCTTTATTGTAATCTCATTTTCGCCGGGTTTTACAAAATCAGTAATATCCGCTTCCCACGGTTCCCAAAGCAATGTGGCCGCGGATTTGCCGTTGATTGTGATTTCCGCAAGATCGTCCGGCTTCTCCATCCTCAAAACGGCTTGTTCTATCTTAGCGGGCAGTTTTACCTTCTGGGCGTAGACTCCGATCCCGGAATAGTAAGGGAAACCCTGGTCCGCCCACGAACCGGTCTTGATGGTCTGTGGCGGCGCTGTTAGCATCCACTCTTTCTTTTGTTGGACAAGACCGAAGTCGCCGACAAGAATGACCGGGTCTTTTAATGCGCCTGTTCCGGCTAGGGTAGTAGGGCAGTTGATCTCAATCGTGTTCTTGCCTTCCTTGATGATGCCGGATATATCGGCTTCCAGTATAAGATGATCCAGATATGAGCCTGGCTCGAACGCTTCGATCTTCACGCCGTTCACTTTGATCTCAACTGGGAGCGGGGATGAGCGGCGCCATACTTTCTCGATGACCAGGCCGTCGACCAGCATTCTCAACGAAGACGGTTTGGTTTCGCATTGAAAATCGGATACATACTTATTATTGGTCGGACGCCAAATGGCGTCGGGTCCTTCGCTGCCCATCTCAAGTTTCCAATCACGAATGGGAAGCGCATTGCCGGATTCAGTTCGGAATATCCATTCGTCTCCAAGTTGAATAGTCTTGATAATTTGCTTCGCCGTAAGCCGAGGTTTTACGGCGCTTATATTATCAGCCCCTACCGCTATGATGTATGACTGGGTGGGCGCGAAATCGAGGTTTAGAACCAGCTTATTACCGACGGTTTCATATCCGATTATTGCGCTCATAGTTCCCGTGAGAGGGTCCCAAATGCTGGGACTGCCGAAATAGTCCAGCGTAATCGTGGTGGAATAGTTCTCCTCATCGGAGCTATTGGCGAAGAAGTAGAAATCCGTATCGCCTTTGACGTAGTGTAAGTGGATGATGTCGCCCACGTACGCTTCGCTTCCATTCCTTGGACTCACAATCACATCGGGATCGATCAACTCGCGGAGTAGCGCTGAAATTGCTTTCGCAAGTTTATCGGGACTCGCTTCCAGAGCGCCTTCCAACAACAGAATATCGTCAGTCTCATCATCATCATTAGAAGTATCCGGGAAAAAGGCGCCCGTATTTGCTAGATCGTCAACCTTGATTGGTGTAATCGGCGGCAGGGATTCGACAATGTCATCGCTATCGCAATAATCGCTGCTTTTTTGAATAACGAACCGCTTTGGAGCGTTTCCGGCAAGAACTACGGGAACGCCGTCATCTACGCACTCGCGTATGAACTCCGCTGTTTCGTCCAACAGCACATCCGGGGTGGGGAAGATCAGGGCTTTGTATGACTCTCCGCTCACAAGATGCTCCAGATCGAGCGTGTCTATATTCTCTATCAACTCTTCTTCTGGGATGATCTCGAAGTCGTAACCTGCCCTGAGAAGCGCGGCGGTTACTTTAGTAAATGTGTTAAGGATGCGAGCCGCTTCATCGTTATATTGCGGATCGATGGCCGCCCACATAGAGCGTGTCGGCATGACGACCGCGATGTCGGCGACATGGTCACCGCCGGAGAATAGATTGCACAGCCTGGCGGTATAATCGGCGTAGTTTTTGTAATAAGGCCAGAATGGAGATTGATAGAATTCCCCCGGCGGACACTCCCACTTCCTGTGGCCTTGTATCGAGTAGTAGAACGCATGAGGCTCGATGAGATTCACGCCCATCGCGATTTGCCAGTCGGTGAGTCTTTTCAAGAGTCTGAGATCGACTCCCCAGCCGCCGGCCAATCCAAATGCCTCGCTCATCACCCTCGGCTTGCCGTACATGTGCGCTGCCGATGACGCTAGTTTGGGTCCGACGAGGTTATTCAGCATATCTCCCTGGTGGGGCCATGTAAATCCGATGAGGAAATCACAGCCGCCGTGATGCATATACTTGGCGGTGCGGAAGAAATCCCCCTGATGGCGGACCATATCGTAAAACTCGCCCTCGCTCATCACGTGGCCGATGGATTTGAGGCGAACTGATTCGCAATAGTCGTAAATCTGTTTGAAGAACGCCTGCTGGTAAATATGCGTCACGGTGTCGCGGAAGTCGCAACGGAGTTGGGCGGTCATATCCCCTGCGTTCATAAATTGTGCCGGGAGCGCTCCAAGAATATCATAGCCGTGCCGCAGGTCGAATTCCGACGGCAGGGTAGGGGTCCACGGAAGGTATTCGCGAGGGTTATAGTCCATAGACGGCTCATCGGTGAAGATACCTGGAACCGTGCCTCCGAAGTATTCGCCGAGACGCTCAGTGTAATTCTTGTGAGTCATCTCGATGAATTTGGCGACCGCGTTCTTATTCAGGGTATCCAGATAGCCGCCGAAGAACGTTCCGCCCTTCTTAATCTTTCGAGTGAAAACAAATACCTTCCAGTTGCCCTTTGGAGCCTGCCAAACCAGTTTACCGTCTGTAATATAACTCATGAGGGAAACAGCGGATTGAGGTAGATTTTGCATAACGCCACGGGCTGTAGGAACGGCAATGACGCCGATTAGGCCGTCACCGGCGTCTATATCCGCTTCAAGCAGTTTGCCGCTTTTCACATCGAGCGTTTGTGAGAGAGCGCATCCCGACATACGATATTCCGGGTATTGCTCGATCAATTGGCCGCCTACGGCGCCGCTGGGCCAGTTGTCCTCGTCATATAGATACGCCTTCATGCGGAGCTTATCTGCTTCTTTGACGCAGGTTTCCATGCGGTCCATCCACTCTTCGGACATGTAGGGGGTGATAAGGCCGTGACGCGCGTGGAGGATGAACCCGTCAACTCCCTTGGCGTGCATCTCGTTGATTTGCCAACGGAGTTCCTCATCCGTAAGGTCGTGATTGAGGAACCAGAATGGGGCGAGACGATAATCACTGGAGGGGTTCGCAAACTCCCTCTTAAGTTGTTGGAAGTCCATGCGGTCTCCTTTTTCCAAGCTATCAGCTGTCAGCTGATAGCTGATAGCTATTTCCAAAAAGCAGATTTCTCGACTGCGCTAACGCTCCGCTCGAAATGACGGGGGGCTAAGCAGCTTCTATTATTAAATTGTTTTATGTATTCTTTAGAACGGCGCCTTCGATGATGTTCGCGGCGTCCTCGCACTTGTCTGTCGCAGTCTCAAGATACTCGTAGACTTCCTTCCACTTGATAACCTCGATTGCGTCCTTCTCGCACTCGAAGAGCCTGGCAATCGCGGCGCGGCTGGCCCTGTCACCTTCGTTCTCAAGCCTGTGTATCTCTATCCAGTGTTTCTTCAGTTGGCTGGATTTGCGGAAATTGTTCAGCTCAGTCACCGCTTGGCATACTTCCTCGGCGGATCGCAATATCAAATGGGCGAGGTGAACGGCATCCTCTGTGGGGGCTTTTATTTTGTAGAGTGACATTCGTTCCACAGTGGCGTCTACGAAGTCTATGATGTCGTCCAGAGCCGAGGTCAGTTCGTGGATGTCTTCCCTGTCCATCGGGGTGATGAAAGTTTTATTCAGCTTCTCGATGATGGTGTGGGCAATCTCATCTCCATTGTGTTCTATGCGGCTGATGTTGAGAGTCTTTTGCTCCAGGTTGGTGTAATCCGTCATCAAATCAACCAGCGCTTTTGCGCCCTCCACAACGTTTTGAGCCTGCTCCTCGAACAAATCGAAGAATTTCTCATCCCTGGGGATTAGTCGGATCATGTCTTATTGTCACTCCAATCAAGAAATCAAGTATCACTTTATGAATGGCGTCAGAGCCAGGTACGTTACCCCTGAAATCAAAGCCGCCGCCGGTATAGTCAACACCCACGCCCATACAATTCGACCGGCTACGCCCCATCTTACGGCTGACAGTCTGGTTGTAGCGCCGACTCCGACAATAGCTCCGGTAATCGTGTGAGTTGTGCTGACGGGAATACCATTCCAAGAAAGGCCGATCAAGGTGAAAGCGCCCGATGTTTCAGCTGCGAACCCTCCCACCGGCCTTAGCTTTGTGATCTTTAGCCCCATTGTCTTAACGATTCTCCACCCTCCCGTGAGAGTGCCCAAGGCGATAGCCGTGTGACAAGCGAGGACAACCCAGTAAGGAAGCTGTGAATCCGCGTTCAAGTAAGCTCCACTGATTAGCACCATCCAGATAATTCCCATGGTCTTCTGCGCGTCGTTCATCCCATGGCCAAGGCTGTATGCCGCAGCGGATGCAAGCTGAAGCTTTCTAAACAATGAGTCTACCTTTCCTGGTGTCCTATGACGGCAAATCCACATTACAATAACCATGTTGATGTATCCACACAGCATTCCGATGATAGGGGCGAGAGCTATAAATATAATAACTTTATAAAGCCCACCAAAATTCAGCGCACTAAGCGTGAAAGCCGACTTGACGATTGAAGCTCCAATCAGGCCACCTATCAAAGCGTGCGAGGAACTAGTCGGCAAGCCGAAGTACCACGTAATGATGTCCCATAGTATTGCACCTACAAGAGCGGCTGCTATTACGAATATAGTTACTGTCTCAGGATGTACTATGTCTTTGTTTATTGTTGTTGCTACTTTAATTGGGAGTCCAAAGGCGGCGACGAAATTCCAAAAAGCGGCCCAGGCAACGGCCCATTTCGGGCTGAGGACCTTCGTAGCGACTACTGTTGCAATGGAGTTCGCCGCATCATGGAAACC
>JAUSEB010000441.1 GCA_030650495.1 Armatimonadota bacterium | reverse complement strand
TCCTTTACAGGTTATATAGTTGGTTTCGGCATTGAAATGCCGAAACACCGAGAACATTTTAATTCGCTGGGCTGGAAGACGCAATGAATGTGTATTCCTTGCCTGCTTCGGCGGCAAATTCCCACACTCCATCGTAGATTTGTTTAAGCTCAACGGCGTTGTTTTTGCTCCTCAACACGACGCCATGACAGTGAACTTGGACAGGCCCGGATATTTTCACTCGAATCTTTGCTGTCGATAATCGTCCCGCTTTCCAGGCCAAGTCAACTTCATAATTGCCGCGAGCGCGAAGGCCGCTGACGCTGCCGCTCGGCCAGGCTTTTGGCAAGGCGGGAAGAAAGTTCAACTCATCTTCGTGGCTTTGCAACAGCATTTCGGCAATTGCCGCCGTTGCTCCAAAGTTCGCGTCGATTTGGAACGGCTGGCGACCCTCAAAGATCAGATCGAACATATTCGCTGCCGAATGACGGCCCAACAACTTCGTAATGTTTTGATGCGCCAGATCGCCTTCCCCAAACCTGGCCCACAGGCTCGCCGACCACGCCAGGCTCCACCCCGTATCGATTTTTCTGCTTTTAACCCTACGCTCAAGCGAGGTTCTGGCTGCTTTGTAAAACCTTGGCGTCTCGCGCTCCGTTATTTGCCGCCCCGGATAGACCCCGAATAGGTGCGATACGTGGCGATGCCCAGGCTCGGACTCATCATAGTCTATCAGCCATTCCTGTAACTGCCCGTTCTTGCCAACTTGCAGCGGCGCAAGTTTAGAAAGGGTGGCCTGAAGCTGTTCGCGGAATTCGTTATCTATGTTCAGTATCTCGCTTGCCTGGATGCAATTGGTGAAAAGGTCATGGATGACCATAAAATCCATTGTCGCGCCGACACAAAGAACCGCCGTTCCTCCGTCCGGAAGCCTGAAGCTGTTCTCCGGCGAGTGGGACGGATTTGTAACCAACCTACCCTTATTATCTTCAACTAAAAAGTCCAGAAGGAACTGCGCCGACTCTTTCATAATGGGATAGGCGCGGTCTTTGAGATACTTGCGGTCGCCACTAAACGCATAGTGTTCCCATACATGTTGGCAGAGCCACGCGCCGCCCATCGGCCAAATTCCCCAAACCCCGTCAGCGGGTGCGGTGAAGCCCCAGGCGTCGGTGAGGTGATGGGCTACCCAGCCTTTACAGCCGTAATGGACTTGCGCGGTTTTGCGGCCAGGCTCGCGCAGCGAATCGGTAAGCTCGATCAGCGGTTCCGCGCACTCGGCCAAATTGCAGACCTCCGCCGGCCAGTAGTTCATTTGGACGTTGATGTTCGTGTGATAGTCCGCGTTCCATGGGGGTTTCATTTGATCCACCCATTTGCCCTGAAGGTTCGCGGGCAGACAGCCTGGACGAGAGCTAGCCATCAGTAAATAGCGCCCGAACTGGAAATACAGCGCCGCTAACGCAGGGTCTTCTTCGCCTTTCGCCAAAGCCATTATGCGCTCGTCAGTCGGTAATTTGCTCTTTTCAGGGCCACCGAGGTCCAACCGTACACGTCGGAACAGCTTTCGATGCTCCTTCAAATGCGCTTTAAGCAGGGCATCGTAGGATTTGCCCACGACATCCACCAGCATCCGCCGGGCCGTGTCCACTGCATCGCCGCCGCGATAGTCGGTCGCGGCAGTGAGAAGGAGAGTGAGACTATCGGCGTTCTTCACTATCAGCTTATCGTCGGTGGTATCCGCGTTCCCGCCTGGGGACTTGACGGCAACATTCACCCGGAACTTCACGCCGGTTTCACCATCGGTTTGGCCGGTCATGAGCAGGAAACACTGGCCCGAAGTTTTGGATGATGCGAACTGCTCGCGGGAAATACTGATGACAGCGTTGATCCTGTCCGATTTGTCGCAAGTGACATGCAAGACGAGAACGTTGTCCGGGGCGGATATGAACGCCTCGCGCGTGAACGTAGCGCCGCCCTGGGAATAGGTCACGCGAGCGACACCGGAATCGAGGTCTAGCTCTCGGCGATAATTCGCGACTTCATCGACTTGGCCGAAATCCAGCGTGAGGTCGCCAAGGCTCTGATACGGTCGCACACCTGCTAGTTTGCCTAATAGATGTTTTTTCGCAAGAACTTCCGCCTCGGTGTTCTTGCCCTCGAACAGCAGCCGCCGCACTTCAGGAAGGTATTGCAAGGCTTCGGGATTATTCGAATCGCACGGGCCGCCGGACCAAATGCCCTCCTCGTTAAGCTGGATATGCTCGGTCTGCACACCGCCGAACACCATGGCCGCAAGACGCCCATTTCCAAGCGGAAGAGCCTCCAACCAGTCCTCAGCGGGTTGGCGATACCAAAGGGTCAAGCCTCCAGCCGGTGGCTCGGCCATTCCCATAAATGTGATTTGTTTTTTCGCTTCGCCGGACTCAGCTTCCATTGCGGAACAAGCGGCGCACAATATCAATGCGATTAGGATGAGAGTCTTCATATCCACAATTACAGCGCCGCTGCGGCTTCCTCCAGTATTCCCATGGCTTCGTCCACTTGCTTCCTAGTGACCACGAGCGGCGGCAGGAAGCGAATAATCGTATCCCGAATGGCGTTTGCGATAAGACCCATCTCCAGGCAATTACTGACGATGGTCTTTGCTATCGGCGCGGAGAACTCGATCGCCAGCATCAGGCCAATGCCCCTGACCTCCAACACGTCTTCCCGCTTATTCTTGAACGCCCTCAGTTTGCTCGCGAAGTATTCGCCCATATCGCGCGCGTTCTCCACAAGCTCTTCCTCGTGCAAAGCTGTTATCGCGGCGATGCCGGCAGCACACGCCAATGGATTTCCGCCAAATGTGGCGGCATGATCGCCGGGCTGGAAGACGTTTGCCGCTTCTCCCCGCGCAAGACAAGCTCCTATTGGGAAGCCGCCGCCGAGGGTCTTGGCCAATGTCATCACGTCCGGGGCGACGCCATAATGCTCGTAGGCGAACATCTTGCCCGTGCGACCGAGTCCAGTCTGCACTTCGTCGAATATCAAGAGTGCGCCGACTTCATCGCAAATTTGCCGCGCTGCGTTGAGATACTCTTTCGTAGCCGGATAGACTCCGCTTTCACCCTGAATCGGCTCCAACATAACCGCACAAGTCATGTTGCTAACGGCGGAGCGCAGGGCGTCTATATCGTTAAACAGCGTGTATTTGAAACCGGGAACGAGCGGCTCAAATGCTTTTTGGTACTTGGGCTGTCCGGTCGCCGTGATGGAGCCCATGGTCCGGCCATGGAACGACTCCAACGCGGTCACTATTTCGAATTTGGCGTCTGAGCCTTTTAATTTGCCCCATTTGCGCGCGAGCTTAATCGCTGCTTCGTTGGCTTCGGTCCCGCTGTTGCAGAAGAAGACCTTGTCCATTTCCGACCACTCGACCAGCATCTTGGCAAGCCGCGGCTGAGGCTCGGTGTGATAGAGATTGCATGTGTGCATCAACACTCCGGCCTGCTCCCGGATAGCGTTTACGACCGCCGGATGACAATGGCCGAGGCCGTTGACGGCCAATCCCGCGAGAAAATCGAGGTAGCGCTTACCCTGGGCGTCCCAAACTTCCACGCCCTGGCCACGGACGAAGACAACCGGCAGGCGGCCGTACGTGCTCATCACGTACTGTTTGTCCATCGCCATTACCTTGTCGTAGTCCAAGCTGCCTTTCGTTTCCCGAATAACCGCCATTTTATCTGCCTCTATTCTTCTTTATTAAAATATTTGTGTTTTGGATCATTGTGCCTATGCCGGTATCGGTAAATATCTCCATCAATAGCGCATGCGGTATAGAACCATCTATTATATGAGCCCGCTCTACTCTCCCCTTAACCTTACCACTACCAACTGCTGCGAGACATGCCTCGACTTTAGGAATCATACCTTTGTCGATTTTGCCTTCTTGGATCATCTTTCGCACGTCAATAGCTCTAAGGAACGGCTGCAGGGTTGACTTATCGTTCTTGTCATCGTAAATGCCTTTAACATCCGTCATCATAATTAGCTTGACCGCACCGAGTGCGTTACTCAGCGCGCCAGCAACGTGGTCGGCGTTCATATTAAGACTCTCACCGTTTGCGCCAATCGCCACAGATGAGATAACTGGAATATAGCCCTCACCCGCAAGCGTTTCCAATATCTGCGGGTTGATCTGCTTGACTTGTCCGACGAAACCAATGTCTGCGCCCTCTGGCTGAGCCTTTTCAGCGACAATCAAATTCGCGTCCTTGCCGCTCAGGCCGACCGCGCTCCCGCCCTGCTGGTTGATGAGAGAAACAAGGCTCTTATTGATCTTGCCGGAAAGGACCATTTCGACAATCTCCATCGTCTCGGCGTCGGTTACGCGCAGGCCGTTGACGAACGCAGGCTCCTTGCCGACCTTCTTCATCATGTCGGTGATCTCCGGTCCACCGCCGTGTACGAGTATCGGATTCATGCCGACACAACGCAGGAGGATGATGTCCCGCATAACGGACTGCTTTAGCTGCTCGTCGACCATGGCATGTCCGCCGTATTTGATCACGATGGTCTTGCCGGAGTATTTCTGAATATACGGCAGAGCCTGGGTCAGTATTTTCGCTTGTTCAGATGTATAGGCCATGTTGATTTTCCTTTTTAACCACAGATGGACACAGATGAACGCGGATGGGAGAGGGAATCAAGAGAGGGTTAGCAACCTTACGTTAGCTTCGGCTTCAAAGAACAAGCCGAAGCATAGGGACTCCCCTCTCTCAACTCTAAACTCTCAACCCTCAACTATTACGTATGGTATTCCGCGTTGATTTTTACGTAATCATAGGAGAAGTCGCAGGTCCAGACCTTGGCTGAGGCCTCTCCTGAATTCAAATCCACTGTGATAATAAGCTCGTCCGCGAGCATTGGCCGCCGGGCGTCTTCCGCC
>JAUSEB010000431.1 GCA_030650495.1 Armatimonadota bacterium | reverse complement strand
GGCGGCAATATCAGGGATCGTTGTTGTTGCATAGTTGCCAGCAGCAACCGCATTACTGTAACCGCTAAAGACACCCGCGAAAGACGTGCTTGTCGCAATTTGTACCTGAAGCTTAAGAAGGTTCGATGAGGAAGACGAATTCAGAAGCGCCTTGAAGAAGACGGTGCTCTCTGCGGTGGAAGATCCTTCGCTGAGTTCGGTTACTCCATCCGCTTTGTATTGATACAGATTCGCAATATTGGGAGCGCCGCCGGTTGCGTAGGTAAAGGTGCCGCTTGCGGTAAAGGTGAAAATAGAATCCGATCCATTGGTTGTTATTGTCCCTCCGGTCGATGCACCGCATTGTGCCGTTGGGCAACGAATGATGACGATGCCAGAACCTCCGGGGGCAGAATCTGCTCCGGCACGACCTCCGCTCCCACCGCCACCGCCTCCGGTGTTCGGGGTTCCCGCGACGGGATCAGTCGTATCTACAGCACCCTCTCCGGCTCCGCCACCGCCCGCGCCTCCTGCGCCGGGAACAGTATTCAGGTCATCCTCTCCTCCGCCGCCACCGCCTCCAGCGTAGTATGTTGAAGAACCGCTGATCGAGTTTGCAATTCCAGCTCCGCCATTACCTTGTCCGCTTCCGCCTGCTCCGCCGTTAGACCCAGCCGCAGAGGCGCCTCCGCCGCCGCCGCCGACAAAATGAGCAACGCCCCCAGCAAGTCCTCCTCCATCATATCCCTGACCTGCAGTTCCCGTGCCGCCCGCGGCATTGAACCGTCCCGAGCCTCCTCCGCCGGAGGATCCATTTCTACCCGCGCCGCTGTCTCCGGCTCCGCCACCCCCACCGCCGGTAGCTGTTATTGTACTAAAGGTTGAACTGCCCCCGTCTCCTCCCGGATCGCCCGCATTCACGCCAGCCGCCCCACCAGCGCCGACTGTAACGGGATATGCCTGCGGCGAAACAGTAAACGCGGCATTATATTGATATCCACCGGCTCCACCACCACCTCCAAACTTCACGCCACCCCCGGCTCCGCCGCCAACGACGAGAACCTGAACGGATAAAGTGGAGTTGATCTCAAAATCCATAACGCCATCGGTTCCAAACTGCACCCAGTTTGAAATCATGTTCGTCATAGCATTCAACGTCCTCGCGCGCCAATAATATGAGCCTTCGGGAATATTAGATATTGACGTTGTCGCATAGCTCCCCGGCGTTACTCCTACACTCGTACCCATCATCACATCAGAAAACGATGTGCTTGTTGCGATCTGCACTTGAAGCTTAAGATTCTCCGAGGAAGAAGCATTGACGAGCGCCCTGAATACGATTGCGGTTCCTGTTGTCGAAGAACCTTCGCTGATTGTCGTAGTGCCATTGGATTCGTATTGAGCGAGCGACGAGGGCGAGTTCGGATTTGGAATCGCAAAACCAGCCTGCCATGTCGAGGTATTGTTTTGATTATCAATCGAGCGCGCTTGCCAATGATAGCCCCGATTTATTCCCGTAAAAGTAGCCGACGCCGCACTCCCAGGGAGGACCCATGCACTACTCGTAACATTGGGGATATTTGTAAATGCGGTTCCCGTCGGCTGTACCTCAATTTGAAGACGAACTCTCGGCGATACCCATGAATTCAGTACGGCGCTTACAAATATTGTTTCATTGTTTGTGGTAGCGCCTTGAGCCAAAGTTGCGCCATCCG
>JAUSEB010000409.1 GCA_030650495.1 Armatimonadota bacterium | reverse complement strand
TTTAGTATCTCAATAACCCTTTCCCCAACTGTTTTCCAGAGCCGTTCTACGCCGATATGTTTCTCCGACGCAGCTACAAGCTCAGCGGGGATCGATTTTGCTTCTTCTATAGTTGGACGAAGATGCTCGATGAACCTTGCTTCACCTTCGGGACCGGGAGTGTGTAAAAATATGGTAAATTCCCCACCAAGCGCCGCGACTCTTTCTCTCAATCGCAATTTATCAACCAGACCTAAGAGTTCTCCCAATTCGGGGATCATCTTTCTGGTGAGGAAAAGCTGCCAATGGGGTTTTATACCAGCGTCCAGCAGGCGTTCAGTCGCTGTCAGGCAATCTTGAAATGCTCCGGGGCGTCGGCAGAACCAGTCATGCGTCTCTCCAATACCGAAAAAGGTAATTTGGCATGTCCGCACGCCAATGCCGTGCGCCCAAGGCGCATATCGTTCGTCCCGCGCCAGCCGCCAAATGCTCAGCAGTTCCCA
Organism: Armatimonadota bacterium; assembly: GCA_030650495.1. Classification (GTDB taxonomy): domain Bacteria; phylum Armatimonadota; class UBA5829; order UBA5829; family JAUSEB01; genus JAUSEB01. The sequence goes on along the minus strand of JAUSEB010000409.1, from coordinate 1,158 downwards.
TTCGGCTCTATAGGTCTTTGTGTCACTTAGCTCAACCTCAAGCTCATACAGTCGTTTGTAATCATCCGAATAATCCGGGTCCCGGTTCCAGGTGACTACGTTTATTGATTCGAAGAATGGGCTATCTTCGCCGGATTGGGTGAAACCGCGGAACTGATCGACGGCCCAGCGGACATCTTCTTCCGATAATTTTTCGTTGGGCTGCCGTCCGATGTAGCAGTGGCGGCAGCGATTTGGACAGCCGAACATATCGAAAGCCAAGCCTATCTGTCTGGGTTCAATTAGCGGCATTTTAACTAGTTTTCACTCCACCAGCCATCAGCGCCGCGCCGATAGCGCCGACTATCTGAGGCTCATCCGGGACAAGAAGCTCTGAGCCAATACGCTCCGCAAGGGCAAATACAATACCCTGATTCTTGGCGACTCCCCCCGTCATCACAAACGGCGGGTTTCCGCGCAGCCTGCGGACCATGCCATATACCCTGTCCGCGACGGAGTTGTGCAAACCTCGGATGATGTCTTCTTTTGGAGTCCCCTTGGCTACGAGCGCAACGACCTCCGACTCGGCGAAGACCGTGCAAGTGTTGTTGACTCGCACATCGGCGGTTGAATTGCTGGAAATATCGGCCAGAGCTTCAACGCTCGTTTCCAAAGACTTTGCCATGACTTCCAAAAACCTGCCGGTCCCGGCGGCGCATTTGTCATTCATAACGAAGTCTTCAACGCGCCCGTCGGCGCCCAATCTTATGACCTTGCTGTCCTGGCCGCCGATGTCTATGATTGTCACGGCCTCTGGAAACAGCCATCTGGCTCCCACGGCGTGACAGGTGATTTCCGTCACTACACGATCCGCGAAAGGCACGCTCACGCGGCCATATCCAGTAGCTCCAACAGCGGCAATTTCTTCTCGTGTAACTCCCAAATCATTCAGAACCTGGTCGTAAGCTCTTTCCGCCGCTACCGCGCTATTCGCGCCGGTGGGAAGTATGGCGTAGGCGATGACTCTCTCGCCGTTTGCCATAATAACCGCGTCCGCCGTGAGTGAGCCGATGTCTATACCGGCAAATAGATTGTGGTTCTTTACGCTCATTTGTATCAGATTACCGGATTTTGATGCGCAGGGCAAATGTATCAGCGATGAGCGATGAGTAACGAGTG
>JAUSEB010000402.1 GCA_030650495.1 Armatimonadota bacterium | reverse complement strand
TTATAATCATAATACCAATCCCTCCAATCGTCCTGCCAAATGCCGCCGCGCCAAGCGCAAGTAAATGCGCTAAGGTGAGGCAGGCTTGTTTTACAGAGCCAATAATCAATACTAGTAGAGCAGCGGAGGCCGCCGCCGGTGTTGGTAATGGCGCAGCCTGTGGCAGAGATGTTTCAAAAGTATCCAGTGTCTCAGGCTCCGCCAATTCCACGCGCGGGGACTCTTGTTCAACCGGAAGTTCAAACTCAGGTATTTCAGGCCACGCTGACTCCCCCATTTCAGGAGCTTCGTCTAACGAAGCTTCCGGGATAGGTTCGGCAGCCGGTTCCTCAAATGCGAAATCGGAAAGGTCGAACTGTGGCTCGTCGATCTCTGTCTCCTCGCCAAGTGAGACGGACTCCGCGACCGGCTCTTCGATCACATTCACTTCAGCCACGTCAAAATCGCTCAGGTCGAAATATGACTCAGTGGTCGATGGCTCAACATCAGCAAGCTCTGTCTTAGTGTCTTCTTGCAACTCGACAGGCTCTCTAAATGAGGAAACATCCAAAGCTTCAAGATCGGAAAGATCGACACTTGGAGTCTCTATGGATATGGTCTCCCCGGCTTCCAACTGAGGCGCAGGCTCGGAAACGTCTTCGGGTTCATACTCAATGGTCGCCGCGGGCGTCTCAGGCAGGCTAAATTCGCTCAGATCGATGGGCGTAGGTTCTTGCGTTGCCGCATTGGCTCCATCATCCTCAAGCTCTATAGCCTCAATCGGATGTTCCTGCACGGCGAACTCAGTTAGATCATAAGAAGGTGGTTCGATTTCCTGAGTCTCAACAGGCGAATCTTCAACGATTGCCTGCTCATTCGGCGCCTCGGCTTCAGGTTCAACGGATTCTTCAAAGACGAAGTCGCTTAGATCGAACCCCGACTCCTCTCCAGGCATAGTCTCGATGGTCGTAGCTTCCGCGGCCGGTTCTTCCAGCTCGACTCGATCCTCGCCGTCATCTGTTTCCACGATCTCTTCAGGATGAGCAAATTCAGTCAGGTCGATAGGAGATTGCTCCATTGACTGAGGTTCGTCGGGAATTGGCTCCTCGGAAGGTTCTTCTGAGAAAACGCTGGTTTCAGGAAGAGGGTTTTCAGAAAGATCGACAACATCGGTTTCGGGAAAAGGGTTTCCCGAAACAACTGTGGGCGGCTCCGTGACCTCTTCCAGTGTGGAATCCGTGAGATCGATAGGAGTTTCAAAGGAAACAGGCTCGCCAATCTCCAGGTGAGGCTCTTCTATAACGGATTCCATTGCGGGAGCTTCTGCTTCATTGTCCGGCTCGTAGGCTGGTTCCTGGAATGTAAATTCGTCTAAATCGAACCTGGATCCATCCTCCGCAATGGGAGTTTCGCCCGGAATAGTCTCGATGGTTTGGACTACGGCGGTATCTTGTGGAACTTCTATCTCTACCGGAGTTATTACTTCCACAATAGGCGCGGGAGCAGGGGCAGACATTTGAGCGTAGCAGTTGGGACAAGCCGCGACTACGGTCGCGGGTTCATACCCGCAACGCGGACACAATATCGCTCCCGTATCTGAAACGCCTATATCCGGCGACGCTGTTTTTTTGCGAAAACCTCTCATATCGTTACTGCTAGTTTAACCTATCGTATTGTCGGGGTCAATTAGTTTAGAGAGGAGAGTTTAGAGTTTAGAGAAAAGAGCAAAGGGAATCAGTTTCTATGCTTCGGCTTGTAGTTCTAAGCCGAAGCCGATAGTAGTAATGTTGTCTTCGGCTTCAAAGAGGGAGTGTTCAAAAAGCCGGTGGACGGCACGACACGTCATTTCGAGCGAAGCGAGAAATCTGCTTTTAAGCACGATTCAGAGTC